>NZ_JAGJEK010000012.1:0-175879 GCF_018101015.1 Pseudoalteromonas sp. MMG005 | reverse complement strand
TAGCGGGCTATTACAAATGAAAGCAACGCCGAGAGTGAGAAAAATAGCTTTATCCAGAGCTGAGGTTATCTAGCTTTGATGAGCTCTCATTACTTGATGTGAAAAGGATTAGTATGGGTAATTTCATATACAATAAGCAAGTAACTGACTTGAGAACCACACTAGATATCGTTAAACAAAAGAACAGTTTTAGTTCTATTTTTTAACCGGTGCATCATAGAGTGAGCTGATAGCATTGCTTAATTCAATAAATCGAATTGGCTTAGTAAGCACTTTATTCATTCCTGCATTCAGGCAATTTACTTTGTCTGATTGTCCCGCATTTGCAGTTAGTGCAAAGATAGGAATGGTCAATGACATTTCTTCCCGTATGTACTTTGTTGCGGTAAGACCATCCATCACCGGCATCATCATATCCATTAACACCAAATCGAAGTCATTCGCTTTTATAGCATTTAATGCTTCAGAACCTGTTTCGGTTAACGTTACTTTGTGGTTTAGTTTTTTCAAAAGTGCTTCTATAAGCACTTGATTAGGCTTGTTGTCTTCAGCGACAAGTATTGAAAGTGTCCTTTGTTTAACTGGTATTTCGTTTTCTATTTCCGGGATACACACTTTTTCAAAAGGCAAACTTACTGTAAATGTAGTGCCAACCCCCAGCAAACTGGAACAAGTTATATTTCCTTGCATCAACTCTATAAGTTTTTTAGTTATGCTGAGACCTAAACCAACACCTTGTTGCTTGCGTTTAACGCTATCACTGACTTGATTAAACGGCTTAAACAACCGACTTAGATCTTGTTCGGCAATCCCAATACCTGTATCACTAATTTGAATTTTGACACTGTTCTCAATCACACTTACATGTAAAGTGACACGACCATAGCTGGTAAACTTAAACGCATTCCCCAATAAATTAAATAGTATTTGCCCTAACCTAGTACTGTCACCGTTTACAATGCTCGGTACTGATTGCTCAATAATTTGTTCAAAATTGAGCTTGCCAGCTTCTGAGTGAGATTCAAATTGCGCGGCGATGCTATGAATGAGTTCTTTTAAGTGCACCTCACTATTATCAAGAGTTAATGTGCCGGCTTCTATTTTCGAAAAGTCCAACACATCTGAAATTAACCCTAATAACAAATTGGCACTACTTTGTGCATATGATAACCATTCCTTTTGCTGGTTTGTTAATTGTGTATCATTGAGCAATTCAACCATTCCTAAAATCGCATTCATAGGTGTTCTAATTTCATGTGACATAACAGCCAAAAATTGTGACTTCGCTGAATTGGCACTTTCTGCTTTTTCTTTTGCTTGCTTATATGCTATTTCTCTGTCTTTTGCGTAGGTGATATCCTTAGCGATACCCATATAACCGTTGAATTCACCTATTGAGGTAAACTGAGCTTTTCCACTCAAAGATATCCATAGATGGCGTTGACTGTCTAACTCAAACTCGAATTCAAAAAAATCACCATGTTGGGTTAATATGTGCTGAAATTGAGCCCACTTTCGCAAGTGTTGCATTTCATTATCAGATCGTAACTTTAACGCTGACTTTCCTATAAAAAACTGACTATACAAATCATCATGGGGTGCTAATTCATCCACGCACGTAAATATGTTCTCGGTATCTGTTCGCCAAAACCACTCGGATGCTAGTTCTTTAAATAAATCAGCTCGTTCGGTCATGTTCGCAATAAGTGATAATAAACTACTGGTTCTAGAATGTGATTTTTGTAGTTGATCTGCTTTTAAATACACTTGTTCTAGCAAAGTTATAAAATTAAGATCATTAGTGTAGGTGTCAGAGGGCGGATTAAGTAGACCAGTGAATAAAATAATACCTTGGCCACACAATTCAGATAACTTAAAAACCAAACTATTATTTAACCCAAATAACACCGTTTTACTGATTGAAGTTTGATCATACTCACTAACGGCATGAGGTATAAATTGTTCATTTTCTGATATTCCTTGTGCGAATAAATCAACATACTCATACCAACTTTCATCATTAAACAAAATGCTAGAAGTTGCAATGGTACGATAAGCGCCTTTGCTCCTAGATGCTAATACAACACAAGCTTGATATGAAAACAACTCGGCCATAGCCCTGTCAATTTCACTATATAACTGCTCAAAATCATTGCTCGAATTTATTTTTATTAAGGTTCGCTGTAACTTACTTGGGCTTATCAAACTTCCATTTTGCATATTGTAGAACACCATGATTTTAAATTGCTTTGCACTTTGCAAAGATAGTTCTAAATCGCATTTATTTCAAATTATATTTAGATACATTTATTTAAATTCAACAGCTTAATCATTATTTAAAGTTGGAATAAAACCTGCTTTTTCATAACTAGTTAAAAAATATCAGTTTGGAGATAGCATGAAAATAGTATGTTTAGGCGGCGGTCATGGGTTAGCACAAGTACTTTCAGCAATAAGACCTTTATGTAGTGATTTAACAGCGGTTGTTGCCACTACCGATAACGGAGGAAGTACCGGCCGACTCAGAGAATCTCAAGAATGTGTTGCTTTAGGTGATATTCGTAGGTGCTGCTTACAGTTAACCGACAAACAATCACTTATACATTCAATATTTGAGCATCGTTTTGATGGCGGTGAGTTGGATGGGCATAGTTTAGGTAATCTGACGCTGCTAGGTTTGATGCAGCTTACAGACTCTCCAACAGAAGCGGTTGCTTGGTTTAATGCAATGCTGGGGAATGCTGAAACAATTTTACCTATGTCTGATTCAGCAACCGACTTAGTGGCAACCTATGCAAACGGCGAACAGGTCGTAGGTGAATGTGAAATAGACGCATTGACGGAACTGCCTGATGCGATTGGTCTATCAAAATCAGTTCGTGCAGCTAAGGGCGCAGTTGATGCAATTACCAACGCAGACTTAGTTTTAATTGGACCTGGTAGTATTATATCGAGTGTAATGCCACCACTATTAGTTAAAGAAATTGGTGATGCGATTGAAAATACCGCTGCATGTAGAATTTTTATTGAAAATATTGCAGAAGAAAATAGCGTTGCTCGGTCTCTTAAAGGAGAAACGATCATCGACTGGATGCAAGAAAAGCTAGGTTATCAATTCTGTGATTTAAGTATTTCTCCACAGGCAATCGAAGAAATAGTTGTGCACTGTGACGAGCTAAATGATACTCAGAGTACGCAGCATAACATAGAGCAGCTAAGCCATGTTTTCTCTCAGTTGCTAAAACTGCCACTTAGCACTAAGGTTAACTCAACATGTACCATTAATTAACTTGTATGCATCAGTAAACGTGACGGTACTTTGCTGATGAGCAGCTGCAATCAAAGCTGTAACTTCATCACAAACACCGACAGTTTTTATCTGATGCTCAATTTTTTCACATAGTTCGGCTAATTGCAGAGCACCATAACTTCGACTACTGCTTTTTAAACTATGTGCTGTAATTTGAAGTAGGTCGCAGTCATTCGATGTAGTCAGCCTTTTTATTAAAACTTGCGACTCACTTAAATAAACACCTAAAAGTTGTGCGGCAAGCTCTTCGCCAACATCAACTTGGAGTTGAGAATAGGTCGTTAAATCTATCATGTATACCCCTGGAGTTAGATATGAAATATGACGTTGTATTATTTGTTGATTCTTCAATATTCGGCGGTATTGAGTCTCACTTAGTAGAGCTTGCTAAATTATTACAGCGCAAAGGCGTTATATGCAAAGTCCTATTTTACCAAAACCACGATAACCAACTATTTTACAATAAGCTAGAATCTAACAATATTCAATTTGAATTTTTAAATGGCTCCATTTCAAGTTTAAAATCGGCATTTGCGAGTTTTTCAAATGACACCGTAGTTCACACCCATGGGTACAAAGCCGGTATATTGGGCAGACTAATGTGTAAGTATCTAAAAGTACGTTGTATCAGCACTTACCACGCAGGAGAAACGGGTCAAGGAATGGTTAGGCTTTATAACATTTTGGATAAATTAACCGCACGACTTTCTATTAATTTCGCTGTATCAAAACGAATTAAAAACCAGTTAAAAGAGGCGGAAGTACTCGACAACTTTATTGAAACGACCCCATTGGCAGTCACAAGCTCTACTTATCACAGCGCGAACAAGCTAAAAGTAGGTTTTGTTGGGCGGTTTTCATACGAAAAAGGCCCAGACAGGTTCATTGAAGTTGCAAACCACATGGTCAAACAAAACATGATCGAGTGGCATATGTTTGGTGATGGAGATATGCAGAAAACACTTGATATACCAGAACATGTTGTGTGTCATGGAGTGGTCCCATCTGAAAAAATTTGGAAAAATATTGATGTGTTATGCGTAACCTCGAGACAAGAAGGATTACCAATGGCTATTTTAGAAGCAATGAATCATGGCGTTATGGTCATTAGCTTAGATGTAGGTGCTGTCTCAAACGTCATTACAAACAACCTAAGTGGTTGGGTCATGCCGGCCTATGATGTTGATTTATTGACAAGAAAAATTGACGAAATAACGAAAATCGCCCCAGAAAATTTGATTATGATGAAACAATATGCACATAGCATTGTGGCGCAAAGATTCTCGGGCCATGCACAGTGGACACTTTTACATGAAGCGTACTCAGGTCAGTGCCCATCCCGCATATAATCATTATGCCTGTGCGTCTTCCCAGCCCTTGATTTTACGATAAATTGTAGAAGGGCTAACATCTAACAAGGCTGCTGCTTTTGGAATATTGCTTTGGCAAAGCGCTATCGCTTGCTCTATATACCGCTTTTCTATAACCCATAGAGGTTCAATATCTTGCATCGATCCCAACGTCGTTCGCTGTTCTAAACTTGAATTATCAACGCTTCTAGTAGTTGGTGCTAACGGAGCCACATTAAGGGCCGATTGCACCAAAGGTTGAGCATTGGTGTTTTGCGAACTCAGTAAAGCAGGCACCATATCCAGATCAATCCATTCATCTGGGTTGAGCACTAAGGTATTACGTACGGTGTTCTCCAATTGGCGAACATTACCAGGCCATGTGTAATCTAAAAAAGCCCGCTTAACATCGTCAGAAATACCTTTATAGGGATGTGATTCTTCTTTACTAATTTTAAAGAATAACGCCTCAGCAATTTCAATGATATCTCTTCCCCTCTCTCGTAAAGGGGGCAAATTTATCGGGATCACGTGAAGACGATAATAAAGATCTTCTCTAAATCGACCCGCTTGTACCTCTAGTAATGGATCCCTATTTGTGGCACAAACAAAACGAACATCTACCTTAGTTTCTTTTTCACTCCCAACTTGCTGATAACAGCCCGTTTGTATAAAGCGAAGAAGTTTGCTTTGCAAATTTATATCCATTTCACAGAGTTCGTCTAGAAATAAAGTCCCTCCATTCGCTTGACCAGCAGCTCCTTCTCTATTTGCTATTGCACCTGTAAATGCCCCTTTTAAATGCCCGAATATTTCGCTTTCTATTAAGTCTTTAGGAATTGCGGCACAGTTGAGAGCAATAAAGGGTTTACTGGCCCGAGGTGATGCTTGATGTACCGCTTTTGCACATAGCTCTTTACCTGTCCCGCTTTCTCCGGTTATAAATACGGTTGCTTTACTGGCTGCTGCTGAATTAATGATTTGATAAACGGATTGCATGGCGCGAGAACTGCCTATTAAGTCAAAAAAGCGTCCATTCTCATATGTTGCTTGATATTTTTCGACCGTACTTTTTAGGTCTTTTAACTTCAGAGCATTATTTATTGTGATCCTAAAGCGGTCAGCTTCTATGGGTTTTTCTAAAAAGTCATTGGCGCCAAGCTTTATGGCTTGTATTGCCATTTCTTTAGTCGCATGCCCCGTTAGAACTATAACTTGCGGCTGATCATCACCTTGTAAAGAAGAAAGAATATCCAGCCCATTCATATCTGGTAGCATGACATCTAGTAGAATAAGATCAGGCGTAAATTCAGCAATGGTAGCCAAAGCATCTGCACCTGTGGCTGCAACCCGTGTTGTCATCCCTGTTGGGATTAAATACGACTGGTACATCAAAGCCAGAGACTCTGTATCTTCAACTATTAGAATTTTTGGCGGCATAGGCAACTTCCTTCTTTTTATGCTTATGAATTTATTATAACTAATTAATAACGATTAGCGATGCATCGTCAATCTCTTTTGTCAAACTAACTTGAGAATTGTGCCAAAGTGTAGATGCAAATTCGCTCTGACTCAAAGATAGATTAGGTAAGATTTGTTTAAGTTGCAGTAACTCGCTTTCATCTGTTTCTCGATTATCAAACAACCCATCGGTATAAACCAAAATATGTAATACATCCTTTAGTGACACAGAGTAAACTTCGTACTGATGTTCAGATGACAATCCTAATAACGGGTCTACACCGGCTAACTCACTTAATGTCCCATTTGACTTTATTACTATCGGCGGCGGGTGCCCTGCATTCAGCCAATAAAAATGCCCGTTTGAAACATATCCTGCAAGCAGAGTGACCAAGCTATTTTTACATAACTGCTCTTCATATAACGCTTGATTAAGCGTATTGAGCAATTCATTACAATTTGGTTTGCTTGCCAAAAAACCGCGGACAAACCCTTTAATCGCAAAACTTTCTTTTCTCGCTTGAATGCCGTGCCCCATCATATCACCTAAAATAAATCCATTTTGTTGATTTGGGATAGGCATAAAGAAATCACCGCCATCACCTACCTCGATTGAGCCAAATAAATGGGCATTAAGGCCCTCATTTAGTCGGTAATTATCGATACTACGTGGCGCTTCTATTTGATACTCAAACGCTTTAACCCTATTCGTCACTCGCTCTAAACTTTGCAGTAATCTAATTTTTTTAACTGGCTTCACTAAATAATCGTCAATACCCAAACGGTTTATACGGGTAATCGTATCATCAGAATCTGTGCCTGTTAGCATGACTACGGACAGTGTACTCCTATGATCAGAACCATTTAACTTCGTAAGCAATGGTTCTGATGTTTGCTTTTGTAATTGGTAATCCAAAATCAATACCTGTACATCATGCAGTGTGATCGCTTGCCAAGCCTCACTCAACTCTTGGCAAACGATTACGTCATAGTCGTCTTTTAGGTATGCATTTATTAATGCCAGTTGAGCAAGATCGTCGTCAACATAAACGGCTTTAGGCTTATTCTTGCCTTGGGTTAGTGGTATAGAAAAGTGGTTTTTACTACGCTTGCTCGTGTATGCCGCTTTTGGAAAATAATGCCTTATAAGCTCAACACCCATTCCTCCCTCAACTAGTATGCCGCTGTTAATATCCCAATCAGATTCATTACATGCAAATAAATCGTAAGGCGTTAAATTATCAATCACTTCTAATGTGTAATCTCCTGTTTTGTTTCGTGTTATGAGTAACACAATCGTTTCATCTTCTCCCTTACTATGCCGTAAAAGGTTCGTTAAATACTCAGTTATAACGAGCCCAGCAGCATCAAGGTCATCACTTAATACGGCTAACCCACTCAAAACATGTTTAAGAACGTGCCGGATCTCAGTAACAGCGGGTGCGATTAAACTGAAGCGTCTGTGGTATATTGGTTCGTTCATGATTGACTTATAATTAGTGTGGATGAAATAGCCAAGTTTGACGATTTACCTTGTTAATTAAAAATTGTGTTATTCTTGGCCAACGGTTTCGGTGTCGCTCTAATGCGTTAATGAGTTTTTCCCCTAAAGGTGCGAAATGATGTTGCGTCACTACGACTCTTACGTGTTGATGTCCACCTTGTTTAATATTTTTAATACTGGTGCATAGCGACTCTTCATCATTTATGCCCAAACCAACGGTTACAATTGTCATATCACTACACAAGCTCAGCGCATGTAACGGCACGTTTCCCCTATTCATTTTTGTCGCCGGTGACATATCTAAAAGAATATAATTATACTCTTGGGAAAGTCGCTCGACGGCTTCTTTCATAACTTGTTTATTTTTTGCAGACTCCAAATTAGATAGATTTTGCATGGTTAGCAAGTCGACTTGATTATGCTCAATAATATTCAATTGACAGGTAATATCGCTGAAACACCATTCAGGACCCGTAGGTTGCGCAATTTCATCTAACTTTAGGGGGTTTATTGGATTTAAATCGATAATTAATACACGGTGTCCGTTCGCTTTAAACCGTTGAGCTACACTTGCGCATACAGTTGAAGAGCCTGAATTGCCCTCAAGTGAAATAAATGTGACACATCGAGCGTTGTTATCAATAATTTCATTACCAATATCTTCAACTTCTTGATATTGATGAGGAATAAGGTTCATAAGCCCACCACTAATGCTATAATAGTTATAAAATCAACAAAGTTATCTTTAAACTGACTCATTAAGTCTTGGCCTTTATCTGGTATGTATAGCGTATCTCCAGCTCTGAGTACCGGTATATTTACTGAGTTTGGATTTTTCACAAAAGCTTCTAAGTCAAAAACCCGTGAACGCTCTTTACAACATGAATGATTCACAACCACTATTTTGTCAATTAATGCAGACCCTGTTGGCCCGCCAGCTTCAGCGAGTATATCTAACAAAGTCATGGTGTCATCAAAATTATAGCGCCCTGGCTTTTGAATTGCCCCCATAATTCTTACCACTTGTTCCTTTGGTTTTCGCAACCAGTCTTTAGTTTTTTCAGGGACAAAAATAGTGTCTCCAGGTAGAACATTAGGAAACAGAGTTTCATCTCCTGTTTCAAAATATAATGCTAAATCGAGCTTACTCACTCTGGCTTTATCTTCATTTCTATGTGTCACTCTAATGTTTTTTATATCCGCGTTGCCATTTGGTCCATCGGCCGCTGCCAAGATGTCTATGAAGTGCATATTGTGATTAAATGAATATCGCCCTGGAGACCCTACCTGACCCATAATATATATTGACTTGCTTGACTCTTGACGGATCCATTGTGATTTATTATCAGCAGGATCTACCGGTAATTCTTCCACAATCACTGTGTCACCTGCTTGTAGACTGGGTAAGGGTGTTTTCCCATCCGATATCGTGTACTTTTCTAAGTCAAATCGCTTCGTTACCTCTCCATTTCGTACTATTTTAATATCATTAATGTTGGCACCTTTTGTTGGGCCTCCTGCATGACCTAATAGATCTGTAAAGTCCATCTCCTGACTCCACTCATATCTACCTGGAGAGAAAATTGCGCCAATGATTTTAATAGCCCGACTCGGCGGAATTTTTAACCAACTTTTCTCGTTTAAATCTGTTTTTTCCGGTACAAAAATAACGTCTCCAGGGTTAAGCAAAGGGATCTCTGCTGAAACAATCCCTTCACTGTATCCTTGCAAATCAAATAAAATATTTTCTCCAGCAGGTGTTAAAATTCTAATTTGTCGGGTTTCTGCAAACCGTGTTGGGCCGCCTGCATTCGCCAATATATCGAGGAAATTGATATTATCGGGTGCTTCATACGCCCCCGGCTTCTGGACTTCCCCCATAATATAGACTGTCCGCGCAGTGGTATTTACATCATCCACCATGATAGGAACGTAAATGGTTGAACCTGCTTTTAAATCAGGCATATTGTCTTTATTTGGTTTATCTAAGTATGCTTTTAAGTCAAATACTTGAGGGGTCTTATCGACAATAACTCTGATTTTTGTAACATCAGCATATCGAGTAACGCCTTCGGCTCGCATTATGGCGTCTAATACACTCATATCGTCTTTAAATGAAAAGCTACCAGGGTTATGTACTTCCCCCAATAGGGTAATTGCGCTGCCTGCGCTAGCATCCCCGGTTGCACTGAGAGTTTGCGCATCAAAGTCTATTTGCACATTACCAAGTAAAGGGGATACCGGCACGAATACGATATCTCCACTTTGTAAATTAGGGAGTATCTTGACATTGCCCGAGTCTAAGTAAGCCTTATAATCAAATTCAATAATAGACTCACCGCGCCTAATTTGAAGTCTATCAAGCTGCGCTCCTGGTTTTAACCCACCCGCTTTCGCTATTACAGTTTGAATGTTTCCATCAAAAGGGATGCTAATTTGTTCTGGTGCATTAACATAACCCAACACTGTTATGAAAATATCTTTGGCTCGTAGCTCTATATAAAAGTCATCCATTGCCCTATAAACATTTCCAAGCGTTATTTTCATCTCATTTTGGAATTGTTGAACTGTTTTACCAGAGGCTTGCACACGACCTACTTCTGGTAATACAATTGCCCCGTCTTTACCGACTTCAAACACGGCTTCAAATTCAGCTTCACCTGGGACGTAAAGAAATAACTTATTACCAATTTGAATTGTATCTGTACCCTTTGAGTGAGTATTAGCAGATATTAAAAACGACAATAATAAAACTAAGCAAAGAAACAGCCGCATAACATTACTCCTTAGTTGCTTTAATCACCTTTGTCCATTCAACTAACGATCCTGCTTTGACAGGTTTACCGTTGTTGATTTCCGTCAGTGATAAAATTATTGCTTCGACACGCCGATCAGAGTGTCGTTCTGCGTCACTATTACTTATATTGTTATATGGCTGTAAACTACCTTGTGTTAACGTTGTGATCGTCTGTTGTTGTACACCATACACACCAAGCCAGTGCTTTACGGTTTCAGCCCGTTTAAGTGCGAGTTCATAGTTGTTATCATGGTTACCCACTTTGTCTGTGTGTCCAACTAATAATATCGAAATATCAGAGACTTGCTTAATTAAATCCGCTGCTTGGGCTATTCTTCCCATATATTTAGGTGTGATTTGATAGTCATCAAATGCAAACTGGTTATCACTATTCAATAAGTCTGTTATTTGATTTTTAACTTTAACAGGCACTTCTTTCACGACTACTACATCATTATTAGGGGCACACTTCGTCATCGCTTGTACCATTTCAAAATGCCCTGAAAGTTGATTAAGACCATGGTAGTGAATGAGTAAATCATGTTCCGCATCGGCCCACATTTGTGCTGAAATTAAGCGGCGAATGCGATTTTCATAGACTTGTGCTTTTAACAGTTGTGCAGGCATACAATCACGGATCCCTTGAGCTTTTAGCAAATCGAGTTTCATCACAAGGTGCTCAAATTCGTTAGTAACAACATTTATGTCATCAGAAAATACGTGATCCGTATCACCCAAATGCTTTTTACCGTCCTCACTTTTATGCTGACTGTAATGTTCTGCCCAACCTCCTTGCCCTTCTTCAGGCCAAGAAGCACATCCGCCTATCATGACTATTACCGATAAAAATAGTGTTATGTGCTTCATAAATTCTCCTTGCTTACAATTCAAGCTGCTCAATGAAAGGAATCGTTTTGTCGACCCTTAGTAAACTCATTAATTTGAAGGGCTGCCCATTTACTTTTAACAAAGCAAGATTTTGTCCTTTCTTTTCAATTCGTTTGTATAAGAAAACCATAGCCCCTATACCTGAAGAATCAATAAATTCCGTTTCTGAAAAGTCTAAAATGATGTTTGTATTGTCACAAACAGCGAGTTTTTCAAACTCATCCCGAAAGCTATCCACAGTAAAGCCTGAAAAGTCGCGAGGTAAAGGTAAAACACGAGGGGTATTTGAGTAAGTTGCTTTAGTCATGATCATCACCAAGTTTATAATAGAAGTTATGATTACTATTACAACTATAGTGCCAACTTTGTACTTTAAACAATATGTTGTTTTATAAATAAATAATTGATAATTACTGCAAAATGCAAAGGAATTTAATAAAACTATTGCATTTTGCAAAGCAGATTGTCGTTACTGGCCTTTTCCTAATACAACAACCTGTATGGTTTTAAATAGTATGGTGAATTCCATTTTAATCCAACTCAAAGGTGATGACATACTTAATACATAGGCATAATCCCAGCCAATTTTACTTCTTGCATCTTCCACAGATTCATCATAACCATTCATTACTTGAGCAAGACCTGATATCCCAGGTTTCAACCCATAAGTTCTATGGCAAAAATACGGTATGGATTTCTCTAATTTAGCATAAAAAACAGGTCTTTCTGGTCGAGGACCAATTAAAGACATCTCTCCGATCAGCACATTCCAAAGTTGAGGTAATTCATCAATTCTCGTTTTTCGTAGGAACGAGCCGATGGGCGTTATACGAGGGTCGTTCTTACTGGCCCATACCGCGCCGCTTTTCGCTTCAGCATCCACCACCATAGAGCGAAATTTATATACATAAAATAATGACACAAATTCATCGGTGCTTTCACCGACTCTTAGCTGTTTAAATAATACCGGGCCTTTAGACGATAATTTAATCGCCATAGCTGCACCTAACATAATTGGTGACACAAGCAGTATACCGACGCTGGCTCCAATAATATCCAGTACCCTTTTCGCACACTTAACACCATTACATCTCGTTGTGGCGCTCGATACTCGTTTCCAAGGCGAATCAAAATACCCATATTCAAATTTCACAATACCTATTAAAGCTATCCAATAACTATTTAGTACATAAGCTATTTGGTCCAAAATGACCAATCGCTTTTTAGTGTTAAATAGAAACTTGAACAAACTGGTTAAATGGACAGCTAGCAGCCCACTGCTGACGATCATAGACCATTGTGTTTGATATATTATCACCTCAGCTATCAATGCAAGGTACATCCCTAGAAGGAGAATTGGCATCAAACCTCGTAATACTTTATGGGATAGGAAGTTAATACTTGTCCATCCTAACTTGAAGTTCATTAAAGGCATCAACAGTTTAATTTGTTGCCAATTCCCAGCTCCGACCCTCTCTCGGCGAGTGTAATCTTGTACTTGGTCGTCACAGTCACATTCGTACATGACCACCTCATCATTGATTATTGCATTGCCTCCGTGAGCCAATGCTCGCATCGACAATATAAAGTCATCGTTGATAGCATTTGGTTCCAGCACAGTCACTAATTCTGAACGCACAGCAAACATCGCTCCAGGTACTCCAATCACAGCACCTACATTAGACTCAAGCCTTTTTAGGGTATTTTGATATTGCCAGTAGGATTGCTGCGAAATTGGCGCTGAATCTTGTAGCGTATACTGACCCGTTGATACAGCCACGGCATTATCTCTAAAATCCTGCTCTATTTTATTCAGGGCATCAATACTTAACAGTGCACTAACGTCAGTAAACACCAATATATCGTATCTATCTCTAGTCATAGAAATCAACGTGTTTAAACCCGCGGTTTTGCCTTTATTCTCAATTTGCAAATGCAAATTGCAATGCACATTGTTAGACTCTAGCTGATATGAAACTGATTTCGCTAACTCATACGTGTTATCAGTACAACCATCAAAATAGATATGAATATCATATTTATGATTAGGGTAAAGTAATGACCCCAAATTATGTAGCTTTTCTTCTATATATTCAGCCTCATTATAGGCACACATCAAAATAGCAATAGTTGGTGTTTCAGTCTGGTTATCGCTAGGTTTAACTTCCCCCACACTATTATTTTTCATACTATTCATTAGTTTAAGTACAGCCATATACCCTATATGGTGATATATGGCCATCAGAATTAACACGAAAAACACAATTGCAAATATTGACATATTATTTATTCCTTATGCATTAAGGCCTCGGTATAATTGGTCGTACTGCGAACTCATTTGAGAAACATCCGCGATTGCGATTGCATGTGCTCGAATAGATGGACCACGTTCTAACTTTATCGCTTTAATAAGAGCAAATGGCAGGCCACTATGTGCTGTAGGGCTTAATAAAATTCCTTGTTTAGGTGTTAGGACTTCATGAATTCCTCCCACATCACTGGCAACAATAGGAAGCCCGCAGGCCATAGCTTCTAAAATTGACAGAGGTAACCCTTCTCGTTCAGAAAACAAACAAAAAACATTAATTGCTGAATAAAAAACCTGCATGTTTTGAACGTTACCTAAAAAGTGGACGCGTGATTCCAAGCCTAAAGAGGTAACGTGTGTTCGTAAACTTTGCTTTAAGCTCCCATCCCCCGCAAGTACTAAATGATAATCACTAGGGAGGTCTTTTAAGCTCGATATTAGCGCTTTATGACCTTTACCCGGCTCTAATCTAGCCGCACAACCTACGAGCTTGATAAACTTAGGTAACCCAAGTTGATATCTGGCATGTTCCATATTGATTGCAGCGAATTGAGTACAATCAATGCCATTTAAAATGGTGTTTTGTGTTGATATAGCAGTTCTAGACGTAAAATCATCGGCAACCACTTGCGCGTCTGCAACCCAATGGATAGCACATATACGATTTAGTAACTTTGTGATCACGCGTTGCTTGAAATTATTTAAGTACCATGCATCATGAATTGTCGATACATGTCTAACCTCCTTACGCTTTAAACAAGCTAAACTTGCATATAGCATAGGTCCAATATGATGACTGTGGATCACTTCAATTTTTTTCTCTTCGATGACCTTTATCAATTTATCTACGACTGATAACTCAAACTTTGGGTTTTTATCTAAAAAAATTAAATGCTCTTCCATTTCTTGTAGTTGTGGCCAATTAGCCAAAGATTCTACTTTACTGCCTTGTAGGGCGACAATCACACTGTTTTGTGCAAAACAACTCTTTTGCATTAATGTTACTGCCATTTTCTCCAGCCCACCAATTTTCAAATGTTGTACTAAATGTAATACTCTCATGATTCTTCACCTTCTATCTGTCGACTAACCACCTGACCATTTACAATCTGGTCTTGATCAAGTCTGATAATGGGTAACACCGTCAACACAGGTTGAGCGGCGAGCTTTTCAATCGTCGCCAAGTCTTTCAAATGACTATCACAAAGTGTTGCAACAAACACACAAGCAAATCCGGTAAAAATACCCAATATGACACCCACAATTGCTGATACTGATAACGCCGTGTTTATGGCTTTAGTAGGACTATATGCTCGCTCGATAGTTTTTACTTTGTCAGGTCCCTCATACTTCACTAACTTTCCTGTCACTTTCGCCATTTCATAACGACTTAACATGTCTTTATATAATGTTTGTTTTACATCATAATCACGCTCAAGCTTTCGTAACTGCTTTTCTATATCACTGGTGATAAGCAGCCGTTGACTCAACTTAGAAGTTTGCTCTGTTAACATATCAAACTCTTGTTGATGCTGTTGAACCATGTTTTTTGCGTCTTCAAGCGCTAAGATTTGCGATACTAATACTGTACTTTCTCCATTCGAACCGGTGGATAAAGTATTTGCCATTTGCCATAGCTTATCTAAGTCCGTCACGTCTAAGTCGGTTCCATGACTCAACAATGTTTGCTGGCGTTGTTTTAAGTTGGCCAACTCCCTTGTCTTTTCGATAACTTTACTGTGTTTATCGGTATATCTTGTTTTCAATAAGCTTAAATCTGACTCCGAGCGAATGATTTTTTCTTCAAGACGTCCCAAAATTGGGTTTGCTTGCCCTAATTTACTCGCGAGTGCTTTAAGTTTTGCTTCAGCGCCTGATAAAATGACAAACTTTTGCTGTTTATCATTTATGAGCTTATCCAGCATTTGGCGGTTGCTATTTAATACGTCAGGCAACGTATCACTGTAGGTGACTTTGAACTTAGCTAGCTCGTCTTCTGACTTTTCTAATTCGCCTCTTAAAGCATCTAGCTGCTGGTAGAAAAACTGTTCAGAGGTATCTAACGATGCTTTGGTTGGCGCCAATAAACGCTCAATGAATTTTTCCACTACTTTTTCTAAAATAAGCTTCATTTGCGAAGGCTCGTGCCACTTTAAGTGTATACGGACAAGTTCATCTCCTACCAATGAAAGGGACAATCCTTGTGATAGTTTTTGCTGCACTAAATCAATTTCATGAGAAGTTGGATCGTCAGATAATAAATTAGCTTCTTTTGCTACAGAAGTGAGTACTTTTCGACTTATGACCAAGGTACGAAGAGCTGCCATTCTATTGGATAGCTCAAACGAGAAGGATAAATCATCAAGAAAGGGGTTCAGTAATGATGATTCTTCAATTAAAATCGTTGCATGGTTGGTATATTGTTTTTGTGCTGTTGCGGCAAAAAAGAACACAACAAGAGGCACAATCAGTAAAGGCACAGCAAAAAGCTTCGCTCGGCTGTATAAAGCATACAGTGCGAGGTACATTAGTCTTTTTATTTGTTCTTTTACTAGCATGACTCCCTACCTATTACTTTTGCAAATTGCAAAGCACGATTGTCGTTCTATTCGCATAATGAGAAAAATATCCAATTCTTCGTGCTTCCCTTGTAATATTGCAGAGTCTAGACCACTTTTTATTGCTCACCCTGAAATGCAATTAATTGTTGTTCTACTGAGCGTGCTTTAGCACTCCAGCTATGATTTTTCGCCAAAGACGATTGTGTTTCTTTCCAACTTTTATTTAAAACTTGATTTAACGCAATTGCGGAATCAATACGCTGTATAAAGCCACTATAGGTTGAAGCAACCAATATCGTTTCTAAATATTTGTTAACAGCGGGAAAATTGGTAGATACTACAGGAGTACCTGCAGCTAAGTATTCTTTGAGTTTGAGTGGGTCGCATGCTTGAATTTGCTGGTTATCAACAAATGGTAAAATAGACACATCCCAATGCTGAGAAAACTCAGCAAGTCGTCGGTGTTCAACAGCTTCTATGTGCGTGACATTGTTAAATGACAATAATGAGTCGATGTTATGTGTGATAGTACCGACTAAAATCAATTCATAATTGGGTCTTTCCGTTACCAATTTGGTCAACAGATCAACGTCTAGCCATTCATTTATAGAGCCATAAAAGCCAACTTTAAACCGTGTAACATGTTTTATTTCGTGCGCTATGGTGGTTGGTTTTGTGAATAACTCGAAATTTACTCCATGGGTAAGCATATAAGTTTTATGCTTTGGCATCTTGTTATATAAATGCTCGCTGATCACATATATCAAGTTTGCTTTGGCAATCAACTTTTGCTCTATAGGCGCTATCATCTTATGGTCCACGCCGGCTAACGCTGAAAAATCATCGCCGCAATAGTAAACAACTTTGTCAATAGGCCGCACATTAATCATTGTGATCGCAGTTGGGACGCTAATCCAATACAAAATAGGCTCGTTTGAATCAAAACGCTTTTTAGCAAATACAAACTCGTTGAATGATTGTACGAAAATATTGTCATGCCATGGTAGTACCGCCAAGTTATAGACAGACGGCTGGTCATTTCTACTCGCAGCAACCCCGACCTGCGCTCCACCCTTTGATTGCCTGAAAAAATTCTTTGCCTTATTGAATACACGAGACAAATCTGTAAACCTTAGACTAGGTTTTCGCATCCCAACAGAATTTATCCAGTGAACGTCATGGTCTTTAGACAATTGCTTAAATAGATGCTGAGTGCTACTTGGATGAGCGCCCCAATCTTCTCCGAAAACGACAAATTTCATACTGTTACCTCTTGCGGGATCTGCTTCACTATTTTGGCTGGATTGCCAGCTGCAATGGTAAATGCAGGAACATCTTTGGTAACAACACTGCCTGCCCCAATTATGGCCCCCTCACCAATGGTTACGCCAGCAAGCACAGTCACTCCAGTACCAAGCCATGCCCCTTTCTTAATAATAATAGACCCTATTTGTGACTCACTATCAGGGAGCCCTTGAGCCCGCGCTTTAGCATCTATAGGGTGTCCAGGGAAGCCAGCTAGAAAAACACGACCCGCGAGTCTCACATCGTCATGTAGTTCGATAGTGGTACCGATTGAGAATGCATTTTGCCAGCCTACGTCAACGTTATTACCAATTTTCAAAGTAGCGACATGAGAATCACAGTAACGACCACAAAATGTACTAATACCAGACATTCGAACATCGTCACCGATATCAACATTGAGAGGGCCTAGCATCTGCGGCAATCCACAATACAAAGATAAGCGTTTTTTACTACCACCTACCTGACTTTTAAACAAAGGCGTATAATAAAAAACCCTTAAGAGCTCAGAAAACAGTATAATAAGAAAATGATGCAGCTTAAAAAGTAAATGGTGTATACCGGGTATAACAATCATTTGAGGGTTTCGGACTTTTTTTGCTAATTTAAATAGTTGTTTAGCTAATGCACTGTCACTATTTTTAAGCCATGTTTTGAGAGAAATTACCATAATCCTTTTCCTTAGCGTTGTCAGTAGCAAGCTTTTCTAAAGCAATAGTTAAAGATAAAATAATGTATAATGGCCAAGTAAATGCCTGAGTCAAAAATGTACCGGAGACCATAAACCCAATTAGCCCAGCTTTTAAAGCGTAGGCATTAATAGCGATTTTTGGGTCAAAGTTCAGTGAATTTCTAACAATTGTTCTGTTTAAACTTCTATAAATTCCCACAATTACCAATATAAACACCATAAGGCCAACAAATCCGGTTTCACCTAAGACTTGAAACCATGTGCTATGCACCGCATGATTTTTACCATCCCAATGCGGACTATAAAAGAAGTAATTTGAATAAAAATTATTCACCCCAACGCCTGTTAACGGGTTGCTCAAAGCCATATTAATTGCAGCTTGCCACGCATAAATACGGCCCATTGCCGACGCATCGACTCCTCCTTCTGCTGCACCGCCACTTTGTCTGTCTGTAATACCTGCGAAAATGACCATGACTAACATACCAACCGCACCGATTGCCCCTACAATTATGGGGTTTTTAACTTTTTGATAGACAAAAAAACTCAGAACGGCTGCTATACCCAATAACCCTCCACGACTTTGCGTCGCGATCACGCCACTGATCACTAAGACTAAACCCGTACAAGCTAAGATTCTCCGCCATTTATGGCCATTGCTATCAAATAACTCAGCCGCTAAAAACGACACAGGAAACATTAACACCAAAGATAAGTCATTTGGATCTCCCAACTGAGAGCGAATGTCTCTTGAAATTGTGACCCGAGTACCTTCAACCAGCCCGATGCCATTGGCCTTATTTTGCAACGCAACCAGCGCAATAGATGTTCCGGATAGCATAATACCAATACGAACTAAGTTGAAATGAGACAAAGTTGTCATCCACCAACTAATCGCGAATACCATAATGAAAACTTTGGTCAAAATTCCAGCCCAGTACTCTATTGCGAGCCCTCTGTTAGATGCCGCAAAAACACAGACAGTTAACCAAATAAAGAGAGCAAAAAATAAAATATGGCAGGAGTTCCAGTGAGGTTTCAATTGCTTTGTTATAAATAAGTGCCAAAAAATTCCGAGTAATGATGCAAGCGCCAACAATTTTGGGATCTTAAACGGCATAAGTACTGGAAAAGCTTCATGTAACCTGAAGTAACTAAATAAAATGAAGAGAATAACAAAGGCTGTGCTCACTCGTACTGCTGTAAATGCAGCAAAAGGCATGACAATTATGGCAAAAGCAGCGATGGGACCTATCGTTTTATACAGTACAAGTACTAATAATGCCGCCAACCCGCCACTAATTAATAGCTGATTTGCTTTTAACCAGTCAGACATAGGCTCCCCTTTTGGGAAGGTGTTTTATACACTGAGTCACTTCCGCGCTGTATTGCTTTGCCACAATGACAAGTAATACAACGATAATTACGGCCTGATAAGCGTAAATAAAAGTTGGTTGAATATATGATAAGCAAGTTAACGCACCTAGACTTAACCAAACAATAAATAAAGACTGAAACCTATAATCAACATACTCTAGCCTTTGACTCACTAATATAAAGGCAAAACAACGGACCACTTGAACTAAGAGCAAAGAGCTCACAACCCCGTCAACTTTATAAATTGGGATCAACCAAGAAAACATACTTACCACTAATACAGCACTTATCGCATTGATATACGTGACCCAAACCCCATTGCGATATTTATAGCATGCGATATTGAATATATCGCTATGATGGCGCAGCACGACAACTAAAATTAACCCTGTAAGCCACATATCATTGCCATAATAGCTCGCAGGTAACGTGACTTTAAATATAACTGGCACTACAACCATCATTAATGCACAGAGAATTAACCCTAAATTTAGACTTCGTAGCGCCATATATCCATACTCATTTGGTTCATTAGCGAGCACATCAAATCGTTTTGCAAACCACCACATTCTAATTGGTTCAAATGTGAATGACGTCATTAACGCAAATTGAGCAGCGACAAAATAGACTGCTAATGCTCTTTCGCCTTCTAATGCAACGATGAACCAATTTTCAGCACCATTAGATGCGTATAGGCACAGAGATGAAATTAAAATCGATGTTAAAAACAAGAGATGTCGAGATTCGATTTGCCATTTAAACTGCGTCAGTGTCTTTTTTATAAGGGGAATTAATAACCATAGTGCAGCAATTAAGACTAAAGAAGCAGATATTGCTCCCGAGAGCATCACTCCCGTTACCCCAAAACCCATAAACAACAACCCAATACTTAATCCAGTCTGAAATACTCCATGAACAACAGCCAAGTAACAATAGTGTTTAGCATTGCCAACTAATCGATAATAACTGTATGGAATAGCTAACACGGACGAAGCAAACAGGTTAACAGCTAACAATCTTAAATTCGTGAGGCCCACATTACCTGGTAACAAGTTCGTTATACTTTGAGTGAATACCAAGACCACAATCAAAAAAGCGAAGCAAACCCCTATACTCACAAGCAAACAATCGCGAAAAAATGCTATTTTTTGATTATCATCTTGGTAATGCTGACGAAATAAAAGCTCTGGTAACCCTAAACTTAAAAGTAGGGAGCACACAGCTGAAATTGTAACCAAAAAATTCAAACTTCCATATTCTTGTTGCGTTAATAAACGAGTAGCAATCGGCAGCATCAAAAAGCCCAAGCCTTTCAGTACCAACATAGCAACACCATAATACGCAACTTGCTTTAGTCCACTCATGCTTATTCCTTACTGCTACTATTAATCACTAACTTATAATGCCTGTACCCAATGAGAGAGCTTTTCGGCCTGTGCTCTAGCGTTAAAATGCTTAGTAACGAAACGCTTACCGTTTTGACCCATTGTAAATCGTTGGTAAGGGGAAAGTTCGCAAAAATCTGTCACTATTTTAGAAAGGCTCATAATATCCGATGGTTTACACTTGAACCCCACTTTCTGATTGACGATTTCTTTTGCTCCCATCAATTCTGTTGTTAGGACTGCTATACCGGAGCCCATTGCCTCTTTTAAAACGAGCGGCCCAGTATCCCGATCCCCATTTTTTGCAATACAAAACGGAGCAACTAATGCTGAATAGTTTTTTGTATTTTTAGCAATCCAAGCTGGCGGCTTACGACCTAAAAAGTTTACATTTTTTTCAATACCCAATGCTTCAGCCATAAATTTCAGGTCATTCATTAAGGGCCCATCACCCACTATGTCCAAAGTCACTTGATGCTGTACCAATACATTTTTTAACGCGGGCATTAAAAACTGTAATCCTTTTTTTTCTACCAACCGACCAATAAATAATAATTTCACATCGCTGTAAGCCGATGAAGGTGATTGATTGAAGCACTCTAAATTTATACCGCAATGAAGGAGCTTAACGCGACTCTGAGCATACCGACTAAATTGATTCGCCATATCTTGACAAACTGCCACTGAAAAATCACATAGAGAGAGCTTTTGTGGTATATCAGCTTGGTTGACATAAACGTCGTGGCCATGACCAATCGACGATACCGTAATGTTCGCAAGTTTTGCCCCCACTATGCCGTAGGCGAGTGATCCATGCATGAAGTGGCAATGAAGATGTTCAATCTCTGTTAACTTTATTATTTGAGCAATACTATTGCCATAAGCAAGAAGTGATGGCGTTGGAATGGATGCCATTTTCGATGCAGAGATATATCCCCGATATAAAGCTGATAAGTTGAGACAACCCATAATCAGTGATTGGTGAGAAGGCTTTGAGATTTCTACCACATCAACGCTTGGGCTTAAAACATCAGATTTTCCCATATTTTCAAATGTGACTACCGTTACTTTATGTCCACTCTTGACTAACGCATTGATCTCAGTAACCACGAATGTTTCAGAAGCGACTGGGAAGCTTGGAACCAAAATACCAATATGTTTCATAATTTACCCTCCAACTAGGTCATGCTTTACATACGCAATTGCCATGCCGTACTTTAATCACTAATAACCTCACTGAATTGGCTATTAATTGCAATCACATTTGCAAAATGCAATGCATTCGTAGAATCTGAGATAAAAATGAACGGTTAAAGAGCAAATAAAGTTGGCGTCTTACTTGCGTATACAGGAATACAATTAATGTGGAGTGCAAATAATGAAGCCTGATATTTCTGTGATAATTCCTAACTACAATTGCAAAGCGTATCTGGGTAAAGCGTTAGCAAGCGTAATTAAGCAAACCGATGTTATATTAGAAATCATCGTTGTAGATGATGGCTCAACTGACGGGAGTGTTGAATGGCTTGAAAAAGCATCGCAAACGTACTCTAATTTAATATTGGTAAAACAAATACGGTTCGGTGTTGTTGCTGCTCGAAATAAGGCAATTTCAATTGCACAAGCAGACTATATTGCATTTCTCGACGCTGATGATTACTGGAACGAAGATAAGCTTGCCACACAACTGGCTTATATGAAATCTAACCAAAAATGTACGTTGAGTTTTACAAACTATATGCACGTTGATGAACAGTATAACAAAATCATAGATTGCTTTTCTTACTGGCCCGAATTTTATAATAAAGAACTAAAAGATACGACAAAGTATCAATATCTTAGTAATAGCCAAGATATGCTGCTTTACGCAAATGTGATTGGTACTTCTACCGTTATGGTAAAGCGTGATGCAATTCAATCTGTGATGTGTTTTGATAACGAATTAAAAAGTGCAAGTGACTGGGATTGTTGGCTAAAGTTAGCATCTGTAGGAGAAGTTGCGTACACTTATCAATGCGCCATGGATTACTTAATGCGTTCGAACTCAATTACATCAAATAGAATAAAAAGAATTGATGCTATGAGGTTGATATTAAAACGATTTGTTAGTTCTAATAATGTTGGGTGGATAACCCAAATAAAAGCAGGTGCACGCTTGAATGAGTGTTACGGAGAATATTACAGAGAAATGGGGCAAAAAGTTCCAGCGTTGATATGGGCGTTAAAAGCGTTTTTCCTATACCCCCACAGACGCAATTTAAGACACCTATTACATGATATAAAAAGCTTAACCGCATAAATTAGGAAGCACTATGCATTCGATTTTGATAATAGACGATGAAGAAGCAGTATTGAGAGCACTTGGCCGTTTGTTTAATAGAGAGTATCAAGTAGAGCAACACAGTGATCCTCTGACAGCTGTTGAAAGTATGAAAGTAAATGACTTTGACTTGGTTGTATCCGATATTCGCATGCCAAATATGGATGGCTTCGCTGTATTGAAACACTTCAAAAAACATCAGCCTAATGCAGGGAGGATACTTGTAAGTGGATATGCTGATATTGAAGACTGTCAAAACGCGGTACATGATGGACTTGCACATATGATAGTGTCAAAGCCATGGGATAATTTTGAACTTAAATCTGTTGTTAAGTTAGTCCTAGAGAATAGTGAGCTGAAAAAGAAAAATAAAGTATTGCTGACACAGTTAAAAGCTTAATTTATAGGTCAGTACAGAATGGTCACTGCCAGTAAAAGGGAAGACATCAAACTCATTGATATTTATTTCTCGACTTACTGCACAGTGATCAATTGCTAACCCACCTATAATAGCGGGTATACTTTCAACGCTGCGCCAGGTCGTGTGATAACCTTTTGTAGAATAACACCACTTCCCCAACGTGGTGTTTAAGTAACGCGACCAAAAAACAGTATTGAAATCTCCCGCCACTACCCAAAGGCTACCTAGTTCCTTTAACAGTGCTCCTACTTCAGTCAACAACTTGTTACGTTGTTTCCACAGCTTTTCATTGCGGGGGGAAGGCGGATGCAAGACGACAATGTCTACAATTCTATCAGTAACCAAAATTTTTAAATGAACGTATCCAACCTTTGGACCATCAACTTGGACAAACTGCCTGTATACAATTGGATATCTAGAAATCACAGCGACCCCCATTGGGAAACCTTCAATTTCTTTGTAACCATATCGAGAAAACAAAGGCTTTATTTTAGCAAATTGTGTTCGGTTTTTATCTGAAAACTCCAACAATATAAATAGGTCTCGGTCATCAGAGTTAAAATCAGTAAAGTGTTCAATTAGATTATTATTTGTATAGCGCAAATTAATTTGCTTTACACTTAATACATCATTTTTAACTTTAGGATCAAAGCCTAAGCTATAAAAATAATGTGAAGTGGTCAACAAACCGGATATGACTAAAGCCACACTACCTAGATATCTATTTTTTATCTGTAAAAGTACTGCTAATAAAATACAGCTCAGCAGCAACTGCCCTCTTAAGCTGTGTAAAAGGTCACCTACATAAAATGAATCTAAAGCACCATACGCTATTGCACACACTGAAATATAAACACTACACAAAAGAACGATCATAGAATCTCCTATATGGTATATGATTAGCTTTAAATTAACGTTGTGCAAATGTGAAGAGAGATTTAAGTTAAGATAAATTGTATGATGTGTTCTTTCGGTGTTGAAAGAAGGGCATAATTTTATTAACTCGAGCCCTTCCTACATCTTTTTAATTAAACCCGTCTAACATTTTTTGACATACGACAGGCGTAGGTCGATGATTGTCGTCTACCGCAACAAATGTAAAGCTGCCCGAAATAGCCAAGTGCTTATCATCTTTATGCATTCGCTCTAAATAGATTTTTACTTCAACCTTTAAACTTGTATTACCAACATGCACTACTTTCGACACTAATTCGGCAAATGTTCCTGCTGGTATAGCTTCTTTAAAGTCAACACGATCAGATGATATCGTCACCAGCGGTTTTCTACAAAATCGAGTTGCAGCAATGAAAGCAGCTTCATCCATCCACGCGAGTGCATCCCCGCCAAACAAGGTGTTGTGGTGATTTGTTCTACCCGGAAAAACCGTCTTAGTAATGGATGTTATCGACTCTTCGATACGCTTTACAATAATATTTTCTTTCTCTAAATCTGTCATTTTTTACTACTTTTGTTCGCCAGTGTGTTAATCATTAATAATTGAGGGTCTAGCCGTTCTCCAAACCAATTGAAACGCCAATCCAAATGAGGGCCTGTTACACGTCCAGTAGCACCAATGTCTGCAAAATGCTCTCCTACAGATATGTTATCTCCAACTTTTACATGTATTTTATTTAAATGAATATAGGTTGAGGTAATTCCATGTCCATGGTCAATGATGACCGTTCCACCACTGTAATAGAGATCATTATCAGAAAATACAACCGTTCCATTTAATGGAGCCCAAACAGGCGTGCCAGTCTTATTTGCAATGTCTAACCCATAATGTGGATTACGAGGCTTGCCATTAAAATACCTTTGACTGCCATAAACTCCAGAAATACGACCTTTGGCTGGCCTTAATACCGGATCTAAAAAATACACTAGGTCGGAGCTTTTGGCTCTTGCAGCTCTCACCGACTTTGCCTCAGCTCTAATACGCTCTAATACCGAATCAGGAGGAGAGACGTACTTTTTCTCGACACCAGTAATTCTATCTATATTGAAAGTTCGTGATGTAATTAGCAGTTCTGTGGAATGTAGTTTCTCATCAGTTGTTACCCATGACAATGTATGTGTTGTGGGTGCATTTCGTCCGAAGCCAAAAACAAACTGACCTTCATTCGTAACTTTTATTGCTTGTCCGTTCAACTCAACAGATTGAACTTTTTCTATTTTACCAATCACCATACCACCTTGAGTGAGGTGACCCGTTAATTCTAACGCACTTATCGTACAAGTGCTCAGTAATGCACCAGTAAAAAAGAATGCCCGCTTAAGCATATGCAATCGCTCCTTTCCCAACTCCTTCATATGCTTTAACCATTACTTTTTGCATTGGATATGACTTTTTAACTTGGGTAGCCAAATAATCAGCAATACATTCAACGGTTGTATCGCAAGGCAGAATATCACACCTGTCTTTACTTATGGCTAATTCAAAGTACCCCTGTGCGGCTTCATAAGCAAAGCAATAATCACTTGCAAAAGGCGCTACATATTTTACAGCTGCTGAATCAATCTCATCTTCTTGTGTACCTAAGTAAATATCTTCCCATTTAGCCGCCCATTCCTTCTGAAGTCTTGGCATACTGATCCCATCTAAAGAAATCCCGATCAGTGAGCGGTGCCCATGAACGATTCGCTGACAATTGCCATCATGTTTCTTTAATCCATGACTGTAATGATAGTAGAAACTCGTCGCAGGCTCTGGTCTTAACTCAATACCTATATCTTTAACGTTATTAGGCATAATCGGCATAATAACCGACTTTAAAAATTCAATAACAGACTCTTCGTTAATCGTTTTACATGGAAGCAAGCACACAGCTTCACTCGGGGCACTCATTGCTAAATGATGTTGCCCACCAAAAGTGCAGTCTAACTCTACTCGCCCATTGATATCATTAACATGCCCTTTGACATCAAGACTTGCTATCGCAAGCTTATGATCTATTGTTTCATCAATAATTTTTTTTATTTGCTTTTTAACTAATGCAAAATCTAAAACCATGGACTCATCATTGAGTTTACCATGAAGGGTTAAATCAACGATCCAGCTTTCGCCTACTGCACCTCGTTGATTACACAAGTAAGAAAAATCGATCACGGTTAGAGCATCTACAAAAAGGATCATAAACTTCCGATAAATTAGTTTAATTCTGGCGATATTATAAAGATTTTTGAGATAAAAATCGCCTATATAAGTGGTTAGAATTCAATTTAAATGCGAATTATTCTTATAGAAAATTGAAATTTAACTGTTCGGAGTTGTCTAGCGTACAAGTGTACGCTAGAGTAGCGTGGATTTTTAAGCAAAGATTGTGAACTATGGAACCAAAAAATAGCTATACAAAAGAAGAATTAGTACTTTGTGGTCAAGGCGAGATGTTTGGCGAAGGTAACTGCCGTTTACCTAGCGACAATATGCTTATGATGGATCGTATTGTAGAGATCAACGATAATGGCGGCGAGCATGGCAAAGGTCTTATCATTGCTGAACTTGATATCAACCCTGATTTGTGGTTTTTCGACTGCCACTTTAAAGGTGATCCAGTAATGCCTGGTTGTTTAGGACTAGACGCTATGTGGCAGTTAGTCGGTTTCTTCCTAGGTTGGTCCGGTGGACCAGGTCTTGGCCGCGCTTTGGGTGTGGGCGAGGTAAAGTTCACGGGTCAAATTTTGCCTAACGCAAAGAAAGTGACATATCGATTGGATATGAAACGCGTTATTAAACGTAAGTTATTTATGGGTATGGCTGATGGCACCGTTGAAGTTGATGGACGAGTGATCTATGAAGCAAAAGATTTGAAAGTCGGTTTATTCCAAGATACCAGCGCTTTTTAAATTTTTGTTTATAAACAACAAAGCCCCATATAAGGGGCTCTGTTGTCTCATGAATTCTATTTATTATGTTTTAAACATATTTCTATTATCTATGGCTTCTCGCCATCCACCAAGCCACTCAGAACGTGACTCTATTTGCTGGTATGGACATAAATCTTTAGACCGCCCCGATAATCCAGCTTTAAAACCTTGAGAATGTGCTCTTTCTAAACGGTCTCTTTTCTGTCTCTTCATAGGTAAAAATCCTCACCTTTCATATCTTCAATGATGCTGCTATCAAATTCGACAACAACATTTAACGAATAGCTAATAACGCCATAAATATCAAACTTATTCCAATTGTTAGTACATCAACTACACCTGGTTTAATGACTTTATAAGTGCTAATAATTTTTCATTCGATGTGTACCTTTCACACCTTTTATTGTTGAATATTTTAAGACTAGTGGCTTATCAAACTATATTTGATTACCTCTGAACACTGCGTTCAGCCTTTTCTAACTGAAGCCTTTACGTAAGCTCAGTATTAAATAAATCATATTCCATCATTCGGTGCAATGTCATTAACCGCAATATTTATTGCTCAAACCCAAAAAGGGATAAAAAACACAAAAACACACAAACAACCAGATAAAAGAGAAAGAAAAAGCAATACTGGAACATAGTTTATCCAATATGGTTCGTAAAAAAACATTCATCTTTTTGTCATGCATATTTCACTTAAAAAGCATTTCAATAACAGTATTTTATAGTTTTGTATCGGCTATAACGATCTCATCTTGTTTAATAAAAGCGTACAGACACTAATATTATCGCTACATCTGAGTACTTGATTTCATAACGGTCAGCGTCATGACTTGTTACTAAAGGAGAGCAAGAATAAACATAACCACTTGATATTTCTGCTGATTTTTTATTTTTTTAACTGTTGAAAAAGGCACTAATATTCTCTAGTGCCTTACTGCTTTATTTCATGAAACACGTCATCCTTGGGATACACTTCCAAATCGCTCAATAATTAGTCTAGCGTAATTTAGGCATTAGCACCATATAGAGAATTCAATTATCTTACCTCAACGTTAAGGTAACTTTAGACGACCAAAATCTATAGATTTAATGCGCTGATGTTTAGATTTCTCGAAAGTTTATACCGTATTCCAAGTAAATTTTTTATAGTTAGCACATCTATATGTAAGTAATTATCACCTGAGTAAACGTCTCACACCATTCGTGTGTTTATTCGCTAGCTTCATGTCGCTATCCACTCTATATTGTAACTTGTACTCAATCCTCATTTCCTTCTAACCGACCTCATTGTACTAACTTACAGTTTACCGCCTGATACATCTGCTATGGAGTGATGCTCAGCAATTGCTTGATTATTTTAAACCTCGATTTTGCTGCACAAATTGGTTTCTCATACTTTCACCTACTTAATTCGCACTATTGCCACCATTGCGCAAGTGGCTTAACTGGACTTCCAAACTTCTGATGCCTCGAACTTTCCATTCACGCTGTTCGCCATAATGCCGTGCGTACGTTTATATTAGCCAGCTTTATTACCAGCCTAAAATCAACTAATTAAATTCGTATATTCAAGGCATTTATGTGGAATTGAGTATGGAATTATATTTTTATTGGATCTTATCGTGAAACTTAGTCACTTTTTTTGGTTGGCATCCGGCGCTAATATTTCATTAATTTACCGGACAGGTCCCTTCGAGAGGGCGCTTAGTGACCTTCTATCTTATAATAAAAAAGCCGCGACCAAACGGTACAACGGCTTAACAATCAGAATTTAATACTTACCTATTTATTTTATAGTGCACTTTCTAATTCAGGTAGTACGTCAAACAAATCCGCTACCAAGCCGTAATCTGCAACCTGAAATACAGGCGCATCCGGATCTTTGTTGATAGCAACAATCACTTTGGAGTCCTTCATTCCTGCTAAATGCTGAATCGCCCCACTTATCCCAACGGCTATATATAAGTCAGGCGCTACAATTTTACCTGTTTGGCCTACTTGCATATCGTTCGGTACGAACCCTGCATCTACGGCAGCTCTTGAAGCACCTATGGCAGCACCTAATTTATCAGCAATACCATTCAGTAGCGCAAAATTCTCACCATTTTGCATACCACGGCCACCTGAAATAACAACTGGTGCTACATTTAATTCTGGACGTTCTGACTCTGTTTGCTCGACACTCACAAAGCTCGATAAGGTATTATCTAACGCCAAGGATAATATTTCGACTTCACATGCACTTTGTTCAGACTGACTTTCAAAAGCACTTGCTCGAACCGTGATAACCTTTTTAGCCTCGTTCGACTTAACCGTTGCAATAGCATTACCGGCATAAATAGGTCGCTTAAATGTTTCGCTGTCGATAACATCTATGACTTCTGATATTTGCGACACATCCAATAGCGCCGCGACACGTGGCAGCGTGTTCTTACCAGTAGTAGACGCGCTTGCTAAAATATGAGTATAGCCACCAGCAATCTCTACAATCAGATCAGCGGTATTCTCTGCTAATTGATATTCAAATAACGCATTATCAACAACACGTACTTTTGCAACTCCGGCTATGTTGGCTGCTGATTGGACAACATCATCAACATTATAGCCAGCAACTAATACATCAACGCCTCCCGCCACTTTAAGGGCAGCATTAATAACCTTAGCGGTCTCCGCTTTAAGCTGACCATTTTCATGCTCTGCAACGACTAATACACTCATGAGATCACCTTTGCTTCATTTCTAAGTTTAGATACGAGTTCTTCCACACTGTCAACAATCACACCGGCTTGTCGTTTACTTGGCTCTTCAACTTTTAATAATTCGATTCGAGGTGTAAGGTTAACACCTAATGTGTCAGCTTCAATGACCTCTAACGGCTTGCGCTTTGCTTTCATGATATTTGGCAAAGATGCATAGCGCGGTTCATTAAGCCTAAGATCAGTTGTGACGACTGCTGGTAGTAACAATGATAAAGTTTGTAGGCCTCCGTCAACTTCTCTTGTAACAAGCGCCTTGCCACCATCAATGACCATTTTCGACGCAAATGTTCCTTGGCTACGTCGTGTTAACGCTGCCAGCATTTGTCCAGTTTGATTATTATCGGAATCAATTGACTGTTTGCCTAAAATAACCAATTCCGGTTGATGTTCATCAACAAGTTTGGCGAGAAGCTTTGCCACATGAAGAGATTCTAATTTGGCGTCGGTTTGAATATGAATTGCTTTGTCTGCGCCAAGTGCCAGTGCTGTACGTAATTGCTCTTGGCATGCTTTATCACCTATTGAAACCGCAATAACCTCGGTCGCAGTCCCCGCTTCTTTTAACCTTATTGCTTCTTCTACCGCAATTTCACAGAATGGATTCATTGCCATTTTTACGTTAGTTAAATCAACATCAGTGTTATCTGGCTTGACTCTTGCCTTTACATTGTAATCAATCACGCGTTTGATTGGCACAAGTACTTTCATAGTTACTCCATCATCTGGTTATTCATAACGCTGACGCCAACGTCAACATATTTATTTTATAGATTCAGACTACTTCCTGTTGACGTAAACGTCAACCTAAAATAACCTTAGTTTAACTTTATACAAACTAAAGTCCTGCTTTAGTTAAAATACCGTCAAAGATAATGAGGTAATTATGGTTGAACGTGAAACCATGGAATTCGATGTAGTAGTTGTTGGCGCAGGCCCTGCGGGACTATCTTGTGCAATTAGACTTGCACAACAAGCACAGGAAAAAGATCAAGAACTCATGATCTGTGTCGTTGAAAAAGGATCAGAGGTAGGCGCACATATTTTATCTGGTGCTGTATTTGAAACAAAGGCTCTTGATGAATTACTTCCCGACTGGGAAAAAATGGGCGCACCAATCACCACAAAAGTCATTCAAGATGACATTTATCTATTTAAAGATGAGCAAAAAGCCTTATCCATTCCACACATAGCAGTTCCTAAAACGTTTAAAAACCATGGGAATTATATTGTTTCTATGGGCAATGTATGTCGATGGTTAGCTGAACAAGCTGAAAACTTAGGCGTAGAAGTATTTCCTGGGTTTAGCGCACATTCGATTATTTGCGAAGATAACCAAATAAAAGGTATTATCACTGGTGATATGGGCGTTGACAACAACGGACAACCTAAAGACAGTTACATGCCTGGCATGGAATTACGAGCTAAATACACAGTGTTTGCTGAAGGATGTCGCGGTCATTTAGGTAAACAACTTATTAAACAGTTCAAGCTTGACGAAAATACCAGTCCACAACATTATGGACTTGGGTTTAAAGAGATTTGGCAAGTTCCACCTGAACAACATAAGGAAGGTACTGTTGTCCATGGCACTGGCTGGCCACTTACAAGTGATACCCATGGTGGTTCATTTATGTACCATGCAGAAAACAATCAAGTTGTTGTTGGACTCATTGTTGATTTAAACTACTCCAACCCTTACCTAAGCCCATTTGATGAATTTCAACGTATGAAGCACCACCCAGTATTTAAAAACACGCTGCAAGGCGCTGAGCGGGTTTCTTATGGCGCGAGAGCAATCGCCAAGGGTGGCTTTCACTCATTGCCAAAAATGCATTTCCCTGGGGGATTACTCATTGGATGTGATGCTGGTACCTTAAATTTCGCAAAAATAAAAGGCAATCACACCGCAATGAAATCAGGTATGATTGCAGCAGATTCAATCATTGAAGCCCTTGCTTCTGAGTCACCGGCTTCTGATCTCAGTACCTTCACTGAAAAATTCAAATCGAGTTGGCTGTATGATGAGTTATATCAATCTCGGAATTTTGGCCCTGTGATGCACAAGTTCGGCAAAATTATCGGTGGTGCATATAACACGTTAGATCAAAACTTATTTTCTGGGGCATTGCCCTTTACGTTCAAAGATAATCTCGCTGATCACGATACTTTAAAGTCAGCACGAGATTCAGTAAAAATTGACTATCCAAAACCCGACGGCACACTCAGTTTTGATAAGCTTTCCTCTGTGTTTCTTTCCAATACGAACCATGAAGAGTCACAACCATGTCACTTACAATTACACGATCCAGTGATCCCAATTAAGGTCAACTTAGCGCAATTTGACGAGCCGGCACAGCGTTATTGCCCTGCTGGGGTATACGAGATAACCGAAAACGATAGCAATGAACCTCAATTTGTTATTAATGCTCAAAACTGTGTACATTGCAAAACATGCGATATTAAAGACCCGAGTCAAAATATTACATGGGTGACGCCCGAAGGTGCGGGTGGCCCAAATTACCCAAATATGTAAACCCATCTTCAAAATTCCAAACTGCGGGGCCTAACGGCCCTTTTTTATGCTCAGATGAATTGACGCAAAAATTCAAATTTTGCATATACTTAAATAATAATTTAAGTCTCAGGGGCATAAAATGGACAGTAAATCAGAAGTGGTTTTTCGGTTTTTAGCAGAACCTACCGACGTTAATTTCGGCGGGAAAGTACATGGTGGCATTGTAATGAAATGGATCGATCAAGCAGGCTATGCGTGTGCGGCTGGTTGGAGCGGCAGTTATTCAGTGACTGTGTCGGTCGCGGGTGTACGCTTTAAGCGCCCTATTTTAGTAGGCCAAATTGTAGAAGTCTCAGCAAAAATTGCCCATACAGGCAAAACGAGTATGCAAATATTTGTGCGAGTAAGGTGTGGTGACCCCCAGAAACAAGTATTAACCGAAAGTAACCACTGTATTATTAGTTTCATTGCAATGGATCAAGCTGGCTACCCTATTCCCGTCCCTCTGTTTGAACCCTCCACAGAAGACGAAAAAAAGCTAGAGCTTTATGCGATAAAAATGAAAGAAATCGCGATAGAAACAGAGTCTTTGCTACATCGCACGATAGAAGACGAGTAACCTTCTTATCTATACCTTATAGCCGTGTCAATCTTGTGCGGTTATTTAGTTAATCTCAGGTTTGGATAAGGGTTTTGGAATAGAAAATGTTTTGTAAACAAACTTACGTGCAACCCAATGATGATATTTTGTTCAATATCAAGGCGCTTTTATGCAGTAATAGCAGGCTATTACAAATGAAAGCAACGCCGAGAGTGAGAAAAATAACTTTATTGGGCAAATTCGCTTATCCAGAGCTGAGGTTAGTTACTAGCAACGCATATTGGGTTAACCATCGGTATACTTCTGTGCAATTTCGTAAAATTCGGTTTCTATTTCAAAGAAGGCGTCAATCATGTCAGGATCAAAATGAGACCCTCGACCCTCTGCAATTATTTTCATTGCTTGTTCATGGGTCATCGCATCTTTATACACCCGCTTACTAATCAGTGCGTCATAAACGTCAGCAATGGCCATTAACCTCGCACTCAAAGGGATTGCTTCCCCCTTTAATCCATCAGGGTAACCGCTTCCATCCCACTTTTCATGATGATAATGTGCAATCTCTTTCGCTACTTTCAAAAACGTATCATCTGCCCCCATTTCCGACTCAGCATTTTCAATGGCCTTAAATCCAAAGTCGGTGTGTTGTTTCATCACCTCAAATTCATCAAAATCTAATTTTCCGGGTTTTAATAATATATTGTCAGGGATCCCAACTTTACCAATGTCATGTAACGGCGCAGATTTATAGAAAATATTGATGAGCTTAACGGTTAACTGGTCTTTATATTTATCCTTTTTATGCAGTTTATCAGCAAGTAACTTTACGTATAACTGCGTACGACGAATATGATTACCAGTTTCTTGGTCTCGGGTCTCTGCCAAACTCGCCATCGCAGTGATAGTCGCATCTTGAAGCTTAGACATTTCTTCTGTTCTTTTTATTATCTCTTTTTCTAAAAAGGTGTTTTGATCTTTCAAAAAATCTCGAGTCCGCTTATTTTGTATGTGCGTTCGAACCCGTGCTTTTACAATGGGTGGACTGATTGGCTTGTTGATATAATCACACGCGCCTAATTCAAACCCTTTTTCCTCATCTTCAACACTGTCTTTGCCCGTTAAAAATATAACGGGCAAATCTTGTAAAGCATCTTGAGATTTTATATGTGTAATTACTTGATAGCCATCCATATTTGGCATAACAACATCTAATAAAACAATATCTATTTTTTGTGAAGTAAGTAGCTGTAACGCTTGTTCTCCACTTTTAGCAACTACAACCCGGTAGTCTTCTTTCAGAAGTTGCGACATTACTGCTAAATTTTCCTTCGCGTCATCCACAACCAGTACAGTGTACTTATCTGACATTACTGAGCCTGCTTTGTTTACATATTATTAGCCAATATCATCATATTAGGTCTATTCTTGTGATCGTGCCAAAAAGTTAGGTTATTTTCTATGATCAGTGTACGTACTTTATTTATATCTATATTTTCAGTGATGTTTAGTATCAGTGTCGCAATTCAATATATTGCATATTACATGCAGGAAAAGGAAACATTAGAGCAACATGATAGCAAACAACTGTTGGAGCTAAGTGAGCTCACACAAGAACTAAAACAAAGCTCTGATCAACTAACTAACTTCGCCCGAACTTACGCTTTAACAGGAAACACACGTTGGTATGAGCTATTCCAGTATGTCCTCAATGTTCGAGATGGTAAAGCGCCTCCACCAAATGAATTAAGCTTTAGTTATTGGGATGCTTTGGCATCCCCTTATGCCTCCCCTCCGGATATCTCAAGTAGCTTCAATGGCCCATCAATTATAGAACGTTTTGAGATAGTTGGAATTGATGATTATGAACTCAGCCAAATGAAATTAGCCTTAGCGACATCTGATGCGCTTGTCAGTATGGAGCGTCACGCATTTTATTTAGTTGCAGGGATGCAACAAGACATATTCGGAAATTGGACCGTTCAAGGTGAGCCCAACTTGCCAGCGGCACAACGTTTACTTTTTAGTGATGAGTATTTTATCGAAAAAGCTAAAATTATGGCTGCCATAGACGATGCTCATTGGCATATGGCAAGCAAACTAAAAACCCGAATTATCAATAACGCGAATGATTTAATATGGGCGCATCAACTACAAAAAATAATGAGTATAATTTTAATAGTCAGTATTGCATTATCGTTCTACTTACTTTGGAAAATGTATATCAACCCTGTTTCTAAGATGCAAAAGAAGGTCGTCTCCCACGTTGAAGAAGACGACTATGATTTTAAGCTTGATACTCAAACACAGGGGGAGCTCGCAAACTTTTCACGCGCAATGAACACGTTACTTCACAACATTTCTAAACAACTGCAATTTAATACCATAATGAAAGACTTTGGACTTGCGCTAAGAGGAAAAAACTCCGCCAAAGAGTTAGGTGAAGAGCTCATGCAGTTTCTTGGCCGTAGGCTATCCGTTCCTCTGCTTGGACTCTATGTCTTCAACGATGCCAAGCTATTTCGCGTCGCAGGTACTGGGTACTGTAAAAAATCCCCTACTTATTATGATAACTATGATTCAATTCATTTTCATGTACTCAGTAGCAAACAAACTTATTCTATGTCGTTGCAAGAGTCTCAATATGCTATCGAGCTCAATGGAGAGAGCTTATACCTGTCTGAACTCTATTACTTCCCTCTGATGGTCAGCAATGAGTGTGTGGGGTTACTTGAATTAGGTAGTCTAAAGCCAGTTTCAGAAAAAGATTTTGAATGGGTTGAATCCGTTATTCAAGATTTGGCCATTAGTTTGCAACTCACTCAAAATATTGAATTACAACGCAGTACAGAGAAAAAAGTGCTAGAACAACTTGAACTTAATCGGCAGATCATCGATGCAATTCCAAACCCCATGTATTATCGCAATCGTGATGGCGAGTATTTGGGTGTAAATTCAATTTTTCATGAATTCATAGGTACGTTTGACGCTGATGTAATTGGCGCTGTTCCCAGTGAGATTTTTAGCAAGAATATTGCACAACAGTTTGTCGAATCTGAGCAAGCTCTATTAAATGAACCTGGCAGCCATAACTATGAGTTAACTTTAATTAATATCGAAGGACAACCTAGAGATGTGGTGATTTACGAGGCGACCTTTTGTAATGCTGATGGTGAAGTAGCTGGCATTGTCGGCTTAATCTTAGATGTGACCGAACGTAAAGAAATGGAACAACAATTAATTGTTGCAAAAGAACAAGCTGACCAAATGAGTACAGCTAAAGGCGAGTTTCTTGCCAATATGAGCCATGAAATCCGAACTCCAATGAATGCAATTATTGGAATGAGTCATTTGGCACTTAAAACAGACCTTAACACGCAACAACTCGGATATGTCACAAAAATAGATCAAGCCGCGAAAAACCTGTTAGGGATCATTAACGATATTCTCGATTTTTCTAAAATAGAGTCGGGTAAAATGACCGTTGAGTCGGTTAGCTTTCTGCTTGATGAAGTAACAGACAACGTAGTGACAGTTAATGCTGTCAAAGCACAAGATAAAAACCTAGAGCTACTGCTTGATGTCGCCCCTGATATACCAATAAGCTTAATAGGAGACCCTTTGCGATTAGGGCAAGTCTTAATAAATTTGTGTGGCAACGCCATTAAATTTACTGAAACAGGCGAAATCGTTATCGCAATTACAGTTGCGAAACAGAACAACGATAATGTTGTACTGAGGTTTAGCGTTAAAGACAGCGGCATAGGTTTATCCCAAGCACAACAAGAAAAGCTATTCAGTGCGTTCTCTCAAGCAGATGGTTCAATTACCCGTAAGTATGGCGGTACTGGTCTCGGTTTAAGTATTTCCAAAAATCTCGTTGAGCTTATGGGCGGGGAAATTGGGGTAATCAGTGAAGTCGACAAAGGCTCGGAGTTTTTCTTTACTGTGCAATGCGGCCTCCAAGAAGCGAAAGTCAGAAATTTTGTTTGTCCTGAAGCTAATCTCAAAGATAAAAAAGCTTTGGTAGTAGATGATAATGACAGCGCGCGGGCTATATTATACAACCTGTTAAAAGCTATGGGTCTGACGGTCAATAGCGTAAGCAGTGGAAGAGAAGCGGTGAGTGAGTTAGAAGTCGCTAAGTATGACTTAGTCTTTATGGATTGGAATATGCCCGGCATGAACGGAATAGATACCATAAAACATATACGTAATATGGCGATTGCAGAGCAGCCAGTGATCATTCTAGTGACCGCCTATGGAAAAGAAGTGGGCATGAATAAAGAAGTATCCACCCTACTGGATGGGTTGATTATTAAACCTGTTAACGCTTCCATACTACTAGACACAATAATGGAATGTTATGGCTTACAGCGACCATCAGAGCATCATGTTAGCCCAGTTTCTGAAATAGAAAATGTCGGTTTTTCAGGTCAACGTATTTTATTAGTTGAAGATAACATCACAAATCAAGAAGTTGCATACGAAATGCTGCAATCCGTCAATTTACATATAACGATTGCCAATAATGGCCTCGAAGCCCTGAATATGGTACAAGCGCAACCGTTCAATTTAGTGTTAATGGATATGCAAATGCCAGTTATGGATGGGCTCACTGCAACGCAAGAAATTCGTAAAACCAAGCCACTTGATACACTGCCCATAATCGCAATGACAGCAAATGCAATGCAAGAAGACATACATAAATGTACCCAAGCAGGTATGAATGCTCATATTGCAAAGCCGATAAACTTTGATACGATGCTAGCAACTATCCACGCTTGTCTAGAACCCACACAAATACCACAAAATATACCCCCAACTGGTACTATTGATAACGTTGAAATAGAGACACAAAAGATAGCAGTAGAATCGTTTACATTGGATGGAATTGCCTATGCGGAAGGTATTAAACGTATTGGTGGAAACGAAAAAGCCTATTGGTCAATTTTAACTAAATTTATTAAAAACCAAATAGAAGAAATGATTAATTTAGAGCAAGCACTGATAATTGGTGATACAGAGCACGCATCTCGGATTGCACATTCGTTAAAAGGATCTGCAGCCAATTTATGTGCGACTCGTCTCGCTGATATTGGTGGGTTATTTGAATCAACAATCGACAGTGGTGGTAGCGTAAATATGAATGATATTCACGACATTATTGCCTATTTAAAAGAAATATCTATACGCTTAACTAAACGCCCTAATTATGAGGCAAAAAAACAAGAGCCTGAACCAACCGATAAACTAAATAAACCCCTAATAATCCAACGTTTAAAGTTGCTTACTGACCTGATAGACTCTAACGATGTCGAAGCGATTGAGACCGTTAATGAACTAAACGGCCTTCAGTTTATGTCTAGCGATGACTCTTGTGAGCTAGAAGAGTTAATTAACGACTTTGAGTTTGTCCAAGCGAAAGAGTTAGTTATTAAGATAACAGATAGGTTCAACGCAAATTAATAGGTTAATTTCAAATTTTTACCGTCAGTGTTTATTAATTTAGGAATATGCGTACTGTAACGCATTGCGTGCTAACCCGTAAACTGTATGATTAAGCATTGGCGCAATATCGCTAGGCGCTTTGTGCTCACCTTCCATATTACACTGCAGTTTGTTTTTGGTTAATTCGAGAATTTCTTCATAGCTTTCAGCAGATGTATCTGTACTTACAAATACGGTATATAGCTCTAACAACTCATTCTTGTATTCTAATAAACTTAGGTAAAATTCATATCTAGCTTGCACAGAGTATTGCTGTAAGCTAGATTCACAACAACTAAATAGTAGCTTTTCGAAACAATCGACCTTATTTTGGCTCGTTCTTATCATTTTGACTTTTCAACGCTTCAGTTAAACTCTTGCTTTGGGAAAGTAAATTACGTAGCTCATTTGCTCTTCCTCCTAACAACTCGATGTAACTATCTTGTTCAGTCTCGACATGGCTAGGAAACTTTAACGTTGGTTTTTTGTTCTCTGTCATAATCTAATTATCAGCTTTAAATCTACTTGTCTGCATTGGTTATAAGATTATCCGCATATAAAGAATAATGATATTACATGGCATTACGCCCTATTTCACATTGGTTAATTTTTTATTCCCAAGTACAATAGTGACAGAACTATGACTTAGATAAAAACGAACCGAGAACTTGTGGACAATTATCAAATCGTGCCTATTGGCCATATAGAATCACCTTACAAACAAAAATTTGCCATTCCCCGTCAGCCTAGGTTAGTGCCACAGGCAAAAGCAAGACTCATTTTCACCAAAGACTTTAACCGAGAAGAGTTTGTTAGGGGCATTGATGAGTTTAGCCATTTATGGCTGTTGTTTCGGTTTCACGAAACCGCCGACAAAGGTTACTCCGCATTAGTACGTCCTCCTCGCTTAGGCGGAAATGAAAAAAAAGGCGTTTTTGCTACCCGCGCAACATTTCGACCTAATGGTATAGGTATGAGCGCGGTAAAATTAGAAAGTATTGAATATAAAAATGGCCAACTTGCTTTGCAGCTCTCTGGTATAGATTTACTTGATGGCACCCCCATTATTGATATAAAACCCTATTTGCCGTATTCCGATGCAATGACTGACGCAAGTGCTGGTTTTGCTGATACTCGCCCTGAAACCCAAATGACAGTGGCATTCAGTGAACAAGCTGACTCGTACATTTCTCAGCAACAGCAATACCCTGAATTACGTGCTTTTATAACGAATGTGTTAAAGCAAGACCCCCGTCCAGCTTACAAAAAACAAAAGCAACAGACCCAGTTTTATGGTATGACTTTATACGATTTTAACATCCGCTGGCAGGTTGATGAAAACCACAACCAGGTCATTGAGATTTCCAAACAATAGCGACATAGAATAATTACTTGTCTGCGCCGTCAGCGCTGTTAAACTACGCGGAATTAACACGAAAAATAAATACATTACGAACGGAACAACCATGCGTACTAGTCAATATATTTTAGCGACTCTAAAAGAGACGCCTTCGGATGCTGAAATTATCAGTCATCAGCTTATGCTTCGAGCGGGTATGATCCGCAAATTGGCTTCAGGCCTCTATACTTGGCTTCCTTCTGGCTTGAAAGTTTTACGCAACGTAGAAAAGATTGTGCGAGAAGAAATGGATAATGCGGGCGCGATTGAGATGCTGATGCCAGTGATCCAACCAGCCGATCTTTGGCAGGAATCTGGGCGTTGGGAACAGTTTGGTCCAGAACTTCTGCGTATCACAGATCGAAATAATCGCCCTTTCGCACTAGGCCCAACACACGAAGAAGTTATTACAGATTTCGTTAGAAAAGAGATCAATAGTTACAAACAACTTCCGATCACGTTGTATCAAGTACAGACCAAGGTACGTGATGAAGTCCGCCCTCGCTTTGGCGTAATGCGCGCACGCGAATTCACCATGAAGGATGCTTACTCTTTCCATTTAAGCGAAGAGTGTTTAACACAAACCTATCAGCGAATGCATCAGGCCTATTGTAATATTTTTGAACGCTTGGGACTCAATTATCGTCCAGTACTCGCAGATACAGGCTCAATCGGTGGAAGCCTATCACATGAATTTCATGTTTTGGCTGAATCGGGTGAGGATGCTATCGCATTTAGTGATGCAAGTGATTACGCAGCTAACATTGAAAAGGCAGAAGCATTAGCACCAAAAACAGAAAGAGCGGCCCCATCCAAAGAGCTAAACTCATTTGCTACGCCAGAAGCCAAAACGATCGCTGAATTAAAAGCCAACCACGGTGTAAAACCACACCGTGGCGTTAAAACGTTAATAGTTTATGGTGCAGCAGATGAAAACGAGCGACGTGAATTGGTTGCGTTAATTGTTCGCGGTGATCATGATTTGAATGAATTAAAGGCACAGTCTCACGACCTAGTCCATTCACCTCTTGAAATGGCAAAAGAACAAGATATTATTTCCGCTATTGGTGCCCGGCCTGGTTCTTTGGGACCTGTCGGTTTAAATATGCCTGTTATCGTTGACCATAGTGCTGCTGTCATGGCTGACTTTGTGGCTGGAGCCAATAAAGATGGTGAACACTACAGTGGCATAAACTGGGGTCGTGATGTAACGGACTATGTAGTTGCTGATATTCGTAACGTTGTTGAAGGCGATCCAAGTCCTTGCGGTAATGGGTCACTACATATCAAACGCGGTGTTGAAGTCGGTCACATTTTTCAGCTCGGCACTAAATATTCAGAATCAATGAATGCTGGTGTGCTTGGTGAAAGTGGTAAAAACCAAATGATGAGCATGGGTTGCTACGGTATCGGTGTGTCACGTATTGTCGCCGCAGCAATTGAACAAAATAACGATGACTATGGTATTAAATGGCCATTGGCATTGGCGCCATTTTCGCTTGCGATTGTGCCTATGAATATGCATAAATCTCATCGTATCCCTGAAATTGCTAATAATTTATATTCAGAATTTAAAAAAGCAGGGATCGATATACTCTTTGATGACCGAAAAGAACGACCTGGTGTTATGTTTAATGACATGGAGTTGCTTGGCGTACCATATACACTCGTCATTGGTGAACGTAACCTTGATAATAATCAAGTTGAGCTTAAAAACCGACGTACGGGTGAAAAACAGATGTTAAGTATTGACGATGCTGTTACCGAAATTTGTGCATTGATTAACTCACAATAAGCTACTTTAAATAATCGCAGTAAATTATTTGTCGCGAGTGGCTTATTAGTCACTCGCTTTTTTATAATTAGTATTCCAAAAAGTATATACCTGAATGACTGTCATATTCTCTTCTTTATCTCGTCGTCGAATTGTCACTTTCTAACACTATGCTTGATTTTATTACGCTAGAGATAAGAGCGAATGAAAGCAACGTACTATCCAAGTATTTGGATTTCAGATACCCACCTAGGCTACAAAGACTGTAAAGCTAGCTACCTACTTGATTTCTTAAACCGAACAGAATGCGATGTACTTTATCTCGTCGGTGATATCGTCGACCTATGGTCAATGAAACGGCAATTCTATTGGGATACAAGCCATTATAAGGTGTTAGAGTGCATTCAAGAAAAAGCGGAGGCTGGCACAAAAGTAATTTATATTCCAGGGAATCATGATGAAACGTTCAGGCAGTATGCCGGTCACACCCTATTTAATGTAGAAGTCCACAAATCATTTATCCATACCACCTCAGCAGGGAAAAAATTCTTACTGCTGCATGGTGATGACTTTGATTCTGCAACTCGATACAACAAATTAATCAGTATTGCCGGAGATGCTGCCTACGATTTTTTGCTCTTTCTGAACCGTTGGAGTAATCGTGTAAGGCGTTTATATGGAGGCCATTATTGGTCACTCGCCTCTTGGCTTAAAAATCGAGTCCATAAAGCGAGAGAAGCAATTGCGGCATTTGAAGCGGCAGCTATTCACGAAGCAAAAAGACAAGGCGTGGATGGTATTATATGCGGACATATTCACCAACCCGCCTTAAAAGTATGCGATGGAATCATTTATTGTAATGACGGTGACTGGATAGAAAATTGCACCGCATTAGTTGAAAATAAAGAGGGTAAAATTGAACTATTACATTGGTCAGATATTCAACATGTTCTTAATGTCGTCGCATTAGATGAAGGTCTACAAGGTATGCCATCCCAAAATACTTCTGATGAAGCGGCATAGTACAATGAGCGCGCTCATTAAATATAAATGAGCGTGCTCATAGAATATCAATATAAGCCGCTATTACCTAAATAAAACGGATTCTTTGTTAAACCACCTTACACAGCTCAGTAAAAGTAAACTTGCCAATGCAGCTGATGCAATAAAGATAAGTGCAATAGCTCCCTGATCAACAGTGCCTTTTACAACCTCCTTGATAGCCAATGCAACATTGGTTATTGGAATAAGCGCGGTAACGTTATCAAGTTCCATGTTTGGCAATAGTGAAACAACAATAGGCACAAACACAGCCATACTCAATGGACCCATATAGTTTTGTGCCTCTTTAAATGTCCGTGCATATATTGATATCGCCAGAACCAATGAAGATAACATCGCAGCGACAGGCAACAACAACGAAAATATAAGTATAAAGTCCCAAGCAGTCACGCTATTAAATGCGGTTTTGACCGCCTCTAAACTCACAAAACTTGACGCTACGCTCACCCAAATAGCCAAACTCGCAACTGTAATCAATGTACATGCTATTGAACTTGCCAATACAGTAAAAAACTTTCCTAGGACTAACTCTGAGCGCGTCACGGGAGTTAATAATAATGTTTCTAAAGTCCCTCGTTCTTTTTCTCCAGCCCCCAAATCGATTGCCGGATAACTTGCTCCCATTAATACCAAAGGTAACAACAAATAAGGGATCAATGCGCCCAACTTTTCACCGTAGTTTTCCCGCTTGTCGGCCGTATCGACTTTGCTGATCGTAATGGGAGTAAGTAACGCGGGTTGATGCCTAATATCAACACCTAAATCCTTTAAAGCTCGGGTTCTTAACTCATTCGATAATTTACTAGCGACGGAACGCACACGATTAAAAATGAAGTTAATCGCTTTTGCATCGTTAAATACGATTTGCCACTGGCTCTGCTTTCCTGCTTGCATTGCAAGTTCTGGGTCGTTCGGAATAAATATACCAACATCAATGATCCCCTCTTTAACTGCCTCAGAAAGCTGTTCTACTGAGTCAAACTGCTTTTGCCCTGCATATTTTTTAAAGCTCTTGTGGTAGAATATTTCCTCTGAAAAAGCCGTCGAAAATTGCGTGTTAACAATATAATATGTGTGAACCTGTTGCTCGGCTTTTAAACTTGCTTGAGACGTTAAAAATGCCACAAAGCCTAAAATAACCGGGAAAATAAGCATTGGTAATGCAATGATAAAAAAAAGCGTTTTCCTATCCCTCAGTAATTCTATAATTTCCTTTTTAAAAACTTCAAACATGCTTATTCCCACTCAATAGATTTAGAAAGGCCTGATTCAACTCAGTACTGCCGCCCTGTTTCATAAATTCGGTTACAGTACCATCAAAGCAACTTACCCCTTGGTCAATCACCGCTATTTTGTCACACAACAAGGCAACTTCATCGAGGTGGTGTGTTGAAAAAATCACCGGTATCCCTTGTGCTTTTAAAGAACGAATGAATGAAATAACCGTCTGAGTCGTCATAATATCAAGCCCTGTTGTTGGCTCATCTAGAATGACCACTTTGGGGTTATGTACGACAGCTCTGGCAATATTTGTTTTTTGTTTCATTCCTGTCGATAAATGCTCTGCCCGTTTGTCCAAGAATGTGGTCATGTCTAGCATGCTAAACAACTCATCACACTTTGCTTTCAGCGCATGTCCTTTAAGGCCATGCAGCTTGCCAAAATACTCAACATTTTCTCGTGCCGTCAAGCGACCATATAATCCAGTCGAGCCAGATAAAAAGCCAATCGCTTTGCGTCCAAGTAATGGCTGTTTAACAATATTATCGTCTTCAATTACTATTGACCCGTGATCCGGTTTCAAAGCGGTAGATAACATACGTAATGTCGTTGTTTTTCCCGCGCCGTTTGGACCTAAAAGCCCCAATACTTCACCATGATCACATGTAAAACTGACATTTTTTACCGAGTGAAAATAACCATCATATTCTCTACTGTCATGATGTTCCTTGTTTTTCTTATGCTCTTTGGTTAGCTTGAACCGCTTCGCTAACTTATCAACTGCAATCATGATTGATCCTTTTCTTAACGCCTTTTTGCTCTGAAATAATCCGTATTATCATAAAACTTTGCATCTTCATTTTCCTCACACCACCCGGGTATACCCAATAACGGTAACGGTGACATTTGGCTGTTGTCTTTTAAAACTCCTTCATATGCAATTCGCTTATAAAGTATGTCATCTAAGTACGCGTACTGTTGTTGTAAGGTTAATGTACTAAAACTTGTTTCCACTACAATACACAGTACTTTTCCGGTAAGTCCGATAAAAGGTTGAGTGAGCATCTCATAATTTGCGTGCCCAAATATGAATGGCTGTATAGCTTTGCCCCACTGTGTGCGTTTTGATACAAATACGCTATGCCAGTTGTGGGCTCGTAAATCAGTTTTTATCTGTTCGTCGGTGATGGCCATCACTACACCACACTCATCAAACAAGGTTAAGGCATTACGATGTTTGCTACGTTGTTTTAAACCATACTGGTCAATATCATCAATATGACTTTTATTTAACAATGATTTAGTCTTTGGGAATAAACACCAAATTAATGCACCAAACAAGTCGTGCCAATTCTGCTCTCGAGTTGGAATATGACCCGTTTCGTAAATGATCTGCTCGTAGTAACGCGTTTCTTCTTGAAACTGTGAATCAGGTACAAAACTAACTTGTTGTCCATTGCTATTTTTAAGATGTGCGAGTCCATTTAGCCATGGAAAATCAGGCCAGCCAGACTGGTTGCCTAGACCAAATAATGTATTAAGGTGGGCAAATGCACCGCCTCTCAATAACTGTGGGTCATAATGCTCAGAGGGAGTAAATTTCTTCATAAATAGAACAAGTTCAATATATTTTCATTAGTTTACCTTAAGTCCTGTTGGCGTCCAATTAAAGCAGCCCCAACTGTCGCAGTTACTCGAAAAAAAACCAAATTTGTGTTTATACTTACGTGTCTTTAATACATAACAAAAGAAGCATTATGAAACTTAAAATGACTCTAAGCGCGCTTACAATAGCGGTGCTCAGCGGTTGTGTTAGTACCTCAAACACCCCTGAAAATGTAAAAACTGCCTATGATAGTATCAACACACAACAACTTGCTGAGCATATTAAAACTCTCGCATCTGATGAATTTGGTGGCCGAGCTCCTTCTTCAAAAGGAGAAGAGCTGACCCTTGCATATTTAACCAAGCATTTTAAGTCTTTGGGATATGAGCCTGGTAATGGTGATAGCTTCTTGCAAGAAGTAGACTTGGTTTCTATCGAGGCTGATGCCAATATGGCGCTTAAAATCGGTGGTAAAGACTACCTATATAAGAAAGAAATGGTGATGGGCACAAGTCGGATCAGCCCACTAGAATCGATCAAAGATTCAGAGCTTGTATTCGTAGGCTATGGGGTTAACGCTCCTGAATACAATTGGAATGATTACGATGGCTTAGATGTGAAAGGCAAAACGGTTGTTATGCTTGTTAATGATCCAGGTTTTGCAACGAAAGATCCGAGTATGTTTACAGGTGAAGCCATGACCTATTACGGTCGTTGGACATACAAGTACGAAGAAGCAAGCCGCCAAGGTGCCGCAGGCGCTATCATTGTCCATGAAACGGCCCCAGCATCATACCCTTGGAGCGTAGTCGAAAACTCATGGAGTGGCGAACAATTTGGTTTCCAAAAAGCCAATAAAAATATGGATCGAGTCGCTGTCGAAGGTTGGGTCACTGTCGATGTTGCAAAAGAACTATTTGAAAAAGCAGGTTTAAACTTTATTGATGCAAAAACAAAGGCTGCCAAAGGTGCTTATCACGTCGATATGGGTGACTTAACAGCATCTATTACCGTAAAAAGTAAAATTAAAACGTCCACTTCTTACAACTTTATTGCTACCTTACCCGGTAGTAAGAAACCAGATGAACACATTATCTACTCTGCTCATTGGGACCATTTAGGCACAGATAAAAATAGAAAAGGTGATCAAATATACAACGGTGCTCATGACAATGCCACTGGCACCGGTGGTATGATAGAAGTTGCTGAGGCATTCGCAAAACTCCCAACAAGGCCTGATCGTTCAATGACATTTTTGGCTGTTACAGCAGAAGAACAAGGTTTATTAGGCTCAAAATTCTACGCCGCAAATCCAGTTATACCTGCAAAGAAAACGGTTGCAAACATTAATATGGATAGCTTAAATTTATTAGGTAAAGTAAAAGATATTAGTGTTGTAGGTATAGGTAAGTCTGACCTTGACGACATGCTAGCCAATGCAGCTAAAGCGCAGGGACGTGTGGTATCTGGTGACCCAAGACCAGCATCAGGCGGCTATTATCGCTCTGACCACTTCGCATTTGCGAATATGGGAGTGCCGGCCATGTATGCAGGCGGTGGTACTGAAGCCATTGATGATGCCACCGCTAATTACCGTAAACGCATGAGTCTTGTGCTAAGAGGCTGCTACCACCAACCTTGTGATCGCTACAGAGATGAATGGGACTTGAACGGTGCAGTGCAAGACCTACAACTATTTTATCAAGTCGGTTATGACATCTCACAACAAGCTGAATGGCCGCAATGGAAAGCAACATCAGAGTTTAAGAGAAATTAAATGCAAATGATATTGCTTTTCATTTAGAAAAAAACTAAAGTGCAACTGAGTTTATCAACCGGTTGCACTTTATGCTCTCACAGTCCGTAAATTTTCCTTCCCGCTTAGTGCATTTGCTAAGTACCCAACTAACTAACAAACGTTTGTTATTGCCATTGCTTCTCGGTTTAGCGTTAGCGTACGAGCCTATTAGAGCTATAACACTTCCAACGCTAGCGGATGCGTTTTTTCAAGTAACCGCATTCGTTGCTGGTACGCTTTTCATATACTATTACCTTGTAGATAAGTTGCCCCAACTAGAATTGAGTTACTTAAAAGCAAAGTCTCCAACTCTTGAGATAGTATTCGCAGCAATTCTTGGCGCATTGCCTGGGTGTGGTGGTGCTATTATTGTTGTCACTCAGTTTACAAAACGTCAAGCGAGTTTCGCATCGGTAGTCGCTGTACTTACCGCAACAATGGGCGACGCTGCGTTTTTATTATTAGCAAAAAAGCCGCTCGAAGGATTATTGATAATTGGGATAGGTGTAGGTGTAGGAATTATCAGTGGCTTAATTGTCAGTGCAATACATAAACAAGAGTTTTGCCAACCCGATGTACAAGAAGCCAATAATCCACATTGTGCTAAGCCAAATAACGTAGTCATAGCCAGCACAAAAGTCTGGAAGATTGCCCTGCTGCCAAGCCTTGTAATTGCTTTTTTAATTGCCTTTAACGTTGATCTAGGAGCATTTGAAGCATCAATTACACTGGTTGGCGCGGTTATGGCGATTTTTGCTGTGCTTGTGTGGGCACTATCATCAGAGGGGAAAACTTATAAACAAATTACCGCAGAAGATGAAGAATTTGAGCCTCCTTCCAAGTTTGCTAGAGTACTACAAGATACACACTTTGTAACTGCATGGGTGGTTGCTAGCTTTATGCTTTATGAACTCGCAGTGACACTATTTGGCCTGGATTTAAAACAATGGTTCAGTGAGTTTGCCGTATTCGCCCCGCTTATTGCTGTTCTCATTGGATTACTACCTGGATGTGGCCCACAAATCGTGGTCACTACGCTCTATATTCAAGGTATCATTCCATTTAGTGCCTTAGCTGGAAATGCAATCTCAAACGATGGTGACGCGCTATTTCCTGCGATTGCAATGGCGCCAAAAGCCGCGATTCTGGCAACCTGCTATTCCGCTATCCCTGCGCTTCTAGTGGGCTATGGGTTATATTGGTTAATGTAAATTCGGTCAGTTCAACTTAATAAAGTTAGTAGCGTAACGTACTACTGGCTTTATTCCTCGGGGTTTTCACTGTGTACTGATTGCCCTGGTGTGTGATAAATGAACTTACAGCCGTTATTTGCAGACGGCTTGTGCCATACCCCCTTAGGGACAACAAACGCATCTCCGCTGTGGGCAACATACGTTGATGACAAACCCTCCCTTAATACGGTCATTTCAAATTCTCCATCAATGATATAAAAAAACTCATCCGTATCTGGATGCATTTCCCAAACCGGTGACTCGCCAGTAATATCACACGTACTAAACGAAGAAGCGTTAAAAGGCAGCATTGGAATAAATACGCCTTCATTCTTTGACGATAAAACCTCTAACACATTGACAATTTTCATCATAAACGCCCTTAGTTACCGAATTAATAAGTATATAAATACGCTTTGACACGTTGAAAGTCACGTCGTTTTGATTGCGATACTATTCAGGATAGAAGTTTACTCGCCACAGAAATCAAATTAGCCCATTATAATTAGGGTATAAAGATAAAAGGGTTATCCATTGAATAATGTGTTCATTTCTATAATTACACAGAAAGACAGCTAGCGAAGAAACACGCTATAATTATAGGGCATTAAATCGTAGGCAATAGGAAAGTATCAATGAGTCAAATTAAATCTAACTCGATAGCGGGTGCCTGATTTAATTTAAGCAGGCACCCGCAAAATTTATGCAATAATTAGAGTGACAAATTGCTTAAAATATCGTCATCCACTAAGTTTGCTAGCGTCACCTTTAACTTAGGTGTACGAGCCATTTCACGCTTAATCGCAAAATTAGCCTCTTCATTACGTGCCCAACTGCGACGCGCTATGCCATTGTTTACGTCAAATAACAGCATAGATTTTAGGCGGCGTTCAGCACTATCAGTGCCATCTAACAACATACCAAAGCCGCCGTTAGTTACTTCTCCCCAGCCAACGCCACCCCCGTTATGAATCGACACCCAAGTTGCACCACGGAAACTATCACCAATCACATTGTGAATGGCCATATCAGCGGTAAATCGGCTACCGTCATAAATATTAGATGTTTCACGAAATGGTGAATCTGTGCCACTAACATCATGATGATCACGTCCTAATACAACGGGGCCAATATCACCTCGGCTTATTGCGTCATTAAACGCTTTAGCGATTTCCATTCGCCCTTGTGCATCCGCATAAAGAATACGTGCTTGAGAGCCGACCACGAGCTTATTTTGCTTCGCATCGTTGATCCACGTAATATTATCCTGCATTTGCTGCTGAATTTCTTCAGGAGACTCTGCCATGATTTTATTCAAAACCTGCGCGGCAATTGCATCAGTTTTATCTAAATCTTCAGGCTTCCCTGATGCACATACCCAGCGAAATGGTCCAAATCCATAGTCAAAACACATTGGCCCCAGGATATCCTGTACGTATGATGGATATTTAAAATCAATACCATTGTCAGCCATGACATCACCACCCGCTCGTGATGACTCAAGTAAAAATGCATTGCCATAGTCAAAAAAGTAGGTGCCTTTTGCAGTATGTTTATTGACTGCATCTGCGTGACGTTTGAGGGTCTGTTGCACTTTAACTTTAAACAGCTCAGGTTCTTCTCTGATTAACCTATTTGACTCTTCATAACTAATATCTACAGGGTAATACCCACCTGACCATGGGTTATGCAATGACGTCTGGTCAGATCCTAAATGAACGAAGATGTTATGTTCATCAAATGCTTCCCATACATCAACCACATTCCCTATATAAGCAATGGAGACGACTTCATCATTTGCTTGAGCCACTTTTAAACGTGAGATCAGATCATTCATATTATCAATTAGCTCATCAACCCAGCCTTGTTGATGACGCTTGATTGCTGCTTTAGGGTTAACTTCTGCACAAACGGTGATACATTTGGCGATATTACCGGCTTTAGGTTGTGCACCACTCATGCCACCTAATCCTGCGGTAAGAAATATTTTCCCTTGAGAGCTTTCACCTTTGTTGAGTACTTTACGGAACGCATTCATAACCGTAATTGTTGTACCATGTACAATACCCTGAGGCCCAATATACATGAATGAGCCAGCTGTCATTTGACCATATTGTGTTACGCCTAAAGCGTTGAACTTCTCCCAATCATCAGGCTTAGAATAGTTCGGGATCATCATGCCATTTGTCACAACTACGCGTGGCGCATCTTCTGATGATGGAAACAACCCCATTGGGTGACCTGAGTAAATATGCAACGTTTGATCTGAGTGCATTTCACTTAAGTATTTCATCGCTAATAAATATTGAGCCCAGTTTTGAAAAACTGCGCCATTTCCACCATAAGTTATTAATTCTTCTGGGTGCTGCGCAACAGCAGGGTCTAGGTTATTTTCAACCATAAGCATTATCGCAGCTGCTTGTTCACATTGTGCTGGATACTCAGACACAGAACGGGCTCTCAGATCATAATTTGGTTTAAAGCGATACATATAGATACGACCGAAGTCATTTAATTCTTGTGCAAATTCTACCGCCAACTCTTGATGCCATGCTTTGGGGAAGTAACGTAACGCATTTCTTATTGCTAACTGTTTCTCATCCACGCTCAAAATATCTTTGCGTTTTGGTGCGCGATTCGCATCAGCTGGATAAGGTTTAGCAGCCGGTAATTCAGATGGAATACCTTGTTTTATCTGTTCTTGAAAATTCATCACAACTCCCTCTTAATTTACTGTAAACGCTTGTGACTTAACCAATGTTATCATCGCATCAATATCGGGCTTTAATAGCCTATCTTCTTCAAGTTTTGCAACTTTAGCTCTAATCACTTTTAAATTTTGCTCAATTAATTCTGAGCACTTATTTGGTCGTCTGAATTCAATAGCTTGGGCAGCATACATCAACTCAATGGCGAAGATTTTTTCAATGTTACCTAAAATTTGGTTAAGCTTTCTACCGGAAATACTCCCCATAGACACATGGTCTTCTTGACCCATAGAGGTAGGCACACTGTCCGCCGACGGTGGGAAACATAGAGACTTGTTTTCCGTTACAAGTGCAGCAGTTGCATATTGAGGGATCATCATGCCTGAATTCAATCCGCCAGAACTTGTGAGTAACCGAGGTAAGCCGTGCAGCCCTTCTAAAAGCAAATAACAGCGTCTATCAGAAATATTGCCTAACTCAGCTGCTGCTATTGATGCATAGTCTAATACCATAGCTAACGGCTGGCCGTGGAACCCTCCCCCTGAGATCGCTTCTTCTGCACTGACAACGATAGGGTTATCTGTCACTGAGTTCATTTCAATTTCAGCCAACTCTTTCAAATGGTAGTACGCATTACGAGATGCACCATGCACCTGAGGGATACAACGCAGCGAATAAGGGTCTTGAACACGCTCACAGCCTTGGTGAGCAGCCATATTTTCCGAATTTTTGAAAAAGCGTCTCATACGAGCAGCAACTTCAACATTACCTACAAATGCACGAATTTCATGTAGCTCAGCTCTAAATGGCGATTCACTGCCTTGCATACCTTCAATACTCATAGCACCCGTGACATCAGCAAGATCGAGCAAATACCCCATTTTTGTTAATGCTGTAATCGCATGCGACAAAATGAATTGGGTACCATTAATGAGCGCTAATCCTTCTTTTGCATGCAGCTCAAGCGGCGCTAAACCGTGCTCACGCAACAGAGGTGCCGCTGGGACAACTTCCCCATTTTGCCAAAACTCTCCTTCACCAATAAGCGGTAAAAACAAGTGCGATAGAGGTGCTAAATCACCAGATGCACCAACTGAACCCTGCTCTGGTACCACAGGAATGAGATCAAGATCGATAAATGCCAGCATTCTTTGTATTACTTCAAGGCGGATCCCAGAAAACCCCTGACTTAAAGCATGAACTTTGGTAATCAACATTAATTTAGATATTGGTTTAGCTATTGGTTCACCAACCCCAACAGCATGGGTGATCAATAAGTTTTTCTGTAATAAGTGTGTTTCTTCTGGAGAGATCTGTGTATCACATAAAGGACCGAACCCGGTGTTGATACCATAAATTGCTTTATCAGAATTCGCCATTTTGTCGACGTTTTGTCTGCTTTTATTTACTTTATCTAATGCTTCTTGACATAAGTGTGCTTTAACACTGCCATCTGCGATTGCATTTACAATATCTACATTAAGGTGATCTACACCATACTTAAACGTCATTTCACTCTCCAAAATCAACTTCTTATGTACTTTTATACTGATAATAACGTTATCCTAGCTTGCTCTTGATGTTTCATAAATGCATAATAATCGGTATTCATTCCAGTATTATCAAACTTATTAAGCGAGATAAAGTGCAAGTTCATGACGTTGATTTAAGATTGCTAAGAATATTCGTTGCAATTGTTGAGTGTGGCGGCTTATCAGCTGCCGAATCACGCTTAAATATTGGCCGTTCCACGATCAGTTCGCATTTATCAGACCTAGAAGTTCGCCTTGGGATCAAGCTGTGTAAAAGAGGCAGAAGCGGCTTTGAATTAACCGAACCCGGCAGAGTCACATATCAAGCATCGCTTGAGCTCCTGCAACAGTGTGAGGCTTTTACCACCACCATTGCCAGTTCAAAAAATGAACTGTCTGGTAGAGTCACTATTGCTACAATAGACACTATGGTGAGTGATCCACGCTGTGGGGTTGCACGCGCGATTTCAGCGCTGAGAGCGCAAAGTGAACATATCCAATTTGATATCAATGTGTGTGAGGCCAAAGAAGTCGAAACATCGGTCATGAATGGGCGTTCTTTAGTCGGGCTTGGCGTCAGCAGGCATCATATAAGGGGTCTCGATTACCATCCACTGTATAACGAGAATAACTATTTATATTGTGGTGTTGGCCACCCTCTTTTTGCTTGCAACCCATCAGATGTTGAACGGCATCTACAAAATGCAGAGGTTATTACCAGTAACTATACACGGGATAAAGAAACAAGAAATGATGGTCTCAACTACCAAAGTACGGCTATTGCCTATCACGATGAAGGTATTGCGCATTTGATCCTATCGGGTGATTTTATAGGCTATTTACCAGAGCATTACGCCAGTTATTGGGTAGACAAAGGGCTATTTAAACCAATTCTTCCTAGTCGATACTCATATCAGATCCCTGTTGTGATGATAACGTCAAAAAACAACCTAGCCTCCCCCTTAGCCAACGCCCTCGTTAAAGAAATTATACGTTGCCATAAAACTGACCAATAATTTGTTATCCTCATTTTTCCGATATGTGGAAAATACGTACTTTTGATTAAGTATTTACCACCATTCGAATTCGTAAACAGAGTAATCTTAGCTACACTCAATAAAAGTATATGCAACAAGCGGTTTCTTGAATGAAAGAATGTTGTGGTTTTGTGATTTCTCTTTTTTTGGCGTTTTATCCACTTTTTACAACCGCTAAGATGTCAGATGAGGCATTTAGTGAACTACGAACACAAATTAGTACTGCCAGTAGAAAGTCTCCACTAGCCGGTATTGTTAAAGTGGATGAACTCATGGTACATCACAGCTTAAGCTTGGTGCCAGCTCAACGAATCAGGTTGCTATATTTAAAGTCTTGGTATCAAATTAACGCCGATCGTATCAAAGAAGCAATGAATACATTAGCTCAAGCACGGTTACTTGCCAGAGAAATTGAAGAGCCGGGTATTTTGTATAGCTACTACAGTATTTCGGCAAGTGCGTTTTCCAATGTAGAACTTTATGAACTTGCACTAGAAAATAACTTAAAAGCCTATGAAGAAGCCCCTTTATTAAAAAGTACTGAATTTATTCATCAGACAGAAAACAACATTGGCCATATTTATTTAAAGCTTGGTTTATTAGACGAAGCACAAAACTATTTTCAACGGTTTTATGAATCAGCATTAGCCTTAGATCAGCCTTCACAACAAAGCACAGGGCTTAATAATCTTGGAGAAGCAGCATTTTTAAAAGGTGAATTGGATAAAGCACTTGACCTTCATACTCAAGCTTTAGTGATCCGTCAGACCCATGGCTACGAGTATCATGAATCATGGTCACTTTACAATTTAGGCCGTGTGTATATAAAACGAGAAAATTACCAACAAGGTGAAAAATACCTCACGCAAGCAATTGATAACTGGCGCAAGCAAAACGCCGTATCAAAAACGATTCAACCCAAGCTTGAGCTCGCTAAAGCATACATACAACAACAAAGAACTGATGAAGCAATCAATATGCTTAAAGAAGTGGTCGACATCGGCTACCAATACCAACAATTTTCAGCGCTACAAGAAGCGTTAATGTTACAAAGTAAATTGACGCGTAAAGAAGGTTTATTGGCTGATGCCCTTATTGCACTTGATAAATATAATCTTGTGGCGAAAAAGTTTACACAGAAGCAAGCCTCAATAGGGTTAGCTTATATGGTATCGCAAACTGAATTACAAACAAAAGAAACTGCGCTTAAACAACTAGAACAACAACACCAGTTAACGTTATCCATGGCACGTGCGCAACAACAACGAGATTTCATATTGCTGATCAGTGCTGTAATAATTATTCTTATTTCAAGCTTTTTTTTATATCGTCTAAATAAACGCAAGCATCAATTACAGACATTAGTAGAGCAACTGGAAGCAACACAAGACAAATTAATTGAGTCAGAAAAAATGCGTGCTATGACCACCTTGGTCTCTGGTATGGCACATCAACTCAATACGCCTCTTGGTTTAGTCATCACTGCAAACTCGACTCTGCAAGCCCAAGTAAACACTCTCACTACCCAATTTTCGGAGCAAACCCTTACACAAAAAAAGCTTGCTGATTTCATTGGCGGCTCTACTGAATTGTTAGCCCTTAGCCAAAATAACACTGAAAAAGCGGCTGATTTAATTCAGCGCTTTAAAATGATGTCTTCAAAATTACAAATTAGCGAACTCAGCACGTTTACCTTGGTGCCTTTCTTAGAAGATAATATCGCAAGTTTGGTAAAAATTCATAAACACGCATTTTCGTCTCATGTTAATGGAGCTGACATAGAAATAACGAACTACAAGTCGGTGCTATTAAAAGTTATCACACAACTTGTCGAGAACTCCGTCAAACACGGCTTTGGCAATACAGTCACACCGCGCATCGATGTGCAAATCGTTCATATAGATGATAACAAAGTTGTGATCCACTACAAAGACAACGGTTCGGGGATCCCTAAGACCAAGCACAAACAAGTATTTGACCCATTTTATACGACTAGGCTCGGAGAAGGCAGCCTAGGACTGGGCCTCAATATTATTTATAATTCTGTCGTCCACATTATGAAAGGCGACGTAGAATGCACTGATGACAGCGAAGGCGCTCATTTTGTGATTAGTATCCCTGTCAATGTACAGCGCACAAGCTTAGTTGATTCATCAGACTCTGCACAGCTGTAACCTTTACCTCATCAAGGTTTGTTATTAATGTGATTTATGGTATCAAGTTTGACTTTTCAGCAAGAATATTCCGTTGTTCTCTTTTCATTGCAGCTGCTTCATGTGCCACTAACTGGCTGAGCTTATTCGCTGGCAGTGCAAAACTGCCAGCTGAAGATATCTCAATACTACAATTAGTTAGAACACTTTTAAACACATAGCTAGCCCGGGGCATATGAAAATCGGAGGTAACTAATATAATATGATAAATTCGAGCCTTTTTAAGGATACGCTGCGATAATGTGGCGTCTTCATATGTATATCGACTCAATGCATTTTCCAAAAAGGCCTGCTTAGGCACACCTTTTTTAACCATGTAGCGGCGCAGGTACTCAGCATGTGCAATGTTTGTTCTATTAAAATGATCGCCAAATCCGCCAGTACACAACAACTTATGGCTTCGCTTTGCATCAAATACAGTCAATGCGTGATCACAGCGCGAAATCGCAATCTCTGAAAGACTACCATCATCATTATTTGGGCTACCAAGCAAAACAATCGCTGAATTCATTTAGCCTCCTCTGAATAGTTTATAAATGTTCAATCGCTGCCCACATATCATGAACTAATTCACCGCAGACAGACAAAACCGAGACCAGTAATAGCGTAGCCATTATGTAGTTAAAACATCGCCGATGCTTTTTAGTCTGCAATGTTTTCTTTAATAAAGTGCCAAACATAAGCCATACTCCAACACACGGAAACGCAATAACTAAAAAGACTAACGCAATCAACACATTTTGCGATAAATACGCATCTCCTGCATTCGTAAAAGCCACTATTGCCCCGCTGGCGACTACCCACGCTTTTCCATTAACCCATTGAAACAATGCACCGTTCATAAATGTTAAAGGCTTAGCACGTGTTATTGACTGCATATCAGTATTAGATTTTGCAATGAGCCAAGCCAGATACACTAAATACACAACCCCAACACACTTTATAAATAACTGTAACGAAGGAAATAGCACAAACAACTGCCCAAACCCAAATCCAACGAGTAACAACATTGTTGCAAACCCGACGCTTATCCCTATTAATAATGGCATACTCCTACGTACACCAAAATTAACACCAGAGGTAAGGACTAATACATTATTTGGTCCAGGTGTAATCGAAGATGAAATAGCAAATAACGCAACTGCTAATAAGTTGTCCATGTGAGGCCTTACAAAATTCAGATTAACGACAAGAAAGCGTCATATATAGACATTCATTGTATGGAATTGTGCCAGGGTATGTAGCAAACCTAAAACCCGCTTTTTCATACGCACGAATAGCACTAAAATTATGCATTAACACAAACAAAGATACTTCTTCTAAATGAAAAAGTGTACGTCCTTGTTTTATGAGTAACGAGATCAGATGATTGGCGATACCTTCGCCTCTATGTTGTGGCGAAACACTTAAACGTCCTAAATGACATCGACCAAGCCGTTCATAAACTTGACCGAATGCGAAACATTCTTCTTTATTATCAACCAAAACATAAGATGACACTTTATTAAGGTTTAAATTTTCCTTGAATGATTCAAAATTAAATGGAAACGGAAAACTAGGGCCAGCCCACTCTCGAACAGCTTGCTCATCTTCAAACCACAGCATAAGTGTACGTAACTGTTTTTCAGCTGGTATTACTAATTCCATATTTTTATCCAACTTGCATCATATCGTTATAAATCACTTGTGTTTACAAAACATAATGGCCTAAAAAAAAGATCCGTGATCAATGGGCCTCATTAAGACTATATACTGCGATTCATGAAAAAATCAAACCGTGACTGCGTGGCGCACAGTAAAATGAGGAGTGTTATACCGTACCAAAAATTTTGTCTCCAGCATCACCAAGTCCTGGCACAATATATCCCTTTTCATTTAAGTGACTATCTAACGATGCGGTATATATTTCAACATCTGGGTGTGCACTGAGCGTTGCATTAACGCCTTCCGGAGCCGCAACCAATATCACCGCTTTTATTTTCTTACACCCGGCTTTTTTAAGCATATCTATCGTCGCAATGAGTGAACCACCTGTTGCTAACATCGGATCAATCACCAAGCTCAAGCGTTCATCAATTTTACCCACCAACTTCTCAAAATACGGTACCGGTTCAAGCGTTTCTTCGTTTCGTTGTAACCCTACAACACTTACTTTTGCCGCTGGTATTAGCTCCATAACGCCATCCATCATGCCTAACCCCGCTCGTAATATAGGCACAACCGTGATTTTTTTTCCATGTAACTTAGCAACTTGAATGTCACTGCCTTCCCACCCTTTTATTGTTTGAGTTTCTAAAGGGAGATCTTTTGTTGCTTCATACGTTAATAAAGTGCCAATTTCAGCAACCAATTCGCGGAAGCTTTTCGTGCTGATCCCTTGCTGTCGAAGCAACGCAAGTTTATGTTGAACTAGAGGGTGATTAATTGTGTGTAAAGCCATCAAATTTTCCATATTTACAGTAATGACATTATTATAGAGGTAATTAGTAGGCCATGTACTTTACACGTAAAAAATATTTCCAAAGAAGGTGGTGTAAAATACACAATGGTTTGTGCTAACAGACCATTGTGATTTTTTATTATAGGGATTCGAAAAACTGCTCTGGTGTACTTCTAATTGGCTTAGTGCAAGTTACAGTAGGTGTACCTAAATATAAATACCCTACAATCTCATCTTCTGCTTTCATACCTAAAAGCGTTTTAACTTTTGGGCTTTGTGCAAAATACCCTGTGCGCCATACACCAGATAAATGCTGTGCGAATGCAGCTTGTTGCATAGCAAACACGCTGCACGCAGCACTTTCTATTTGTTCGATACGCGGCACCTTTGGGTGCTCTTGAAATGGGCAAATGGCAATAATTAACATAGGCGCTCTTTGAGGAAGCTCTCTAGCACGATTAATAATGCGCTCTTCCTGCTGCTCTTCAACAGCGGCCTGATAATATATGTCACCCAGTTTATCCCTATCATCACCTTCAACAAGAATAAATCGCCATGGCTTAAGTGAACCATGATCAGGCACTTTTAACGCTGCTTTTTTTATTATCTCTAGTTGTGCTTGTGATGGCCCAGGAAATGATAAATTGCTATCTGATTGGCGCGTGGTTAAGAGTTCAATGGCATCCATGATAACAAACCTTTAATGAGTAATGAGTGTTATTTAGGATACCATCATATGTGTGGCTGGGCTATGACAACTCGATATAAATCATTTATTTATATCCTAACAAATCCCTATTAATTACCCTTATTGACGAGTTTACGTTTCAACCAAAAATCAACACTCACAAATCGCCCTCCACCACTGAATATCAGACTAAGCAACATCGCAAAATAAATCGCAGCAAATTCTATCCCATTGTTAAGTACAGCTATCGACCCTTTTTCATACAAGTAATCTGGGAATCCATGCTCACTAACAATGCCCTTTATTCTATCTAATCGCTCCCCGACCTCTAAGCTATTATCTAAACTATCTTGAGCGCCTGGTATGTTCAACCACTCAAATACTTGAGCGGCGCTTGTATCAGGGTTCGTAGGAGCAATAGCAAACCAGCCATTGTGCCAATGCACTGTAGTTGCAGCAATAAACATTGTAAACATAAGTGGAATCGCGGCAATTCTTGTAAAAAGGCCGATTAAAATTAGCCAGCCACCTAAGAATTCAGACCAACCTGCTAGAAATGCCAATAAGTCAGGAAACGGTAATCCTAACCCCCACTCACTATTGCCAAACCATGCCACAACATTTGAGTCTGGCAACAAAGTACTTGGAAAACTTATATCCTCATTCGCTAAATTCAATTTATTGAACCCAGCTATAATCATGATTGGGGCTAGTATCAGCCGAAATAATAACGGGGGGATCCCATCTAAAACGTGTATTTTGTCTAGAATTTTTTGATAAAGGGCGTGAATTTGTAACAGCATGTGCGGCCTTCTGATAGTTATATTTAAAACTTAGTTATCAGTGTAGACCGCATTTTGAAAAATTTTATTGCACAAGAATAAAGAAAAAAGTATGAGTTTTATCTTTATATCACCCTAGCAACCTGTAGCGCTTCATAAATCGCTCGTTTAGCATCTATTGCGCTTGCCAATTTGGCGCCGCCGATAACATGTTGATTATCGGGTAAAGCTTCTTTGTTAAATAGCTTATCATTTGATACTTGCCCGATACACGCAATGACAGTATCAACCTCTAGCCAAGTTTCTTTGCCATTAACACTTACCAACAGTCCCTTATCTGAAAAAGCAACATATTCACACCCAGCAATTTGCTCAACATCGTGGTGCTTTGCTACTTGTCGATGTATCCACCCCGTTGTTTTACCTAAATCACTGCCGAATCGACCGTCACTGCGCTTTAACATATAGAGCTTGCGAGGGTCTTTGGTTTGGTTTGCTTCACATTCTATTCCCCATTGCAGCTTAAAATCATCAATTGACTGCTCGGGTGTTTCTGCTAGAAACGCCACCATATCAAACCCAATACCACCGGCACCCAAAATGGCGATTCGCTCGCCAAGCTCCACCTCACCTCTAATTACCTCATCGTACGCATACACCTGTTTCCCGTCTGTACACTGTATAGGAGATAAACGAGGCGTTACACCGGTTGCAAACACAACATCATCATATTTGCTGAGCATTTCTTCGCTATATGCGGTATCAAGCGTCAAATTTACCTTTAGCCGTTTAAGTTCAGACAAGTAAAATGCCAATGTCTTTTTAAAATCTTCTTTACCCGGAATTTGCATAGCAAGATTGAACTGACCACCTGGGTGCGTATTCTTATCAATTAAAGTGACCTTATGGCCTTTTTTTGCCAAATAGTAACTCACCGACAACCCAGCTGGACCTGCACCGACTACTAATACGTCCTTCGGCTTTTCAGCGAGTTCTAATGGATAATCTAGCTCAAACCCAGCCTGTGGATTTACCAAACATGTCGCACGCTTTCCTTTAAAAACATGATCTAAGCACCCTTGATTGCAGCCAATACAAATATTAATTTGTTCACTGTGATTATTGCGGTATTTGTTAAAAAACTCAGGATCTGCCAATAGTGGCCGAGCCATTGAAATTAAATCGGCTTCGCCATTTTGTAATATATCATTGGCAATATCGGGCGTATTAATGCGATTAACAGCAATGACAGGAATATTTACTACATCTTTCAAGCGCTTTGATGCTTCTTTAAATGCGCCTGGTGGAACCATGCTCGCTATCGTTGGAACACGTGCTTCGTGCCACCCTATCCCAGTATTGAGAATATCAACACCCGCCGCCTCGAGCGCCTTTGCTTGAGTTGTTACCTCTTCAGGCGTTGAACCATTCGGAATTAAATCCATCACTGACAGCCTAAAAATGATCATGAACTTATCGGATACATTTTCCCTAACTGCTTTGACTATCTCAATCGCTAAACGCATTCTATTGTCTAAGTTACCACCGTATTTGTCACTGCGTTTATTGGTATGACTGGCCATAAACTCATTGATCAAATACCCTTCCGATCCCATTACTTCCACTCCATCATAACCGGCTTTCTCCGCAAGTTTTGCCGAATGTGCGAAAGCTTTAATAGTGCTTTGGATCATGTTCAATGACATGCTTTTAGGCTTATATGGATTAATGGGCGCCTTTACTGCGCTTGGTGCAACATTAAAAGGATGATAAGCGTAGCGGCCTGCATGTAAAAGTTGCAGACAAATTTTAGCCCCATGTTGATGAACTGCACGTGTGTAGGCTCGGTGTTTAACAACATCATAGTAGCTATTAAAAGAAGAAGAAATTGGCGTCAACTTTCCTCTAATATTAGGGCTGTACCCTCCAGTAATAATCAGTCCAGTGCCACCTTTAGCTCTGGCCTCATAAAATGCACTTAAACGCTTTCGGTTATGCCATCCCTCTTCTAACCCTGTGTGCATTGAACCCATAACTAAGCGATTACGTAATTCAGTGTGTTTTAATTCTATTTTTTTTTCTAACATTACCTGCCCCGGCTAACTGGTCTAACCTGTGCAACATTATCAATTTCCCATGAATTAGCAAGTACCTTAAGAAGTAAATTAATTGTTTATTTCCATTAATGACGTTTTATTGCTAAGTTTCTCACGCTATTGATACATTTTTAGGATGTTTAGACGTCTATAAATACTTCGTTACGTTTTTATCGTTACACCTTTATATTTTCTGAGGTAATATCACAATAGCGAACATTTTAGGTACTCCTATATATTGAGGTCTGATTTTGAATTTAATTGGTAAACTTTTTAAAGGGCTATGGCATGGCCTTAACTTTTCTCGCCGCCTTGTCTTGAATTTGTTATTTTTAGGCATAATTGTTGGCGTTGTGATAAGCGCATCAAGTACAAAAGATGAAGTTGTTATTGATGACAGCAGCGTACTTCGACTCAATTTACAAGGTGCGTTAGTTGAAGAGCTTACATATGTTGATCCCTTTGACGCAGCATTAAATGATGCAACCAACTCTAACGATCAGCCTAAAGAAATTTTATTGGATGACGTTTTACGTGTGATCAATGAAGCAAAGCATGATAACCGCATTCAAGTCTTATTACTTGATTTAAAAGGCTTGCGAGGTGGGCACTTAGACAAACTACGCAGCATTGCAAGTGCAATAGAAGCCTTTAAAGAGTCGGGTAAACAAGTTTTCGCCCATGGTTCATATTATTCACAAGGCCAGTATTATTTGGCATCAAAAGCAGATTCCATTTCTCTACACCCATATGGTGGTGTCGATATTCGCGGTTTTGCAACATACCCACTGTATTTTAAAGATGCATTGGAAAAATTAAAAGTAACGCAACACATTTTCCGCGTAGGTACATATAAATCGGCTGTTGAACCTTTTATTCGCAACAACATGTCTGAACCCGCAAAAGAAGCGAGTAAACTTTGGCTAAATGAACTTTGGACACAATACAAACAAGACATTGTCGCTTCTCGATCATTTGATGTGTCAAACTTTGATGAAACAACAGAGCAGTATTTAACAAAAATAGAGCGAGTTGATGGTGATTACGCACAGTATGCACTGTCAAATGGCTGGGTCGATACATTAAAAACCGATCAACAATTGCAACAAGAACTGATTGAGTTAGTCGGTAAAAATAAATCAGGCAAAAGCTATAAACAAGTATCATTCAGTAAATACCTAAACTACATCACACCAGCAGTTGATATGGTAAACCCGGTCACCGAAAAAGTGGCAGTTATCGTAGCAAGGGGTAACATTGTTGACGGTAAGCAAAAAGCGGGTCGTATTGGCGGAGAGTCAACCGCTGCATTACTCAAAAAAGCACGTCTTGACGACAAAGTTAAAGCTGTTGTACTTCGTATTGATTCCGGTGGTGGCAGTATGTTCGCCTCTGAAATAATCCGTAATGAGGTACTTGCTATTAAAGAAGCAGGGAAACCGGTTGTCGCCTCGATGGGGTCTGTGGCTGCATCTGGCGGTTATTGGATAGCCACATCTGCAAACGAAATTTGGGCATCACCAAGTACAATTACTGGGTCCATTGGCGTATTTGGTTTAATAATGACCTTTGAGAATGCACTAAATGATTTAGGTATTTATTCTGATGGTGTAGCAACTACCGAGTTACACGATATTTCACTGTCACGCGGTTTAAACCCGCAACTAGCGCAAGTACTCCAACTTGGGGTAGAAAACGCCTATGACAAATTCATTAGTGTGGTGGCAAACTCTCGAGGCCTTGAAAAATCGGCTGTTGATAAAGTCGCACAAGGGCGTGTTTGGACTGCAACACAGGCGAAAGAGTTTGGTCTTATTGATAACTTAGGTGACAAAAAAGACGCTATTTCTGCCGCAGCCAAGCTCGCAAACTTAGAGTTTTACGACATCATCACTATTGAACAAACGTTATCTGAGAAAGAGTTATTACTAAGAGAGATTTTTGGCTCAGCCATGGTTCACGATACACTCAGTGCACTCGCGCCACAATCGAGTTTATTAAAATTAATAGAGCAAGGATTTGGCAATATAAGCACTGATTTAAGTCACCATCTCACGACGTTATCACAAATGAACGACCCTAACGGTATCTATACACAATGCGTGGTATGCCAGATAACATATTGATCATTCGCTGCAATAATTAGCGACACTTGATATACTAAGCCCAGAATCGATTCTGGGCTTTTTAATATGAAAAGAAAAAAAATATACATCGCTTATACCGGTGGTACCATCGGTATGAAGCAATCTAGTCGTGGTTATATACCTGCCGAAGGCTATTTAACTGAAACGGTAAAAAGTAACGCTGAGTTCACGCGTGAAGAAATGCCGCTTTTTGATATTCATGAATATTGCCCGTTGATCGATTCTTCTGATATGTCACCTCATCATTGGCAATTGATTGCAGATGACATTAAAGCCAAATATGATCAATACGATGGATTCGTTGTGCTACACGGTACCGACACCATGGCATATACCGCGTCAGCTTTGTCTTTCATGTTTGAAAATCTAACCAAACCGGTCATTGTGACAGGCTCACAGATCCCTTTATCTCAACTTCGTTCTGATGGACAAGTGAACCTCTTAAATGCAATGTACTTGGCGGCCAACTATCCAATTGCAGAAGTCAGCTTGTTCTTTAACAATAAGCTATTCAGAGGCAATCGCGCCACCAAAGCACATGCAGATGGCTTTGACGCATTCTCTTCTCCTAACTTGCCCCCCCTGGCACAATCAGGGATCAACATAAAACTAAAAGAAGGTAAGTTAAGCCCTTATGTAGAGCAAGCACTGCAAGTGACGCCTATCACACCTCAACCTGTGGGCGTGCTCTATCTTTACCCTGGGATCAATATAAATATTGTCAATAATATCCTTGACGGTGATATACGCGCACTCATTTTACTGAGCTTTGGTGTTGGCAACGCACCACAACAACCACCATTTCTAAATGCTTTAAAAGCAGCGTATGACAGAGGCGTCGTCATTGTAAACTTAACTCAATGTATTCAAGGTCAAGTAAATATGGGCGGTTATGCTACAGGAAATGCCCTTCTCAACTGTGGTGTGATCAGTGGCTATGATATGACATTAGAAGCGTGTATCGCCAAATTGCATTATTTATTCAGCCAACAGTTAGAAATTGAAACTGTCAGGCATTTAATGCAAGACAATTTAAGAGGTGAAATAACTCGGTAACTGTGTGGATATGTTAATAGGCTGGTTATCATTAAGCGTAATGAATAAGAAATGTTTAATTCACAAGCAGTGACACGACGGCTTATCAAATGCAAAGACAGTGTTACTGGGACTCCATTGTCTTTGTTATTAGAGTGCCCTGCTTGATAAAGTGATCATTTTGCTTAACTGAGCCTTTCACTAACTGGACGAATGAGCCATCTCCTTGAGTAGCGGCTAGATTAAGGTGAACCGCGATGAATGTGTAATGGCCGTAAACTATTTTGACAGCTAACCGACATAGCGAAATTGAATAAATTTAAAGATTGCTGAAACAAATTAGTCTAAAAAGAATCAGGATGCTTTTGGCCTGAGAAGGTTCACATGTGTATGCTCATGGCGTATTCAGCACAGCCAGTATGCTCACAAATGTGCTCATTATCTACCTCAAAACCTTGAGAAAGATAGAACTTGTAAGTCGCCTCATTATCTTTGTATACGTTTAAAGTCAATTCCAAACACTGCTCTTTAGCATGTGCCATTAACTGCTTACCTACACCTTGACCTTGATGTTCAGGTGAGACAAAAATTGCTGCTAACAGGTTTTCATATAGTGAGTAGAAACCAATGACGTCCCCATCAATTTCAAACACATAAGTTTTCGATGCTGGGATGTAGATTTCACGCATGTTTGAAACTTGAGATCCCCAAAATTCTGCTGCGACAAAATCATGAGCTTTAGTTGATGCTTGAAGCCAAATATCGAGAACTAACTCACTATCTTCTTGTTTATATTGTCTGATCATCTTCGATTCATCCATCGTGAACTATAAAAATATTAAGTCACATTATGACGGCCCCAACGACCAAATAATTGAAGATTTACGACAACTCACATTAGCTTGGGAAATTTGTGCCTGTCCTTTTTATTTTTGTTATTTTTGTCGTCCTATCTGAATCACGCCCCAACGCATTGCCAAACGCATCGGCTAGCTTAAATATCTAGCCTAATTGCGTTGGGTGTAATTTTTAATTTATTTAATTGCAATATTTAAGCGTTATTTCTTTTTTCTACTTTTAATATGCAAGGAATATCCAACGGTCGCCTTTCTCCCTCAACCATTGCTGTAGGCCCTTCTCCCTTTAGCCAAAGATAATGTATTCTGAGTTCATCTCCTAGAGATAGATGTTTATAATTTGTTATATTCTTACCGCAACAACCACTAGGCGAGTAAGTAACTGGCCTAGGCCTAATCGTAAGACCCCGATTTTGCATATTATACAAGACCAATGAGGCAGTAATAACGCCGCTTCTACCTTTATAACATTTAACCTCATTCTTTACTGTTTTTTGGTGTAAAACGAGTTTACTCCGAGTTAAAAATGAGGGAGTGTGTGTTACTTCACTCGAATAAGATTGTATGGCATATTGAGAATGCGCATATGCCCCTCACTTTGCTCTACCTTTCTCTACTTTATCTTGTCATGCAGCGGCAATGGTGTGTTCAATGAATCCATACGCCATCAAAAACATCAACCCATTACCACTTTTATAGCAAAAAGCTGCGATTAAACATTCACATAGCGAAAGAAATTCATTAGACTAGCCTCGAATTCTTTATTGAGACCTTTATGCTTCAACCATTTTCAAAAATACTGGTTATTTTTATGATGATGATTGCCTTTTTTGGGCAAGCTGCAGCGTATAGTATTTCTGTAACAATGAATGTATCAACTGACGCTCATTCGGTTATTGATACCGCCAGCATTTCTGCTGATAGCTTAGCCACATCAAACAGTTCAAGCGATGATTGCTGTGACGTTGAATGTTGTGAAGCTGAATGTATTTGCCCAGCCAATACATGTACAACTACCCTATATTTGCCGAATGAAGAAGCTGGCGCTGAGTGTGCTGCTTCATCGCACTCAATCTTTCCTCATAATACTCAACGCCCCACTCCCATAGTGAAATCACTTTTTCGACCGCCAATTGTAACCTCATAAGAGATGAGCACAGCTTATTCTTTTTAAAAGTTAAAAATAATACAAATCAGTGCATTGCACACAATTTTTAGCGTTCTTTGAGGTCAAAAATGCTTCCTAAATATACCAAATTGGCAACAGCAGTGTTGCTAATACCTTCGCTTACGTACGCCAGTGAGCAGCATAATGAACATGAACACCATGAACATGAGCAAAAAAATATAGAAAAAATTCAAGTAACAGCCTCTCGATTAGGTCGTATTGTTACAGAGTCAGCCACTCGGACTGAAATCATTAATGGTGAAGAAATTCAAGAGAAAGCACTGATGCGACCAGGGAATATTTCTATGTTGGTGGCCGAAACTGGAGGCGTAAGAGTACAAAATACCTCGCCAGCACTCGGTAGTGCCAACATTCGGCTGCAAGGGTTGTTTGGTAGATACACTCAACTACTGAGCGATGGGCTACCCTTGTACGGCGGCCAAACCGCCTCTATTGGTTTGCTACAAATTCCTCCGACAGACCTCGCAAATGTAGAGATAATTAAAGGCTCTGCGTCTTCCCTGTATGGCGGCTCTGCACTTGGTGGAGTAATCAATCTGATTTCGCGAACGCCCTCTGACAAGTTTGAAGGTGAAGTGCTTCTAAATGCAACCTCAAGAAATGGCCAAGACATTACATCTTATTTTTCATCTCCATTAACTGATTCACTGAGTGCATCGGTCACAGCAGGGTTGCATCACCAGCAAGAACAAGACCTTGACAATGATGGTTGGATAGACCTAGCTGGATATAAAAGGGCGAGTGTGCGCCCTCGAGTATATTGGTATGATGACAGTGGCGCCAATTTATACCTTACGTTTGGAGCAATGACAGAGCAGCGAGAAGGCGGCACATTGCCTAATGCAACCGTACCTGATGGAAACTTCTTCTTGCAAACACAAGACACCCTCAGAGTAGATAGTGGTTTTGTGTTTGATAAGCCGCTGGATGATGCTCTTAATATGAATATGCGTGGTTCCCTTACTCGTCAAGAACACCAGCATGAATTCGGTCAAGCCTTAGATGACGACACGCACGAGAGCTATTTAATAGAATCAAGTCTATCAGGGTATCACGATGCAACCGCTTGGGTTATCGGAGTTGCGTATCAAGCTGACAAATTCAATTCTATTGCGTATCCAGAGTTTGACTACCACTACGAAGTCCCTGGGTTATTTTCACAACTTGACTATGATATTAACCCAGATACAGCGATATCATTGAGTGCACGCACCGATTGGCATAATGAATATGGCACCCAAGTAAGCCCCCGTATTTCAGTGCTGTACAGCCCTGAAAATTGGCTGTTCCGAGGCTCATACGGGCAAGGCTTTTTTGCCCCTACCCCATTTATCGAAGACATTGAAGATGCCGGATTATCTCGGCTCGCTTCATTTGAAGGCCTTAATGAGGAGCGGGCCTCTACCGCTTCACTCGATATAAGCTATATCCTTGATAATATCGAAACCAGTGTGACCTTATTCGCTTCTGATATCGATGATGCAACCGAGCTGCACACCATAGAGCAAGCTCAAAAGCAAGTTCGTATTATTAATGCGATTGGTCAAAGTGAAATTCGTGGAGCTGAACTGTTGCTGCGCTATCGTTGGAGAGATATTAAATTTACCGGCAGCTATTTATACACAGATGCAAGCAAACAAGGGCAAACTGCCTTTGAGCGTACCACCTTAGCACTCACACCGGCACACTCTGCGGGGTTAGTTGTTATGTGGGAAGAACACGGTAGTCATTTACTTGGGTTTGAAGCTTACTATACAGGAACCCAGCACTTAGAAGGCAACCCTTATCGGGATAAAAGCGACGCGTACTGGCATTTAGGCTTGTTAGGCCAAATCACCCTTGGTCACATTAGCTGGTTTATTAATGCCGAAAACTTACTAAACATTAGGCAAACCAAAGAAGACACGCTGATATTACCTGAGCAATCACCGAGTGGTCGATGGACAACCGATATTTGGTCAAGAAATGATGGTTTTACGATCAATGCAGGTGTTCGTATTCAGTTTGGAGGTTAAACCCAATGTGAATGAAAAAAGATAGACATAGAATACATTTTTCCTGTGTCTATCTCATTTTAACTCGTATTTAAACCGCATTATGCCAAACCTAGGTTGCTGTGCTCAATCGTAATTTCACTCATCGGTAACATGATAACCGTTAACTTAAATTAGCCAATGCGCTCGGTGACTCCCAGCCATAAATAAACTCTTTCACTTTATTTCCACAAGGGGTGTGCCAGTATCCATAGTCAATATTTTGTCCACCATGGTACTTGTAAAACCGAATTGCCTGCTCATTACATGCGAGTACTTCAAGATACAAACCATCATTTTTATAGTTTACAAAGGCCCATGACGCTGCCGCTATCAGCAATTTAGTACCTAGCCCTTTGCCTTTGCAATTTTTTGCAACGTGTAGATTGTCAATAATCGACCCATATTTAAGGTGCTTGCCACCATACACACAGATAAATCCACAAAACCCTGTATTATCTTCAGCAATAAGTACATATTGATTTGGCGACGGTTTCATCAAGCGTTTCGTCCATACAGCGGTTCTTTCAACAAGAACTTGCTGATTTAAGTAATCTGCTCGCAATACATCACCGTAAGTTTCCCGCCAACTCTGTGCATGCAATCGAGCAATATTTGATAAATCTTTAAGACTCGCTTCGCGAATGTCCATGTTTACACCTAGATCCTTTGATTATTTCATTACTTTTTTATAAGCCAAAGCATGTCATTTATCCAACACAGTCGACCTGCAATCTATGTGGCTAAATAAACACAGCTAAGCCACCATATTTACTCAGAGCACTCATCACTTTTTTGCTGTTAGGGTATTCATTCATCTTTAAACCGCCTGTCCAGTTTTCTTTTTTTCTTTTTTCTATACGGTTGAATAAATAAAATAATGCCGGTTATGGAAATAATAAGAACAACTAGAGAAACTGGCAGCATGAGCCAGATGTTGGCATTTTTCTCGAAGAAAGTGCCATCATGAATTGACTCGATTAACTCTGAGTTACGTTGTGCTACGTGAAGTACCTTACCTGTCGTGCTATCAACTTGAATCTCTACACTATTGTGACTACGTATTTTCGTTATACCTTTACTCGGCCGAACATCTAGTCTGCGAATATCGTCCCAATCGGTTATATTGGCACTCTCTACTGATTTAGCCACCGTCAGTATTTGCTCAAATGTCATTGTTGGCACCGTAAACTCCCCCTTAGCCGTCGGGGGTTGAATAAAGCTAAACTCTTTTTTGACCAGTAGCAAAATACCGGTGACTAATACCACAAACAGCGGTAATGAAATAACAATACTCGCCCATTTGTGAATGCTTCTATTGGTTTTATATACACTCATTGCGCTTCTTTAAAACTGCCAGCTGGTTGATAATTTGAAACTTCGTTTAGGTTGAAATGCAGCATCTTCATCTAAACTCGCGTAATATTCTTCATTGGTTATATTATTCACACTTAAACTCACACTGTGATGCGCATTCAATTGATGCTCTAGAGATAAATCCCATACTATAAAGCTATTTCGTACCTGCTCAGAGTTACCGACTTGGTTAACCTCTAAATAGTAGCTATAAGAATTTGTTAATGACCACCGTTCGAAAGTAAGGCGTGCTCTCCAGCTTAACTTTCTAGGGTGTAAATCAGCTAATACTTGCCCTGAGTCATCTTCGCCAACTTGCTGCTGGTAACTTACTTCATGCTCGATGCTATCACTTTGGTACCATCGCAACTCACTCTCAAACCCATAAACCTGTGCTCTACCTAAGTTCCGATAGCTCAGTTGGACATCATTAAGCGTGTAACGCTCAATGTAATTGTTTAATTCATAGTGGTATAATGCGGTGTGGACGCTAATATGCTCTAGTGGATACCAAGTCACAAACAGTTGAGTGCCAACGCTGGTTTCAGGCCTTAATGTTTGCTCACCAGCAATAACACCTCTAGGCGTTTTACCATAAAAAAATCGCTCCGTCAGCGTTGGATAGCGAAAACCGTTGCCAATATCTAATCCGGCCTTGAACGTATCAGACAAAGGGAGCTCGATGCTCAGTGATGCATTAAAGTGATTATCAATAGAACGTTCAGCTTGCTGACTGTGTTGCATCAACCAATCATACCTTAACCCCAGAGCAAGTTGCACATCCTTCCAGTGCCATTGTGTTTTGCCATACAGAGCAAAGTTATCTTCTTTGCCCGTCATCTCATTGCTGATCAAGCTATAACTTATGCCCTCTTTCTCACTATGAAGATGGTAATCACTGGTAATTTTTACCCCTTTACGTGATAGCCAGTCAATACCCCAATAACTTTCTTGCTCTTTGAGTCTGATCTGATGTAGCCACTGCCCACCAAGTGTGTGGCTTTGATATTGCGTCAACCCATCGTACTGATCAAACCTGTGTGTTTCGCTATCCCAATTTTGATAGTGATGAAAAAGTTTAACTGACCACTTATCATCAGCACTTACTTGAAGCTGTGCCAATGAATGTTGTTCTTGCGGGTAACTACTGACTTGTCGAATTGGATACTTGATATTACTTTTGCCAATATTCTTGCCAATGCTTGGCAACCAAGAAGCCGTCGCTGTATACTCATCGAACTGATGTTTGTACCTTAACAGTCCTGACACACGTTCAAACTCAGTATTTAACACGTCACCATTAACAGCTTCGGCATCATTAGCCTGTTGATAAGCGAGAGCTGAAGTAAAATTATCATCTTGATGATTTACCGCCACACTTATTCCTTGGTCAACACTTTGTCCAGATACCCTTAACACAGTTTTATCCAGCGACTCAGTACTCAGGCTCACTACGCCCCCCAACGCTTGAGAACCATATAAAGCGGAACTCGGCCCTTTAATAACCCGGCCTGTACTGAATAGCTGTGGTGCAACAAAAGAAGCCGAGTTACCTGCACGTCTGTCAGTAATAATAGGAATACCGTCTATTTCAGTTCTTATTCGACCTCGACTAAAGCCACGAATAGAATAGCTTTGAAATTGGCCTCCTTGTCCACTTAGGTTAACGCCCACCAGTGTCGACAGTTGATCAGCAATGGTGCGATTTAGGGTATAGGTAGACCTATCATCTATGTACGACATGGCGTGCTCTGATCCGGCGATGACCAAAGGTTGTTTGGGCACTAAAATCTCAATGACTTCAAGCTCACTACCTTGCGCATAGACGAACAAAGAAGCCGACATCAATATAAAAAAACTTATGGTTTTCATTGTAGAGATACTGCTTTATTAGCTGGTTATTAAATAATGATTTAGTAATTAAATTACACTGTGATCTTGTCTACTCTCAAACCCAGTTAAAAGATAAGCAACACTGTAACAATGACAGTGTTGCTCATTATTGCATGTTACTTAGTGATTAATGGTGCGCCCTTACTCCATGGACCACCCGCGTCAATAACTGACTTCTGAAGCTCAGGTATGGTCGTTTCTTGCAAACGTTTAATGCGCGTACTTACATTGTCTAAACGTTTAATTGCATATGAAAACTGCTCTTTATGCTGCTTTGTTGGCCCATAAGAAGACCAATCTGCTGTCATCGCATAGCCTAAACGGCTCGAAATATTAGCAGGCTTAGTGCCCATTCTATCTCGCGCATTCAACCCATTAAGTTCAAGATTAATCGCATTAATTTCTGTTTGAGCTTGCGCATAACGTGATTCCAATGAGGCAATATTGTTTGGCGTACGATCTATCGCCGTACGCAACGTCTGCATTGTCTTATTCAATTCACTCAGTACAGCATTCACAGCAGTGATACGCTTTTGCGCTACCGCTATTTCTTTGCCGAACTTAAGTACCTCTTGATTAGCTGTAGGTAACGCACTATCAGTAATCGGTTTTAGCTCAAACTCTACCGCCTCAGCAAGTTGTGAAACAGCCCCATTAACGCGTTTATGCAAAGTCGCCGTATATGTTCCAGGAATTGCCATTAAGCCAGCATTAAATGGGCTCCAACCTGATGATTCAACTCCTGTTACTGCTTTGCCTGTTGCATACGTCATATCCCAAGTTACACGATGTAAACCTTTGGTATTTTTACCCATAACTCGATTCACAAATTTACCCGCAGCATCTCGAATTTCAAGGTATACCACCGGCTTAGCTTCTTGATTCTCTTTTTCTATATCTTCCCAAGCTGGATATTTTGGATAATCCTGTTCTTTAACCATGTCTTTTTCGACCTTTTGACGAGCCTCTTTAATGGTTAATAAGCTTTCTTTCAAGAAGTAGGTTAAGGTTGCGCCATGCGCTGGATTTTTCGCTGCAAAACGATCATCCCCATCCGTATTCGTATGATTCGTATCTAACTGAAACCACTTAACTGGGCGACTAGGAGCTATGAGAAGTGCATCTTGCTCCATCGACTTTTCTGTTAATGCGCGCAGTGGTGCATAGTCATCAAGAATATAAATACCACGACCAAATGTACCCGCTACTAAATCATTTTCACGGCGTTGTATTTTTACATCACGCGTTGCAATGGTCGGGATCCCACCGTCTAATTCGGTCCATTTCTGACCACCATCAACAGTAAAGAAAATACCAAACTCAGTACCAATGAACATCAGGTTTTTGTTTACATGATCTTGAACAATGCGCCAAACCAAATGTTTTTCAGGTAAAGTACTTGCGAGTGACTGCCAGCTTTTTCCTAAATTAGTTGACTTGATTAAGTAAGGCTTGAAGTCTCCATATTTATGATTATCAAGCGCGACATACACAGTGTTAGAATCAAATAAATCAGCTCGAATGTCATTTACATATGCGGTGTCAGGAATATCATCAATGGTGCTAAGATCAATTTTTTTCCAGCTCTTCCCTGCATTTTTTGTCACTTGAATAAGACCGTCATCAGTGCCTGCCCATAAAACCTTTTCATCAACGGGGCTTTCCGTGAAATTAGCAATGGTATGGTATTCAGACATCGCATAAATATCCCAACCAGCTTCGACTGACCACGTTCTCCCCATTACAGGCATATGCATTCGATTACCATTTTTAGTTAAGTCACCTGATATTGGTTCCCAACTGTCGCCTCGATCATCCGAACGCCATACTCTTTGTGATGCAAAATAAAGACGCTTGGCATCATGACTTGAAACATTAATTGGCGCATCCCAATTGAAACGCTCAGCCGGCTCGCCTGGACGAGGTTGAGGTTTAATGTATACGCCTTCTCTGGTTTTCAAGTCATGTCGCGTCAAGTTACCTTGCTGCCACTGAGAATACATAATGTTAGGGTTGCCAGGCTCTACAGCGGGTTGATGACCATCGCCACCTAAGGTTAAAAACCAATCTTTGTTTTTAATCCCTTCTTTACGCGTGGTACGAGATGGGCCGCCTTGTGTTGAGTTATCTTGCGCACCTGCGTATACCGTATAGAAAGGTTCAGCATCATCAGGCGCTACTTTATAGAATTGAGTCAACGGCAAGTTTGCCATAAAGCGCCAGTTTTCCATGCGGTCATGCGACATATAAATACCGCCATCAGAGCCAATTAAGACAAAATCAGGGTCGGTGGGGTGAAAAGCAAAGGCATGATCATCTACGTGTTTGCGCTTTGTATTGATTGGTATCCAAGTTTTGCCACCATCGTTAGAAACTTTGCTGTAATTACTGGCAATATAAACTCGATCGAAGTGGTGTGGGTCTGCAAAAATTTCTTGATAATAGTGTGGCCCAGTACCACCACCTACTTCATCAGATACTTTAGTCCAACTTGCCCCTCGGTTTTGTGAGCGGTAAAACCCTCCTTTACGGTTATCTGTTTCAATTGTCGCGTAAAGAACATCAGGATTTATAGGAGAAATTGCCATACCAATTTTACCCATATTACCCGTTGGTAAACCTGTTTTCAGCTCAGTCCAAGTCTCACCACCATCATCGGATGTGTGAATACCTGATCCTTCACCTGTTCCAACATAGGTAGCAACTGTTCTTTGCCGAGACCAGGTTGCTGCATACAATTTTTTCGGGTTTCGCGGGTCTATTAATAACGAAGTGACCCCAGTCCATTCATTTTCTGGTGTCAGTACTTGCTTCCAGGTTTCTCCACCATCTATGGTTTTATATAACCCGCGCTCGCCGCCACTACTCCAAAGTGGGCCTTGAGCTGAAACCCAAACTGTTTTTGAATCTGTTGGGTGAATGATAATATCTGAAATGCGTTCAGACTCTTTCAAGCCCATATTTTTCCATGTTTTTCCGCCATCTTCAGATTTATAAACGCCATCACCAAAACTAATATGACGTCCGCCATTATTTTCACCGGTACCCACCCAAATAATATTGGAGTTGCTCGGGTCAATCGTCACATCACCTGTTGAATATACTGCTTGTTTGTCAAAAATAGGCGTCCAAGTCGTCCCTGCATTTGTGGTTTTCCAAACACCACCCGAACCAACAGCTGAGTACCAAGTTGATGGGTTATTTTGATCCACCGCAATATCTGCTATTCGCCCTGACATATAAGCAGGCCCAATATTACGCAGTTTCATTGCTTCGAAGGTTTTGCTACTAAAAATTGATTGTTCTTCATCAGACTTTGCTGCCAGCGCGTTAGAGGCAGCCAACGCTAATGACACAGCTAACGCTGTTTTTAGGAGAGTTTTCATTTTCACACCAAAAGTTGTTTTTATTGTTTCCAATAGAAACATTACCCTAACATACGTCTAAACAGTGTAAAAAATCGCTCAAATTACAAAAAACAGAGTTTAATGAGATATTGTAACAATATATGTAATTGATGCATTCCCTCCTTTTTATGTTGCACCACTAGAACGTATCAATAGTAAGCTCAGTACAAAAATAATGTCGCTATCTATCCTGTCCGACGACGGAACAAGAAAGTAAATATACTAGGGGCTATTGATCTTTGCTGTTCTACTTTTGCTCTCTTTGAGCGTGCTTTTATCGCGGCGCTTAATATGTGGCCTAGTGATCTAAGCGAATATTAAGCAACAAAGAGAAAGGGGGGCTCAAAAGAATCGATAGACAGCGCTTGATTGGCGTTTCTACTATGTTATCGGCTGACTCACATGGAATAACCATGCTACGCAGCCTCTGAACTATATAAAATACAATCAAAGTGCTGAAAAAATGAACCTAAAAGATCAATAGCCCCTAGCATCATGCGTAATTTACCCCACATATCATATTTTAAGCGAGTGCAATAAAATCGTAATTACTTCGCCAATATGATCTGCTATGGTCTTACTGGTTTTAAAAAAACAACAACAAGGACTTGATATGTATACTAAAACGATTAAAGCACTTTTATGGGGAACATTCATATCCCTCACAACTCATTCTCAAGCACAAACTAAATCTGAAGAGGCTCCTCTGCTAATTATTGGTGCTTCATTTGCAAACGCTAACATGCCGTATTACAGCGATCTTCAGGCACCACTTAATGGTATTGCCATAAACTCTGGTCGCTACCTATCTTTAGGCAACGCCCTTATCAGAGAACGTAGGCTATCGGGTCATGTAATTAACGAAGGCCAAGCAGGTGCAACAACATTTGACAGATTAACTTGTTTTCCTGGACCAGAATGTGTAGGTCCAGGTTGGGAAGGCTATGAAAAACAGTTTAGTAAAGCTTTAAGCCGCGTAACTTCATTTTCAGGAGAAGTTGCTGCTGAATATATTGTGATTATTCGTGGTAATGATTGTAATCATCCCGATGCATTTGGCATTCCTATGGCACAAACGAGCGAATGTACCTTAGAACAAATGGAGTCATACATCGATACCTTTGTTAGCGTGGCTAACCGAGCGCTGGCTGCCGGGATCACACCTATTTTTTCGAAAGCGCCAACCTATGAAGCAATTGATTGGGAAACAGTACGAGGTCGTTTCAACTGGCCATGGATCATCAGTAAAGATAATTATGAGATTTTCTCTGATCTAAGGTTAAGCAGGTTACGAGCAGAAGTACCAAACGCAATATTTTTAGATGTTTGGCAAGGCTTTGAACCAATGGCGGACGGTTTACACCCCAATAGAAAAACAATGCAAAGGGCTGCAAAGCGAATTGCAAAAGCGATTAAGAAACATCGTAAAGAAAAAAGGAAATAGACCTTTCTATCCATATTACATTGGACGAGGGTTACCCATTATGCATAAACCATTAAAGTACATCAAAGCGATGCACTGTATTTTGGGCCAACCCTCGTAGTATCGCGGTCTATTTGTTTTTCTCAACACCGCTCTAAAGGCACAATCTTAGATTCATTTTCTAGATCTTTTACCTCAATAGAATCGCTCTTTTCGGTAAACATTACATGTCCTATCAGTTATGAAGTGTGACTGATACATAGCCTGCCTTGGCTATAAATCCTACACCCTGATCTTTTTCCGTATTATCAACATTTATAGATAAGGTTCGTCACTCTAAATACGCGTTGAATCTAACCAATAGAAAAGGAGCAGCTCAAAACAAGCGCCATCAACCTCTCTTCATTTACTTAATTCACGCCATATTTCATTATAATTTTTACAGTAAATTATTTTATCCTCATATTCATGGATAAAGTCTAAGATACGAACCATATTGTCTTGGTCAAATCCTTGATTCCACCAAAACATTTGCAGAAATGAGGCTAGCGATTCTTTTTGATAGTGACCCAACACAAACTTTCGTTTCAAAAAGCGTTTGAATATACGCCATTGCCTTAAAAGCGTGGGGGGATTTAAAATAACAATGAGATCAGCGTCACGAAATGAGCTTGCTAACCATTTGTAATAAACGCCTTCAACGATCCAATTATCGTGGGATCATAAATGATTTAGCTTTTCTGTTCTTGCATGTTCGCTTGAACGAACATAAGCAAATTCATTTTTCTCCCAAAAGACGCTATCCAGATCAAATCCATTCAAGCCTGTTACCTGTTGAAGTTTCGCAGCACTAAACGTTTTTCCGCTGCCTGGGCCACCAATAATATGAATTTTACGATACTGCAAAACGACTCCCTCTATTTAACATTGATGTTCGATCTACATGTCTGCTATCAGCTGTAACCTACTATTCCGTATTGTATTGACGTTCAACCCGCCGGCTTTTTTAACTTCGAACATAGCCAAAAGCAATAAGCGACTCTGTTATTAGAATGCGTCAATTTCCTCTGTACCAGTACAATAATAAGACAAACATAAGGTGACATATGAACATTAAAATCACACAAACAATACTCATACTTGTAACATACTGGCTATCCTCGGTTGTATACGCAGTTGAATTAAAAAGCTTCACACTCAGCACCAACGCCAATCCAATTTCAGACGTAATTGTCACAATCAGCGGCAATAGAATAAAAAGTGATAAAAACGGAAAATTTAGCCTCTCGTTAGCTCCCCAAAAGCGCTATCGTCTCGAGATTAATAAACATGGCTACTACCAAACCATTCATACTTTCGAACACACAGAGCTTGCACGTTATAACTTTACCATTCCCCCCATTGAAGTGGTTAAGAAGAAACCAGGTCGTGTCATGTTTGCATTTGCCGGAGATACTATGATGGGCCGACGTTATTACGCACCCTATTTTAACGAATCGCCCCTCATTCAACAGAGTCGCCGTCTTCAAGACAGCAAAAATCTACTAAAAATCATAAAACCTTACCTATCTCTGGCAGACTTTACATCTGTTAACCTAGAGTCACCCATTATAGAATCATTACCCTCAACGAGCGCCGAGAAATCTGTCACTTTTTATTCTCACCCTGATACACTAGCCAGCCTAAGCTGGGCTGGGGTTGATTACGTCTCGCTTGGCAATAATCATACATATGACTATTTACAAACTGGTCTTAAACAGACTTTAACTTTATTAAAAAGCTCGCCACTTGCGTTTTCAGGTGCCGGCATCAATGAAACACGAGCATTACAACCGCACATTGCTAAACTAGCAAACAATAAATACGCTCTGTATGGTTTTGTCGGTTGGAAAGGAAGAAAACCACCGTGGCAATCAGCCACTCCTGTGCAAGGCGGTGCAGCACTGGGGAACTCTGACAATATTGCAGCGGTGATCGAGCAGTCCGTTAAAAGTAATGTATTTCCTGTGATCCAATATCATGGCGGTTTAGAATACAGCCACACGCCCTCACTCGTCACTGAGCAGCGCTTAAAGAATGCAATTGATAAAGGCGCTGTACTCGCCATAGGCCATCACCCGCATGTGACACAAGGGTTTGAGGTATACAATAATCAATTTATTGCTTATTCTCTGGGTAACTTCATGTTTGACCAAAACTTTCCGGCTACCCACAATAGCGTACTGGTGTATGTGTGGTTAGATCAAGGCCAGTTCTTCCGAGCAGAAACCGTCCCCCTTTTCATTCAAAACTACAGCCCCACACCCGCGGTGGGCCAACAGCGCTTTACTGTTCTCAAACGGCTGAAACAACTTTCCGCACTCAAAGGCACCGATATTGTACGCTCTGGGGGCCACGGTGTAATTAAAAGGTCATCAGCGAACGTATTGTCAGCCGTTGAAAATAACCAGGCTTTGCATACCCAAAATACGATTCAAAATTTATATCAAAATAATGATTGGGACAAGCCATTACCGCTCAGCCTACCTAATCATAGCCCATTACGCTACGGGACAAATATAATTAACTCAGGTGATTTCGAAAGTTATTCAGATTGGTCTGCGATTGACCGTACTTGGATTTTCCACAATACAGAGGCAAAGCTACGTACTCAGCAAAATTTCAATCAATATTTAAGGTTGTCATTCGGGGGCGACCACATCACCTTCGGCACCAAACACTTCAATCGAGTATATATACCCGATAACCCAACTTCATTGCGAGTGAAATTACGAGCACTGAGCAACGTTAAAATATCGGCATATTGGCAAGGCAGACAATTAAAGCAAACGCTGCAAGCTGCATTTATGCACCCGACTACCGAGCTTATTGATAGCAAAACTCTGGCTGCATCAGCACATTGGCAAACGTTACGCTTTGATTTTAACTCACCTCGGGTTGGGTATAAAAGTTACCGAATTAAGTTTGTTATTGAAAGTAAACTCGGCACACAGCTAGGTTCGTCGCACTATATTGATATTGACGACATTGAACTCGTTCAGTGGCAATCCGCTTTTTCTAAAGTTCTGCATAACACCAGCGCGCTTATTCAAACCACACATCGTGAAGTAAAGTGAAGTAAACAGCCTTCAATGTACTAAAGCGAGTACATTGCTTGCTTTAGTATGACTTCTCACTAATTAACTTAACCTCAGCTCTGGATAAGCGAATTTGCCCAATAAAGCTATTTTTCTCACTCTCGGCGTTGCTTTCATTTGTAATAGCCCGCTATTACTGCATAAAAGCGCCTTGATTTTGAAAAAATATCATCATTGGATTGTAAGTAAGTTTGTTTTCAAAACATTTTGTATTCCAAAACCCTTATCCAAACCTGAGGTTAATTAGGATAAACATCAGAATTTGTTAATGACAATAAAAGCTGGCGTTATTAAAAAACGAAAATACATAATCGAAATATCCAGTTCACCAAAGCACACACGTAGATTCTTCATATAAAAAAAGCCCAATAAGGGCTTTATACTTGCTTAACAATAGAAATTTTAACGCACCGTTAGCGCCTTACATCGAATAAACCTATCTCGGGGTTCTCATGAGGACCGCCCCAAAGCGACCAATCTAGGGCCGTCAGATACCCCGCTATAATATCGAACTTGTATGATCGGTCCTGTGCAACCAATACTGGGCCGTCTAAATCAACATATGTTGCATACTGCGCCACAATCATGGCTGGCGCCATGGCAAGAGAGCTGCCTACCATACATCCAACCATAATATCTAAGCCCAACGAACGTGCTTTTTTCACCATGTTTAACGCTTCACTAAGGCCACCAGCTTTATCAAGCTTAATGTTAATAACACGGTACCTATCAACCAAACACTCCAACCCTTCAGCTGTATGGCAAGACTCATCTGCACATAACGCAATTGGTGAATCGAACTCCGATAAGGCCCAGTCTTGAGATTCTGCTAACGGTTGCTCAATTAATACCACATTAAGTTTAACCAGCTCTTTTACATAGCTTTTTAATTGTTCAAATGACCAAGCTTCATTCGCGTCAATAATAAACTGGCTATGTGGAGAAGCGGCATGAATTGCGCGCATTCGCTGTAGCACAGCATCACCATCAAGCTTCACTTTAATCAATGGCGCATCCATTAAATTCAAGGCCGCTTTCGCCATCTCATCTGGGCTATTGATGCTTAGGGTTTGTGCGGTTATCACCGACGTAATTTGGGTCAGTTGAGGCTGCAAAGGTGGCAATAAATTCAGCACTGTACTGTTGCTCAACTTTGCTTGAAGATCCCACAATGCACAATCAAGCGCATTTTTTGCAGCGCCTGAATCTATTCGGTTAATCGCATTTCTTAAGTCTGATAAACAGCTGCTGCGGACCACCACATCATGTATTTGTTCAACTGCCTGTTGGTAAGATTCACCATAGCGCTTATATGGCACGGCTTCTGCCCAGCCAGTGTGTTGTTCAGATGACAGTGTGATCACTAGCACATCAGCCGCTATTTTCGCCCCTCTTGAGATCCTAAAAGCAGTTTTTAGTGGTACTTTTTGTGCATAAACAGTTAAAGTATATACATCATTTTTATAGTGATATAGCTCAGATGTGATCACAATGGTAAACCTGCCACTAAAGCGCCAACGCTCATTCTAAGCGGATCTACACATGGCATCCCTAACGCCTCAGTCAAACGTTCGCAATACGCCACGCCTTCTTCTTTACTGACACTTGAGGTATTCACTGACACTCCAATGACTGTCGCATTCGGATTCGTCAACCGTGCCGCCTGCTCATTATTCGCGATGGTTTGTTGAATGGTTGGTAAACTCTGTTCAGGTAGCCCCCTCATGTGGCTTCGGCCTAACGCATGGCAAACAATAAGTGCATCTGGTTGTGCTCCGTGCAACAAGCCTAGACTTACACCCGCAAACGCAGGATGAGATAACGAACCTTGCCCTTCAATGATATCCCAATGGGCCGCTTTCGTGCTAGGAGAAAGCTGCTCAACCGCTCCTGAAATGAAATCAGATGCCACACAGTCTATAGCAACTCCCTCGCCTGCGATTAATATTCCACACTGTCCTGTCGCTTTTATAGTCGCAGAGACACCCGAAGCTTGTAAGTGCTTTTCAATCGCTAAAGACGTATACATTTTACCAACTGAACAATCGGTACCTACCGTTAACAAACGCTTACCAGAGCGTTTAACGCCTGTGCCGGTTTGAAATTTAGCTTGGGGGTGACGAATATCTATCAACTGTTTGTTCAACTGTGTTGCTAGCAGCCTAATATCGTCAATATCGATCAATCTATCGTGCAAACCACTCACCACATCCATCCCTGCACGCAACGCAGTTCGGATATAAGGGAGCCATTTTGGTTCTAAATAACCGCCACTATTTGCAAAGCCAAGCACGAACGTTTTGGCTCCAAGGCTCGCAGCTGTAGTTATATCCATCTGTTTCAACCCAGTGGTGACACTGCATCCAGACACAGACATTTCTCCAACACAATGTTGTGTTCGCCAATCCGCGACGCCTTGTGCCATCTTAATTGATAGCTTGTCTGTGGCATCACCCAAAAAGACCAGATATGGTGCTTGAATTATCATTATTCTCTTCCCAATGGTTTAAAATCAATCAGTCATTGAGCATATCTAATCTTCCATTATTTTGAAGTTAGAAGGTTTCTATAAGTCATAACCTTAACGCATACCTATATCTAACCCTCTGAAAGTGTTTCACTTAATAAATCTATAAACTGCCTAGCTACATTAGAAAGAGCATGATTTTCTAAATACACCGCTTCTACATCAAAGCTCAGTGACCTATCAAAAGACGCCATTCCCATTGTCTCATCCATGTTGCCAAGCGCAGTAAACTTATCAACTACGCACAAGCCGACACCTTGCGCAACCAAGCGTACTGCAAAAAAGTAGGTTTGCACCCGTATAGTCGAGGTCAACGAGACATTCTCTTCCATCAAGCGTGCCCATAGTAAATCTCCAAGCGGACCACTATCGCCAATATCAATAAACGGTTTATCTCGCAATTGGTCTAAAGATAACTGCGTAGGTTCACCCGCAAACATTGACTTAGGATATACGATCACCAATTCTGACTTAGCTAATGTAATTGAGGATAACCCTGGTCTAATATTCGGTGAAAATAAGCAAGCAACATCACATTTTCGCTCTAACAACGTTTGTAAAATAGCTTCGTTATGAACAGTTTGCAGCTGAAAATTGACATGCGGACTCTCAATTTGGAATGCTGCAACCGCTTTTGGTACATATTGGAAACCCAATGCCGGTGTGATCCCTAAATTAATATTTCCATATTCATGTTTCTTTATATTCTCAGAGGTATTTTTGACAGAACGCAGCTGGTGATAAATTTTATCAACCTCAGAAAAAAGCATATCAGCTTCTTTCGTTGGTAACAGCCGCCCTTTCAATCGTTTGAATAACTGAAAACCGAGTTGCATTTCAGCGTGACCTAACACCTTACTGACCGATGGTTGAGACACATGTAATATCTTAGCGGCGTTCGTAATTGAGCCTGTGGTATACACAGCATAAAATACTTCGATATGGCGTAAACGCATTAATGGCTCCTAAGTAAACAATATAACACTGGCAGTCCACAACACAGCCGCTGCGCTCATTGCAAATGTTGCGGGCACAATCTGTGATTTTACGTGATCCATCAAATCACAGCCGGTTGTCATCGCACTCAAAATAGTCGTGTCTGAAATAGGCGAACATTGATCGCCGAAAATACTGCCATTGAGCACAGTTGCAAAACAGATCATCATATACAACTCAATATTTTGTAGGCCGTGCACATGCCCAACAGACCACGCTAGAGGCATTGCCAAAGGAAAAGCAATGGCATAAGTCCCCCAGCTAGTCCCGGTTGAAAAGGCTATGACCATACTTAACAGCAACAACAACAGCGGTAGCATCCAATACTCTATACTCTCTCCTAATAAATTCACCAAATACAATCCTCCACCTAGCTCTTTGCTCAGTGTCCCTAGCACCACCGCGAGCATCAAAATAACAGAAGCTAATACCACCCCTTTTAACCCGTTACCCAACCCATCAACTACATCTACCAACATCATACCTTTACCAAGTGCAACCCCAATACTTATTAACAACGCAGCAGAAAACGCCCAATTTACTTCAGGAGATCCTGAAACAACGAAAGTGCCTACGGCAATGCCAATTAACGTTATGAGCGGAAACAAAAACTCCATTGCGTGAGGCCTATAACCTGGTGGCACATCTGTAGAGTGAAGCTCTCTAGCACTTAATGGTGTTGCGCCGTCAGCATCTAACTTGCCTGTTTTTAGTGCACGCTGTTGAGCCATTCTAATTCTTTTACCGGAAAACCGAGTAATATTAAAACTCAATAACAATGTGCCAAAAACGGCAAGTAGACCGTAAAAACTAAAAGGGATACTCGCAAAGAAAAATGCGATACGCTGAGATTCAGTTGCTAAAAAAGCCACCCCCGGCACAAAAATTAATGCTTGTACGTACGCTGGCCACGCATTGAAGGCTAATACCGCTGCAATAGGTGATGCCGTTGAGTCTACGATATAGCTCATTTCTTCGTGACTGACGTTTGCTTTATCGGCAAATGGCTTTACCGTCGTGCCGACCAATACGGTGCTCATTGTGCCACCTTGAAAAAACAGTACTCCCAATAACCACGTAATCACTTTTGCAGAACGCGGGCCTTTTACACAATGCCGAGTCATTAAGTTAGCAAAAGCTTGCGCCGCACCGGTCTTTGACCATACCCCCAATAACCCTCCCAATAACCACAAATATAATATCAACAAACCAACACTACTTTGATTTGCAAGGTAAGGTATGATCACACCATCTGTGATATCAAATAGACCCAAGCTAAACGCCCCCGTAACTATCCCTGAAAATAATGCGCTTAGAGGTTCTCTCGTTAGTAAGCATAAGGATATGGTAATCACAGCAGGCATCAACGACCAAAAACCAAAATGAAACACCGGCTTTAACTGTGCAATATCACCATTATCTAACTCAACCCACTGACTGGCGATGGCTGGCTTCTCAGTTAAATTATTTAAATGTTCTTGCGTCAAAACTGAGTCTGCATAAGGTGTTATCTGATCAATTATCTGCGCTTGCCCTTTAAAAATATAACTCGGTTGCCCTTGTTTATTTTCAAACACATCATAATGATAAATTTGTTCAACCCACTGTTTTGGTATAAACGCATTAACGTATAACCCCACTACAATGGCCATCAAAAAGACCCCCCCTGAAAGCACACTTTTATACGCTATTTTATTCATAAACTTTGCCTTATTGTTGTTATTATCAATGCTACGAGTATTCCCTAAAATAAACTTAACATGCACACAGTCATGCTGGTTTTTATATTATTATCCGAGGTCATAACCAAAGGTTATGACATGTAAACGAAGTGTCAATTGTAAGTCTTCTAATAATTCGCCAATGTTAGTAGTCAAGAAACAACAACAATGACATAAAGTGTACAGGGGCTATCATGATAAGAAATAAAACAGAGCAAAACTCAACACCTCGCTTAAGCTATATAAGTGTCTGTCTTCTCGCGGCTATCGTGCCAAACACCTCCTTCGCAAACAATAATAACCAGGCTGACATTGAAAAAATTTCGATAATTGGCTCCAACATCAAACGCACCGCAGATGTCGGTGCACTGCCCGTTACAACACTGACAGATATTGACATCCAAAACAGTGGAGCAATGACTGGAGATGACTTAATTCGCTCTATTCCACAAATGGGACAAGTGAACTTTGGTGCATCAACGGGTAACGGTGGTGTCAATGATGCCCGAGGGGATGTGTCTTCAATCAACCTTCGAGGCCTTGGTACGGGTAACACTCTGACCTTATTAAATGGAAGAAGACTTGTTACACATCCAGGTACTCAATCAGAAAACTTTGTACCCGTTAGCACTGTTAACTCAAACACTTTGCCTGTAGCAGGCTTAAGATCACTACAAATTCTACGCGACGGCGCTGCGGCCATATACGGCTCAGATGCAGTGGCAGGCGTTGTTAACTATCAACTTAAAAGCGACTTTGAAGGCAATAGATTTACTGCCAAACATGGCATATCAGAAGGGACTAACCTCAATGAATCAACCATCAACTTTTTAACCGGCGTTAACTTTAATGCCAACGCCTCTCACTTTACAGGATCTGTCACCTTATATAACCGAGACGGTATGATGGCAAATGAACGGGCATATTCACAAAGCCACGACTTACGTAATTTTTCAACATTACCAGAAGAATTTATTGGTGATACACAACTAGATAATCGCACAACCTCAACCCCATGGGGGGATTTTCGCTCTGATTCGTTAGGCTTATTTCATCTGAGTCCTGCTAATAACAATGCGTGCGAGAAGAAGGTATCAGACGCAGTCTGTGCGAATTCAGGTGGCATCCCCCGAACACTCCGATTCGACCGCGCTGCTCATAGATCATTGGTTTCAGATGTGCAACGACTTAACTTATATGGCCATTTCACTCATGAGTTCTCTGACAATTTGTCTTTGTTTTCAGAAGCCATTTACTATCAAGCACAAGCAAAACGAGTGAGAGAGCAAACCCATAACCTCACAGCTCAGCGCTTTGTAATAAGTAAGGATGCTGCATTTAACCCATTTAATGAAGAAGTAAAACTGAATCGGTACCGTCCGTTAGATGCAGGCCCTAGAAATATAAAAGTAGATGACACAAGTTATCGCATTTTGATTGGTTTACAAGGGCAATATACAAATTGGGACTGGGAAACAGCCCTATTTTACAGTGAAGCACAAACTAACGACCTTGCCAATCGAGTGCAAGCAAGTAAGTTTCAACAAGCAATTAATAGCCAAGACACAAACCTCGCATATAACTTGTTTTCCGGAGCAGATCCAAGCAATCCAAACACAGCAGACACCACGTTGAATAATAGTGCTGTAGTATCATCATTTATGAGTGACATTTCACGCGATTCCAAAACCAGTTTAACATCCTTTGATTTCAAAGTGAGTAATGGACAACTCTTTGCTTTGCCTGATGGTGATGCTGGTATTGCTATGGGAATTGAGTTCAGAAGAGAAACATTTGATGATGACCGTGATAGTTTATTAGATGGGAGCCACCCATTTATCGACCAAATCACAGGTAAACAATTGTCTGGCAGTGATGTATTAGGCAGCAGCCCAACACCTGATTCAAGCGGAAGTAGAAATGTGTTCTCAGCATATGGAGAAGTATTGTTGCCACTCATTGACTCTGCAGAACAAATATTAGAGCTACAAATTGCGGCACGATACGAGCATTTTTCAGATGTTGGTGATGCACTAAAGCCTAAAGTGGCCGTTTTTTGGGAGCCTATCGACTGGATCAGTTTACGTGCATCTTACGCTGGTGGGTTTAGGGCTCCAGGGCTCCCCCAAGTCACCGCTGAAGCCGTGCCTCGTAGTAACTCACTCTATGACCCAATTCTAGATGACAGTTATGGTATTAGTGATATTCGTAGCGGTTCTAATGACTTAGAGCCGGAAGAGTCAAGTAATATCTCTTATGGGTTTGTGCTTGCCCCCACAGACTCCCTCACCTTTACTGCAGATACATGGCGCATTAAACAAAAAAGTCTCGTCGGTATTTTACCGGGCGCTTCCCACTTACTTTATGATGGCCTGTTGCGTAGTCAGGGCAGTCAAAATGACGCTGTTGTTCGTGATCCAATAACGCGAGAAGTCATTCATATCAACAACACTTATATGAATTTAAACACTCGAGAAATTGAAGGTGTTGATTTGTCTTTCGTGTATACAATTGACACTCAATGGGGCCAATGGGAGTTATTAGGAAATGCCGCCAAACTACTTAAATTTGAACAAGTCGCAGATCCTATATCGACACAAATAATCGCGGCTCAGCACGCGGGTAATAGTGCCGTTCCGGCTGATCGTAATGTCTCTGGTGCCGGTGATTTATTATTACAAAATGGCCGTCCCAAATTACGCGCTAAAATTGAGTTGAATTGGCAAAAAGACCAATGGAATGCAGGGATCAGTTACAATTACACGGGACCCATCACCGATACCAGTACCACAGCAGAAGTTGGCGGCGAGGTGCAAACACTGCCTGTTAAAAGCTTCAAAACTTGGAACTCACATGCCAGTTACAAATTTTCAGAAAGGTCACAGTTAAGCGGTACCAAGATACAACTTGGCATAAGAAACCTATTTGACGCGCAACCGCCAATTGCTGATGAGTTAGCACATGGTTATTTTGGCAGCCTACACTCCAACCGAGGTCGGTATTTATATGCCAGTATCAGTGCATCTTTCTAGTTGATTCAATAATAATGGCGGTCCTCGTAAGTGCCGCCTTAAAAAGTAGGCCTTTTATGAACAATTATTTTTTCTTTAGCGCATGTGTCTTATCAGCTTTGAGCTTACATGGTTGTAAAAACATTACAAATAGTATTGGGGCAACAGCCCACGCTCAAACTTGTCAGTTTTCTCAGGTTAAGTTTGACCACAATTTTCCAATGGGACGATTAGATAGATGCGAGCAACTTTCTAAGAACACTTATAAACTAACCCTTATACCTGAGAACGAGCCCATAAATAACAGTCCATGGTACGCGTTCAATGTTTCATCTGTTTCTGCTCACACAATTCATATTGAAATGCATGTAGAAGGAGGCACTAACCGATATCTGCCCAAAATGAAGGTAGATGTACACAACGCACCGACACAATGGCAGCCTCTTCCCGTTATACACGATAACAAGGTAATGAAATTCGACCTAAACATAACCGACAAACCGACTTACATTGCCGGACAAGAAATCATTACCAATGCCAATTACGACACATGGTTAGAAAAAGTCTCGCAAAATTCTGCTGCTAAAGTAATGACTATTGGAAACTCCGTTGCCAAGCGTCCAATTAAAGCGATTGTTCAGTCTAATAATTCTAAACAATGGGTTGTGATACTTGGTCGACAACACCCGCCTGAAATTACAGGTGCCTTGGCATTGTTTCCATTTACTGACACTTTACTGGCTAATACTGAACACGCACAACATTTTCGCTCCCAATATAATATTTTAGTTATCCCAAACTTAAACCCCGATGGTGTTGCGTTAGGTAATTGGCGACATAATGCCAATGGCGTTGATCTAAACCGTGACTGGAAAACATTTAAACAGCCAGAAACACAGGCAGTACACCATTATTTAACTCAATTAGTTAAACAGGGTCACAAAATCGCTTACGCAATTGACTTTCATTCCACCCGAAAAGACATTTTCTATACTATGCCACATAACTATCAGGTAACTAACCCACTACTGACACAACAATGGTTAGACAAGTTGGCTCACGCACTCCCCGATTTTAATGTTATACAAAAACCTGGTAACAATCCCGATAGAGGCGTGTTTAAGCAATATATTGCTGATACGTATCGAGTACACGCTGTTACCTATGAAATGGGTGACAACACCGACCGAGATAGAATCAATGTTATTGCACGTACTGCGGCTAATACGCTTATGAGCACATTGCTAAACCCAGAGGCGCTTTAATATGAGCATAGTAAGATTACTGCCACTGTATGCCGTATTGCTCTGTGGTTGCACAACCGCGCCATTTGAGCCACAAAAAAGCGTGGATATTTTGATCCAATCAGGCCTAGTATTTACAGGCCAAGAACAAAAACTCAAACAACTCGATATTGGAGTATGTGGTAATACAATATGCGAAATACACCCAAGCGGCACTCATAATGTGAAAGCTAAAACCATTATCAATGCGCAAGGGTTAATCGTGTCACCAGGATTTATAGACCCCCACACTCATTCGTTATCAGAACTCAAAAGTAGCGATAAAAATGCAAATTTAAATTATTTAACCCAAGGGGTCACAACCGTTGTGAACGGTAATGATGGTGGTGGGACATACAAAATAACACCGTTAGTGCAACAGTTGACAACGCAAGGTATTGGCACAAACACCGCTTTTTTCGTCGGCCATGGTAGCGTCAGAAAAGCGGTAATGGGCAAAGCAAAGCGTGCAGCAACCCAAGCTGAAATAAGTGAAATGCAATCACTGGTAGAACATGCCATGCAAGCAGGGGCACTTGGATTTTCAAGCGGTTTATACTACGTACCTCAAACCTATGCTGATACACAAGAAGTTATTGCGCTCGCTAAAATTGCCGCTAAATACGGCGGGATTTACGAAACACATTTAAGAGATGAAGGTACATTCTCGATAGGTATTGTACAAGCCGCTAAAGAAGCAATAACCATTGCTAAATCAGCCCAATTACCACTGCATATTGCGCATATAAAAGCGTTAGGCGTAGATGCCTGGGGTCAAAGTGTTGCAGTGATCAAACTGATAGAGCTAGCGCGTCATAACGGCCTTAGAATCACCGCAGATCAATACCCTTGGTTAGCATCTGGTACAAAATTACATAATGCAATTATGCCTAAATGGGCTATGGCTGATTCGAAACAGGCGTTTTATCAAAGGTTAAATTCAGCAAAGTTGCAGGCTCGGTTACACCACGAAATAGCGGAGAGTTTGCGCATGCGTGGCGGGCCAAAGGCGCTCTTAATCACTGAATGTAAAAGCACCCAGTATGTTGGTAAAACCCTCGCTGAGGTTGCCAATATGCTTGCCATGTCACCTATCGATGCAGCCATACAGTTAGTGCAGCAAGGTGATGTACGTGTTGCGTCATTCAATATGGCTGAGTCAGACTTAACTGCATTTATGACCCAACCATGGGTCGTCACTTCCTCAGATGGTACGAATGGGCATCCGAGGAAGTTCGCATCATTTGCACAGAAGTATCACCAATATGTTAAAGAGAAAAAATGGCTCACCTTAACAGAGTATCTAAACCGCAGCACAACGCTGACGGCGAACATACTTGGGCTGGATAATAGAGGTAAAATCAAACTTGGTTTTGCCGCAGATATAACCATATTCGACCCAAATACATTTCAAGGTGAGGCCGATTACCAACATTGGGATGCTATTTCAAAGGGTGTTCATACGGTTATTGTGAATGGCAAGATTGCCGTTCACAATACCATTCACACAAACGCGCTTGGTGGGCAAGTTCTGCTTAAAAACAACTAGCATTCACCACAGGAAGGCATTACATCTATAAGCCTTCCTGTGATTTTATTGTCGCATGCCCGTACGCTGTAACCCTACAAGCCGGCTTTAGCCTCTCATATTGGCCTCTATGCACTTTTATCCTGATGATAAGTCGGGTAATCACTGTAACCCGCCTCTGTACCACCATACATAGTAGTAGGATCCACTTGATTCATTGGCCAATTATTTTTTATCCGTTCAGGTAAGTCTGGGTTAGCGATAAATGGTCGTCCAAATGCAAAAAGGTCGCCATAGCCTTCATGTAATATTCTTAGTGCTTTTTCAACCGTATATTTACCTGCGTAAATGATCTTGCCTGAAAATAGCTGACGAGCGGTCTGATAGAACGCCACTGGTAAATCAGGGGCATTTTCCCAATCAGCTTCGGCAATCGATAAATATGCCAATCCGGCCTCTTCTAATAATCTAATTGCAGCGGTGTAGGTCTTTAACGGATCTGGTTCAACCAACCCTAAATACACCCGCTGCTCAGTGGTACTTTCAAATAACGGCGCAAAGCGAACCCCTACTCGGCTCGCGCCAACCACCTGACTGACAGCCGCAACGACTTCTTTTAAAAATCTCAAACGATTTTCAAGCGAGCCACCATATTCATCCGTACGTTGATTTGTATGTTCAGAAATAAACTGATTAATCAGATAACCATTGGCACAATGTAACTCAACGCCATCAAAGCCCGCATTCAGTGCATTTTGTGCCGCAGCTGCGTACATGTTCACTAAATCTTTTACTTCGGAGGTTTGCAACGCGCGAGGCTCGCTGGGGTTGGCCAAATCCCCCTCACCTGGCGCTGTTTCAACAAAAACCTTAACGGCATCGGCAGCCATGGCCGATGGTGCAACAGGCTTACCATTGTTAGGTTGTAAACTTGTATGAGATACGCGACCTACATGCCACAGTTGTGCAAAAATAATCCCCCCATTTTTGTGTACTGCATCGGTTACTAGTTTCCAGCCTTCCACTTGCTCTGGTGAATGAATACCTGGCGTCCAAGCGTAACCTTGCCCTCTTGGTTCTACTTGTGTGCCTTCAGTTACCATAAAACCCGCTCCCGCTCGCTGCGCGTAGTACTCAGCCATCAATTTATTTGGAATATTACCCGGCTGAGAGCTTCTTGAACGCGTTAATGGCGGCATTACAATGTGATTTTTCAACTCGTACGGGCCCAAAGTGGTGCGTTCAAAAAGAGCTTGAGTGCCAATATTTTCTTTTAACATGCCTATTCCTACTTATCTACTCAGCCTGCGTAACATCTTACTTAGACCAATTTTTTAATGCTGCCAAAGCTCGATAAAACACGCTGTAACACAGCCAATTTGATTTGAGCCGCTAGCTTAGCTGCGCTAAGATACAAACAGAAACAAGGTTTGTTTGTATAGGTAACAAATATGAGTGGTTTGCATAAATTAGAAATAAAGCAATTACGCATTTTAAGTGAGCTACTCGCGCTACAAAATTTGAGTAAAGTGGCACAGAAGATTGGGTTAACCCAGCAAGCGATCAGTGAACAGTTAAAGAAGTTAAGGGACATTCTGGACGACCGTCTATTTGTTCGCCAAGGTAATAAAATGGTACCCACCCCCAGGGCACTCGCATTAGAAGCCCCTATAGCAGAGGTGCTGGTTCAGCTCGAGGACATTGTTAAGCCAGAGCATTTTGAGCCTGCAACCTATCAAGGCGTATTTTCTATCAGTGCAACCGACTACGCTACTCAAGCTTTATTACCTGAAGTGTTAAGTATTGTTAGGGCACAAGCGCCAAGTTTAAAACTCATTGTGCAAGACTTTGCAAGTGACAATGTGGTTGAATTAATGAGTTCGGGACAGTTGGATTTACTGATCAGCTTTCCTGACTTTATCCCTGATAATTTACCTTATGAATTGTTATTCGCAGAACAACATTTATGTGTGGCAAGCCGGCAGTCGTCGTTGAACCAAAACACCCTGAGCATAGCCGATATCGCGAAACAACCCCAATTAGTAGTCTCACCATCGAGGGCAAATCTAAAAGGTTCGCACGATCAATGGTTTGCTAATCTTGGACTAAAAAGAAACATCATCATGTCTGTACCCAACTTTTCATCCGTGCCTGATTTATTATATGCGACGGATTTAATCGCTTTTTTTCCATCAAGATTACTGCCAAACAACAAGGTATCAATATTGGAAGTAGAGGCTCTGCCACCGCCCTTTGAAGTCATTGTTGCATGGCACCCTCGCAGTAGCCAAAGTAAAATCCACCAATGGCTTATCGAACAGTTACGCTTGGTCATTAATCAACCTCGCGCAATGGTACAAAATTAGTAAAATGATAACTACGCGAGATTTACAAACGTAAGGCATATAGGTGCTTAAGACAACCAACTCGCTGTAATTCCTTTGTTCAATCGAGTGCAAGTCTAGGAAGTCCAGTCCTTGATGAAATTATACTGTTTCAAGATCACTAATCAATATCATATTAGATAATTAGCTGTTGATCCCCGCCGATTTTTTTGGTTAGCTTAATAACTCTGCAACATGAAGAAACTATATAAACACCTGATATTTGGTTTATTCTTCTCAAAGGATTATTTATGAAAAAAGTTTTCAGCTATATTTTCAGAGACAAACGAGCGACAGTAAAAAATGCAGCTATTGGCGTAATATCTGCCGTTATACTCGCTGTTTCACCTTTAATAATAGAATTTATAAAAGGAAAACCTGAGCCGAGAACACAAATAAACCAAAATGGTGGAAGTTCTAACACTAATATAGTATCCCATAATGGAAACGTAAGTTACAACAATCCTAAAACGCTTCAAGAGTATCGTACTTTAGGTGAGATTGAAGGATATAAAAGCGGGTTCTCAGATGGCTTTAATACTGTAGCAGCAGATAACCATATACCTGTTGTTCCAGAAGACATTCTGAATAAAATGTTTCCTCCAATCAGAGGCTTTACTTTCGCCGCCCGAAGAGCCAAAGTCAAAGAGTTATGTACTAACGGTAGCTTAGCAGAAATGGATGCTTGCAGGGCTGAAGTGATGTTTGGAATGGTCAGTAAACATGAAACAGGCAAAGTTAGTACTGAAAAGTTAGAAAAGAAAAAGTTAAAAGACCAAGAACTTGCTAAAAAAGGGATGGGAACACTTGTAATAAACTATAGTTTTGCTTTTCATCCTAAATTAGACGGCACATTGGGCTCCGAGGAGATTTACCTTCGGAGTCATAAGACGCTATTTTTACTGTGCTCAAAAACAACAGGTTGTGAGATCGTAGATTTTGATAAATATTTCCCAAACATGTTAAAATATCTTAACGGCCGTAAATTAGTCAAAGGTGTAAGGCCAATCCATGGAGAAGCATTTACAGAATACCGAATAAGAATGACTTCGTTATATCTTCAATCAAAAATCATCCCTATTTCCGATTTAGAAATTGTAGCAATGCTAAAAAGCCTGAAACTTTAACAATTTTCTAAGGCTTATTTAGCTTAAACCATTTTCCCTCGACAAAACGTACCCACCTCCATTCATCAAAAATAGAAGAAATGGGTGTAACTATGATGGCTATCATCAACACAAAGAAAGCACATCACGTCATAAAGTTATTGTGATTAAATAAAACCAAACACCATGTATGACTGGTATTGTTACGGCCTTCAATAAACGTACTAAATTTGGCCACACGGGCTCAGTACACCCCATGAGTTACAAAAACCACCCAAGTGGGAAAAAAGGTCATCAAACCTCTTCTGCTCTTGAATTATAAACTCATACGTCACTTTACTTTTTACCGTCACCGAGACATACCCTGATTCATCTCCTTCTTCAATCGAATCTTCATCAGGGTCTACAAAACTCGCGTTAGGCAACAGTTCTAAAATTGCAGCTCGCTGACCTTGATTTAATGGCCAAGACTCAACGTCATGTACAGCGCTGAAGTCAAAGTTTCTTTCCTCTAACAAACGCAGTACATCTGCGTCGGAATCAGTCGGCCAACTGTTTTTCTCTATCATTAATGAAATCTCTTTTGTCTATCATTGCAATGCAACTTATCACACATGATAATTATTTGCATTAGCAATCAAGGTTGAATTGCTAGAGATTTCGATATCAATAACCCACTTGTATACCGATTTAGTACATTTTTTATTAAAACAACAAATTGACGTGACTTAAACATAAAACAAACAATATCAGACAATTAGCTATAGATTTTAGTCTCACCTGGCAAAGCTGCTCACATTTGATGTCAACCTAAACTGAACGAACACGTAATGGCGTCGCCAACCTCTTTCCATAGACAGTGTTAAGGTTAACCTAGGCATGCCTTGACTCTGGAGTCTTGCAATATCCTTGTTTTTACAATTTATACAGTCAACTGGCCTCATCCATTCAAAAGTATTATTTTTATTGTAAACACTTTCCTTTTATTCGCTTCGTTTTATTTTACAATAGATAAAAACCACAAACACCAATTTAACATTCGTGACTTTTAAGATAATAAAGTGTATTTTGTCCCTGTTATATTTTTAAAATAATAAAAAGCAAATACTTAACTTTTAGCTGTATTGCCAAAATAATGAAAGGAAGCAAGGAAACGATATGAGTTATATCGCAGACACCAGTGCGCAAGATACAACAATAAAAAAATCCCGTTCACTAAAGAAGTTGATTGTGCCAGTTTTTGGCGTCGTTATCGCGGCAATCCTATTTTATCTATTTATACTTCCGCCAATCATCAATTGGACAAAAGGCACAAGTGCCGTACACAAAGAGAAGCTTAATATTGCGACTGTTGAACAAGGCCTATTTGTTAGAGACCTTTCAGTACAAGGCAAGGTCACTGCGGCGCGTCGACCTACATTATACAGCCCCGCACAAGGTACCGTAACGTACTTAGTTGAAGCAGGCGACAGCGTCATGTCACAACAAACGGTTGCCATCATCGATAGCCCCGAATTAAAGAGTGAATATAATCAACAACAAGCAAATTTGATTAGACTAAAAAATCAACTTGAACGTGAAAAGATTCAGGTAAAGAAGTCAAATTTAGAACAAGAGAACCAAATTGGTCAGGCACTAGTCGCACTCAATGCAGCCAAAAGAGAAATGCGACGCGCTAACGAAGCCATGAAAAATAAAGTGATCAGTGACATTGATTATCAAAAAGCCAGTGATGATTTACAAAATGCCAAGCGTGAATATGAACACGCAGTAAAAGAAGTTGAATTGGTAAAAGAAAGTCAGAAATTTGAAATTAAAACCCGTGAATTAGAGTTGCAATCTCAACAAGTCAAAGTGACTGAATTGAAACGTCAGGTTGATGGTTTAAAGGTCACATCACCTGTGACGGGTCTAGTAGGAAATTTAAATGCACAACAAAAAAACTCCGTGGCTAAAAACCAATCTCTTTTGAGTATTGTTGACTTATCTGAATACGAACTCGAAGTGCAAATCCCTGAGAGTTATGCGGATGACCTCGCCTTAGGCATGGAGGCCGAAATTACCCTCAACCAAAGCATGTATCAAGGTGAATTAGTCGCCATATCTCCCGAAATCACTCAGGGGCGTGTTCAAGGTAAAGTACGTTTTAAAGACTCGAATTTAACTGGGCTGAGACAGAACCAACGCTTAACAACGCGGATTATTCTAGAACGCAAACATAATATTCAATACCTCCCTAGAGGTCAGTTCTTAAAAACCTATAACGGGCAATTTGCTTATGTTGTAACCGATAATTCAGCAGTTAAAACCGCCATAAAAATAGGCTCACGTAGTCTAGGCAAAGTAGAAGTAATATCTGGCTTAAAAACAGGTGATACCGTGGTGATATCTGATTCAGATATTTTCAAAGACGCACCAAGCGTACGTATTTTACAATAAAAAGGAATAGTAATGTTAAAAATGAAGAGTTTATCAAAAGCGTTTGTAACGGATGCAATAAAAACGCAAGCACTTCACCCATTTGATCTCACCATAGAACAAGGCGAATTTGTCAGTATTATTGGTCCTTCAGGTTCAGGGAAAACAACCTTTTTGAATATTGCAGGGTTATTAGAAGAACACTCCGACGGTCTATATGAGCTGGATGGGCAAAATGTTGCGCAGTTTACCGATAAAAAAAAATCCGCCTATCGAAATGAAAAAATTGGTTTTGTATTTCAAAGCTTTAATCTCATACCAGAGCTAAACCTCTACGATAACGTTGACATGCCTTTACGCTATAGAAAGTTTAACCGTGATGAGCGGCACAAACGTATTATGCAAGCACTTGAGCAAGTCGGATTAGCGGGACGAAAGAGTCATTACCCTACACAACTCTCTGGAGGTCAACAACAGCGTGTTGCGATTGCTCGCGCTATAGCAGGTACTCCTTCCGTTATTCTCGCAGATGAACCAACGGGTAATTTAGACTCTAAAATGGCTGAAGGTATTATGTCCTTACTGAAAGACATCAATGCAGCTGGCACAAGTATCATCATGGTGACCCATGATAATGAACAGGCAGCCCAGGCTAACCGCATAGTACAAATTAAAGACGGTCACCTATCTGAATACACACACAATAAAAAAGCCATCGCGTAAGGGCATAACATGTATTCTTATTACTTCAAGCTCGCCCTGCTCAGCTTACGTAAAACGCCATTACTAAGCCTTTTAATGGTGATAATGATCGCGATTGGCATTGGTGCAACCATGACCACCTATACTGTCAGCTACATGATGTCTCAGGATCCTATCCCAAATAAAAGTGCAAACCTATATCAGGTTCAACTAGACAGTTTGGATTACGAGTTTGCTGATGGCGATACATTGCCTATCACTATCTCATATCAAGACGTCCAAGCATTATTAAAATCTGACATACCAAAAAACCACGTTGCACTGAGTGCCATTCAAGAAGAGATCCGCCATATAAATAACAAAGATATAGAGCCTAGAAGCTTGGAAGTTCGCTCAACTACCAGCGACTTCTTCAATATGTTTGAAGTTCCCTTTTTGTTTGGCGCAGGGTGGAGCGAACAAGATGGCAAAGATGCTGCCCAAGTTGCCGTGCTATCCAAAGAAACTAACACTTGGCTTTTTAATGGTGAAAACTCGGTTGGCAAAACATTTTATTTCGGTAAAGACACGTATCGTGTCATTGGTGTATTAGACGATTGGAACCCCTTACCCAAGTTTTACGCCCTTCAGAATGAAGCGTTTAAGAAACCAAATGGTATATTCATTCCCTTCAATACCCAAATTCAAAATGAACTGCTGACTTTAAAGTTAATGAACAATTACTGCTGGAAAGAACCGGATGATCAGTCCTTTGCATCTTTACTGGTATCAGAATGTATGTGGGTCGTTTTCTGGGTTGAACTCTCGAATAAGAAAAGCCATGATGAATATCAAACATTTATAGATAATCATGCTAAAGAGCAGCAATCTTTGGGGAGATTCCCACGTCGTATTTTCAATAAACTTTTACCATTGAAGCAATACTTGATAGTTGAAGAAATTATAAGCGATGATAGTAAACTGGCCGTGTGGTTAGCAGCCCTATTTCTGTTGGTCTGTTTGCTTAACTGTATGAGCCTCATGATAGCCAAGTTTGATGCCAAATCAGGTGAAATCGGATTACGTCGTGCTGTCGGAGCAAGCCAACAGGATATTGTCAAACAATTTGCAATTGAGTTATCAGTGATCGGTTTCGTGGGTGGGTTACTGGGATTGTTGCTTGCAAAGCTTGGGCTTATTGCCGCAGCCAACACATACCATTACCTGCACTCAGGGCTAATGCAAATGAACTCTCAACTAACTCTTGGCACAGTACTATTAGCGGTTATATCGAGTTTAGTGTTTGGCCTTTATCCAATCATCAAAGCAAGTTACATGCAGCCCTCCAGCCAACTTAAAAGCTTATAGGATAAAGAACATGCGTGATTTTTTACCCATAGTAAAAACATTTAAAAAGAAAAAAACGACCCCTGCTTTATTGGCATTTCAAATTGCTGTTACATTCATGGTACTTGTCAATGCCATTTATATGATTTCAGAACGAAACGACTTAATCGCAAGCCCTGTCGGCGTCGACATTAAAAATACACTTACCGTTATTACTAATTTATCTGACGAGCACGGGAATTTAGTCAATCAACTAGAAGACGATTTACTTGCATTAAAGAATATTCCTGGCGTCATCAACGCTGCGCCAATGACAGCGCTTCCGCTTGAAGGCTGGGGGTCTTATATTGAGTTTAAACTCGTACCCGATGAAGAATATGTTGCCTTTGGCGGATACTTTGGCTCAAACGAGGACGTGATTGATGCGTTAGGGCTTACCTTAGTCGCTGGTGAAAACTTCTCCCCTTCTGATATTCAAACGGCTGAGCGAGATGGTATATATAAATCCGCAAAAATACTGATAACCAGAGCCTTGGCTGAAAAAATATCTCCCGATGATTGGCGAGACATACTCGGTAAAAATATATACTTCTATAAACAACCTCACGAGGTGATTGGTATCATTGAGCGATTGCAAAATGCATGGAGTTCTTGGAGTGCAGTTGAATACACCGTAATTTCGTCGGTACGTGAGTCAAACCATAGCCAACGTTATATAGTTCGCGTTGAACCTGATCAAATGGACTACATCATAAAAGCGATACCAGCAGCTTTACTCACGCATGCTTATAAACGCATAGAAACAATTGAGCCTTTAAGTGAAGTGAAAAAACGCAGTTATCAAGAAGACTTAGCAACCAACCAATTACTCACATCGGTCTGTATTGGCCTCACCATCATTACCCTATTTGGGATCTTAGGTCAGGCTAGGTTTACAATTAACAGACGAGTAAAACAAATTGGCACACGACGTGCGCTTGGTGCCAGTAAATCTCAAGTAGTGCGTTATTTTATGCTAGAAAATGCCATCATCTCAACCATAGGTGTGGTAATTGGTATACTCACCGCCATCATATTAAACAACCAATTTGTGGAACTACTTGCAATCACACCCGTCCCGCTAAACTTTTTACTGTTCGGCGCTATTGCGATTGTGTTGCTTGGACAAATCGCAGTCGCTTACCCTGTTAGTCAAGCGGCCAAAGTGTCTCCAGCAATCACAACCAGAGGTGCGTAAACTCTCTCCCCTAGCAGCTTTAATTATGCTAGGGGAATGCGTTTTTTTAATGAGAATTCAGTTTTTGAAGTAAGTGCAGTTTTTTTGAATATATTCAGCGTACTCTTACTATGCCAGGATATGGTATTAACAATACCTCACAAATGAAAAGCTAAGGATAATAGCCTTATTGTATTTCATATTAGCACAGTTTGTTTCCTGACCAACAAATAGTGCATACACTAAACTACCCACGACCTATACAGTTAACTTCTTTACTAGGCTTGTTGTAGCACATATCTGTCGCTGGCGCATCTAATGACGTTGATGTTGCAATTACATTAAATGGCGCATGTGCCCTTCAGTCATTTAATGATGTACAGTGCTGGGATGAGTTACCCGTTTCAACAGACCCTACTGCCCCCAAAACAACATCACCCGTTAAAGTCATATTTTAACGAGTGATATGAATGAGAGACTATAAGCCACATACCTCGAATGTGGCTTATTAGATGGTATGCACCGTGATGGAGCTAACAGGCAAAAGCAAGCAGAGATAGCAGCTAACGGTGAACCACAGTCAGTGGACTCACCTTTAGCTCTTGCTAACACCTTTAGTCTCAGTTGCGCTAAACGCTAATATATCGCCAGGCTGGCATTCTAAATAGTGACAAATAGCCGCTAATGTTTCAAAGCGAACCCCTTTGACCTTGCCGCGTTTAAGTAATGATAAGTTAGCTTCGGTGATCCCGATGGCTCTCGCTAACTCTTTAGAGCTAACTTTTCGAATCGCTATCATCACATCTAAATTTACAATAATTTCCATAAGCTAAATAAACTCTTTATTTTCAGCTTCGATTTCTTTGGCTGCTTTAAGTAAATACACAATCACTAGCATCAACAAAATAGTGGTAATCTCATTGAAATCAACCGTAAGCTCAATACTGACACTGTCTTGAAAATGTCGCGCGTAATTACCTATCAGTAGCGTATCAATAATGCCCAGTATAAAACTCGTCAGTTTTAACCACACTAACCATAAGTAGCAATGCATTGAATCGGGTCCAAAAAATTGCCCTTGTTGATAATGGCTCAGTAATTTTTGCAACCAATAAACACCAAGAAGAAAGCTAAGTAGTAATGGCAGTTTCGATGCCAGCAGAAAGGGTTGACTCGCTGACGGGTTATCCCAAAGCGCAAAGAACAATGCACTAGAATTGAAATAAACGTTATCGTCTATAAAGTAACCATAAGCAAGATAAAAAATCACAGTGGTTGCTGCCAGTAATATTAATACTCTTAATAACCCGCTCATTCTCATAAGCTTTTGCATACTTACATTCATTTATTGCTCTTTATTCCTCAAAATACTTAAAGCAATAGTACCACACAATAATAAAACATTACAAAACAACATAAAATTATCGTTTTACAATAATTATTTTTCGTGTAACTATACTTACAAGTTACTTATCACTCTTTCAACATGAGTTAAAACAGCGAGAACCTAATTATGATCACCAAATACTTATTACCAAGCTTAATCATCGGCGCTTTATCTTCAGCCGTTACTCCACTGGTTTATGCCAGTAACATAGAAGGTAACATTACTAAAAATCAGGTAAATACAACGTTGATCCCGATGGCGGATTTTTTTAATAAAAGTTTAGTAAGTAATATAAAATTGTCGCCATCAGGCCAATGGATAGCATTTTTTCAAGAGTTAGATGGCGCGCAGAATATTTTTCTTGTGCGTAAAGGGCAACCATTAACACACGCTTACGCAGTGACTCAGTCTAAGGATCCCATTAATAGTTTTCAGTGGTCAAAAAATGATGACAGCCTATTCTTTACTCAAAATGAAAATGGTAATGAAAAGGATCAAATTCATCATTTAACATTTGGCAAAAACAAATCTCAAGAAGAAGTGCATCTTAAACTGCTCACTAAAAACAAAGATGCAACATACGCTTTGTTAGGCCAAGTTAAAGACATGCCTAATCAACTAATCGTGATGTCAAATCAAGATCAAAATGGTCAGCTAGATATTTTTCATTTAGATGTCATAACCGGTAAGCTAAAAAAAGTACTTGAAAACAAAAAAGGATTTCGTTCACTGTCATTTAACAGTCAAGGTATTCCAATGATTGCCGTCAGCGCCAACAGCGACAATACCAGTACACTTTATGTAAAAAATAAACATGAATGGCAAGCGGTATTTGACACCGCTTTTGGCGAAAACATGACTTTATTAAAATATGATGAAGCTAACCATAAAGCCTATTTAACGGGTGACATTCAAGAAAGGGATAAGCAAGAGCTCTTATCATTTGATTTTAAAACACAGTCATTTACCACGCTTCATCAAGATCCTGAAAATCAATCAGACGTATATAAGGTTCAGTTTAATGATGATAACCAGCCCATAGCCGTGTCATATTACGGTGGACACTTACGTACTTACCCATTAAGTCAAGCGTTTGCTCAACATTGGACTAAAATCAACAGCTATTTTAACGACACGGTTGAAATTAGTGTTAAGTCAATGAATAAAAAAACGGGGCAATGGCAAATTACCGTCGGCAGTGATATTAAAACCGACCGTGATTACAGCTACGATGTGAATACGCAAAAACTGCATGCGCTCCTAAACCAAAAGCCAACAATTGCCCCTGAACGTTTATCAAAACGCCAATCAATCAATTATAAATCACGCGACGGTGTGAACATTCAAGCCTATTTAACTTTGCCTAAAAACAAACTTAAAAACCTACCCACGATTATATTGCCACATGGTGGACCTTGGGCTCGAGATTACTGGACATTAAGTTCAGGGTATTTCAACCCGATAGCGCAGTTGTTAGCCAACCGAGGTTATGCGGTATTACAGCCAAATTTTAGGGCTTCAACAGGTTTTGGTAAAAAATTTCTAAACGCAGGAAATAAAAACTGGGGGCTTGGTAATATGCAGCATGACTTAACTGATGGCGTTAATTACTTGGTTAAACAAGGTATCACAGACAAAAGTCGGGTTGGCATTATGGGCGCCTCTTATGGCGGATACGCCACATTAGCAGGTATCACGTTTACGCCTGATATGTACAAAGCAGCCGTATCATACGTAGGGCCTTCAAGTTTGATTACCTTACTTGAGTCTTTCCCGTCGCATTATCGCCCTTATTTAGGCCAGTTCTACAGTGCCGTTGGCGACCCTGAAGTAACCGCTGACCGAGCACAGATGAATAGCCGCTCGCCTATTAACTTTGTTGATAACATTAAAACGCCATTACTTATTGTACAAGGTGCAAACGACCCAAGAGTTACCCAGCTTGAATCAGACAATATTGCTCGCGTAATGTATAAAAAAGACCTACCTGTTGAATATATTTTGGCAAAAGACGAAGGCCATGGCTTTCTTAAGCGTGACAATAAACTGGCCTATGTTATGGCAATGGAGCAATTTTTCGCTAAACATTTAGGTGGAAAAACCAGTAAAGAAACATCAACAGAGATCGCAACGCACCTTAAGACATTAAAAGTTGACCTAAGTAAATTATAATCTAAAAACAAAAACTACAGACATAAAGCTACCTTTATGTCTGTTAAATCTCACTAGTCCGTTAACTATGTGTCGCGGGCCAAGTCATTTTGACTTTATAAAATAGCGAATATAAAACCGGCAATAAAATCATTGTTAACACAGTACCAAATGACAAACCTGCCATAATCGCGATAGACAGCCCTTGCCAAAACAAATCTGGAGCCAACGGAATGACGCCTAGTACGGTTGTAGCTGCCGCAAGAAATACTGGCCGTATACGTGAAATGGCAGCATCGGTAATTGCCTGTTGTGTAGATTTTCCTTCACCTTTTTCAACATTTATTTGATCTATCAGTACAATGGCATTCTTTATCATCATTCCCGATAAACTCATCACCCCCAATAAAGCAACAAATCCAAAAGCAGCCCCACTGACTTGAAGCCCGAAAGAAACACCAATCATTACAAAAGGTATTAACAAAATAATAATTATCATGGGTCGTACTTGGTTAAAAAGAGCCACTAAAATAAATAAAACGAGTGCCAAAGCAGGAACTACACCGGGTATTAGTGATTTTTGAGAGTCAACAGTACTTTTGAATTCGCCAAACCATTCAAGTTTATACCCTTCAGGTAATTCAATTTTATTAAAATCCTCTAAGACAGTGTTTCTTAATGTCGAAACGGTCACTCCAACAGGCGTTGCTTGAACCGTAATAGCTCTATGACGGTTATAACGCCAGACAACAGGGTTTACCCATTCTGCTTTGATAGCATCGGTCACTTGCCCTAAAGGCACGGAATAGGATTGATTTAACGGTTCAACCTGTAAATTATCGAGGTTATTAATGTTTCTTTCCACTACATTTTCGCGAACTATGATAGGCAGCAATTCATCATCCCTACGATACACCCCTACTGTATAGCCATCATAAAAACGCTTAGTAGTGGTCGCTATGTCTAAACGTGAAACACCCGTTCTTCGCCCCTTGACCTGATTGTACTCGGGTACCAGATCGATAACTTGTTGCCGCCAATCTGTTGATACTTCTTTAGCTAAAGGAGAGTCATTAAGAATTTTCATACCTTGCTCCGCTAAATGTCGCAGTACTGCGGGGTCCGCATCTGCTGGACCAATAAACCTCGCTTCAAATTCCCATGTTAGTGCTGGACCCACTGTATATTTTCTAATTCTTGTCATGGCATTAGGTACATTCTGATCCATCCATAACTGAAGATCATTAACGACTGATGCTAAATCATCTAATTCAGATACATTAATAATAAGCTGGCCGTAAGAAGAGTTTGGCTTTTCAGGGTCTACTGGCAAATAAAACCTTGGTGAGCCTTGACCTATGAATGTAGAGACAGTTTTAATGCGAGCATCTTGCAATAAATACTGTTCGATCGGTTTGATTCCTTTCGAAGTTGATTGAATCTTCGTGCCTTCTGGAGCCCAATAATCAACCATAAACTTTGTCATTGAAGAGCTTGGGAAAAATATTTGCTTAACATTGCCAAAGGTTCCAAGTGCTACAGCCAAAAGTACAATCATACTTACTATTGTAAAAACTCGATTTTTCAATGAAAACTCTAGTGTTTTTCGAAACCCAGAAAGCAACTTTCCTTCTGAGTTACTTGGCTGTGCTTCAGGTTTTAGCATATACATACATTGTAAAGGGGTTATCGTCAAAGACACAAACCAGCTTACTGTGAGTGATATTGCGACCACAATAAATAGCGCTCGGCAGTATTCTCCTGCCCCCTCCATTGAGGCGAATATAGGGTAAAAAGCCATAACAGCAATAATCGTGGCCCCTAATAACGCGAATGAAGGACCTTTTGCTGCATCAATTGCTGCTTTTTCTCTTTCAATGCCTTTTCCTATTTTTACCACATACCCTTCTGCCACAACAATGGCGTTATCCACCATCATTCCTAAAGCAATAATAAGAGCGCCTAAAGACATTCTGTGTAGATCTATTCCAAACAAAGCCATAAAAATAAAGGTACCAAGGATGGTTAGCGTAAGCGCAGTACCAATAACTACCCCCATTTTCCAACCCATAGCAAGTGTCAAAACAATTAACACAATGCCCACTGCTTGGACAAAATTAATCAAAAAATTATTTACAGATTCATCAACTACTTCAGGCTGCCAATGAATAGGAATTGCTTCTATACCAATAGGTAACCTCATGTTAATTTCATTCAGTTTAGCAGCTACCCGTTTTCCCAACTCTACAACATTGGTCCCTTCTTGAGGCGAGATTGATAGCACAATTGCGGGTTCACCATTTAAACGCATAAGCTCACTTTCTGGCTCAATATAACCTTCGCTAATGGTTCCTATATCACTGACCCTAATGAACTCACTGGCATTGTTTCTTGATTGAGCATGTATTAATAAGTCGCCTATGTCATCGGGAGATTTAAAACTTCCTGATGGCCTGACACTTAAGCGATAGCTATCTAACTCAACATGGCCTGCGTCAATCACTTTATTCTGGTTACTTAGAAGGCTGTTTACTGAGGCACCTGAAAACCCTAAGCTAGCAAGTTTATTCTCTGAAATATCAATATAAATGGCAGGTTTTTGCTCTCCCCAAAGACCAACCCTTGCCACGCCCTCTAATAAACCTAACTCTTTCTGCAAGATTTTTACATACTTGTACATTTCAGAATAATTGTAACCATCACCTACGACTCCAAACATTAGACCGTATACTGCACCGAAATCATCGATAACCTTCGAGGTACCGGCCCCTTTAGGCAATTCTTCCTGAATATCCCCAACTTTTCGTCGTAACTTATCCCAAACCTGAGGCAATCTATCAGACCAATATTCACCTTTTATTTCCACCGTTATTAGTGAAAGCCCTGAAGTTGAACGAGAATGAAGGGAGTTGACCTCTGGTATCTCTTGTATCGCATTTTCAATGCGGTCTGTGATTTCTTGCTCTACTTCTGTTGAAGTAGCGCCATAATAAGAAGTCATTACTAACGCATTTTTTATTGTAAATTCAGGGTCTTCTAATTGCCCTAAATTAAAGAAGCTAAATAGCCCTGCAAGTGTTAACAAAACTGTACTAAATAATGCAACCACTTTGTTTTTCATCATAAATTCAGCCAGGTTCATATTTTAGTCCCTTGATTATCGAGTAAACGGACTTTTTGACCTTCTTTTAAGTAATTCACACCCGCGGTTGCTATCCAATCGCCAGCTTTTAACCCATCAATAATTACTATCCCTTGATCTAGAAGCGTACCTTTTTGAACTGGGTGCTTTTTTACGGTTTGCATTTCAATGTCATAGAGCCAAACGAAAGTCGTTTTAGAATCGGAAGAGCTAAATATTGAAGACAGAGGGACCACAACTTGAAAAGTATCTTGTTCCGGCCGTGCAACGTCTCCTGTAGCGTAGCCTGACATCCCTGGCAAAATATCGATTCCATCAGGTGGCGTCATTTGCAGCCTTACTTTATAAGTACGAGTTGATTGAGACGCCTCATTACTAACTTCTTTAATTGTCGCTGGTATTACTAAGTCAGGAAAAGAATCAAACCGCACTCTTGAATTTTTGACGTAGGGTAAATTTGATATTAAATTTTCAGGTATGTTTATATCCATTTCAATTTTAGATATATCCACTATTCTAATAACTGAAGAATTACTACTAATATCCTGAAAGTTGTCTGCGTACCTTTGAACAACTACCCCATCAAATGGCGCTTTTAATGTGGCATAGCTTAGTCTATCTTTAGCTGCATTTAATAAAGACGTAGAAGATGCATATGAGGCTTTAGCTTGATCATATGTTGCTTTTCGAGCATCTATTGTGGATTTACTCACGGCACCTGCGTCTGTTTCTTGGATTCTGATGACCCTTTCATATTCTATTTTCGCGTTACTTAATTGCGCTTTTGTATTAGCTAATCCTGCTTCAGCATTCGCCAACTCCACTTCAAAATCTCTTTTGTCTAGTACAGCTAATACATCACCTATACGTACCTCTTGCCCTATTTTTACGGGTATATCGTTCAAAGTACCTGATACTCTAAACGATAAATCAACCTCCTGTGTTGCCCGTGCTACCCCTGGAAATTTTTTGTCTGCTATATGTTTTGCAGAGCCTATTTTCATTGCTTTGATTGGACGAGTTGACTCGACTTCCTCTTTAGGTGAAGGGTGGCAAGCGGTCAATAGTATAGATAAACTCAATAGTAAAAATGATTTTGTGAACTTTGATTTTTTTAGCATTTTTATCTCCTACAAGAAGCTAATTTATGAGACGTGAACTGACCTATCTAATTGCTCTGTTTAGTTGCTAAGGTACCCGTTCGCTGGGTGGCGACGACCACCGTTTCAAATAAGTGTGGAGAAGCGACCGCTGAAGATTGCTCGGTTGCTAACAACTCCATTAATGAAGCGATTTCATCCAGAGGTTTAATTTCAAGCATTGTCTTCTTCTTTGTTTTTAGTAAATGTGGAAGTTGGATAACGCTGTTTGGTCTTGCGTGACGCTTATTCTTTACGCTTGTAGAACCACATTTTCGATAAATTGCCATTTTTCAAAACAAAATGGTGATAGAGTGCAGCGAGTGTATGAAATACGATTAGTGCGGTTAATAGCAACGTTAATACCCCATGTATTCGCCTAGCAGGTAGTTCAGGTAAATTTTCAGGAAGTGTTTCGCCAAGCCGCATAATTTCAAACATGTCAATTTGTATTGACATTCCGATCCCCGACAACACAATCAAAAAAACTAATAGATACAATGTCCGATGAGTAAGAGAAGCTAACTTATGTATTAAAAGACTACTTTCATTCTCTTTTAACGCTCCCATAGAAGTTGATGTCATTCTCACTATGAGCCTAATAACAAATAATGCGCCAATAAAAACTCCAGCCGCAGTATGAACTTTGATCCGATCAACCTTTAATTCTAAATCGTTTGACAGTGATGCAATATCATTTCCCATAAATAGTGCAATTAGTATGCTTGGCACCAATATCCAATGAAGCAACACAAGTAAGTTTGAGTAGGGTTTCATGGTTTCACCTCTTCACTGCTAACACGACGAAGCATATAATTGATAGCACCAATAATTTCTGCGTTAGAACACTTTTTGCAGCCCCCTTTAACCTTGTGCTCTTCGGAGCCTTCGAGCACGATCTGTTTTATTTCATCAATAGAATGTTTTTCTAGATACTCCAACCAAAGTTGTTTGTCTTCAATACTGGGCGCACCTGATATAAACCCCTTAATCCCACCGTTGTGACATGAGCTACAAACCTTGTTAAAGGTCTTATTTTCACCTTGTGCATAACAAAAAGATGAAAACAAAAGAAAAATCAATATGCTTATATTTGTTGTTTTATACCGCATGTGAAACATTAGCCCCCTTTCTTTTTACCTGTTAGTTTTTTGCCATCTCTAATATTTAAAAACATTAGTGCGCCATTTACTGCACCTACAATCAATTCGATGATTTGAATCGCAACAAAAGTTGTATCAAATGCTCCAGCTGCCGCTTTGTAGTTTAAGAACATCGCCGCTGGCACCAATACAAAAACCCCATTTATTGCAATAAATGGCATGCGCTTTTTCTTTCCATCAACTACCCGCCCTTTTTTTGTTTTTGATAATGCAGCCCCTGTTGCCCCCGCGGTTGCTATACATGGCACTAAAATAAAAAGCCCGGGGAAAACAACCAAAGATTTCACTAAAATTATTAACTCTTTAGACCCAAAAACTTCGGCGCTCACGGTTGAGACAAAAAAAGTCACCACGCATAAAAAAGCAGAAACCGCAGCTATTCGATGTAATTTATGTATCATTTTTTCTCCACTACAAATCCAAAACTTGACAACATAATGTCAAGATTAGTATGGTGACAATATGTTGTCAACATGTATTATAGATAATAATTTATGAACGAATCACCGGAAGATGCTTTTACTCAAATAGTTTTAGAGATTTTTAAAGTCAGCGGAATGCTTAATACTGAGGGAGATATCATGGCAGGCGAATTCGGGCTAAGCAGTGCAAGGTGGAAAGTGCTAGGGGCTACCGCGCAAGCAGAGCATACTCTAACAGTTTCTGAAATCGCTCGAATTATTGGCCAGTCGCGCCAAGCAACTCAGCGACTTGTAGATGCCATGAAAAAGGATCTGTTGCTCACCGTGGCTGACAACCCCAAACACAAGCGATCGAAGCTCGTAATACTCACTAACAAAGGCGAAAAAATATATCGGCAACTATGGAATAAACAGCTCCCTTGGGCTGCTGCAGGAGCTGAAGCTTTAACGAAAAGCGAGTTATATTCAACTTTGTCAGCAATGAAAAAGCTTTCGCAGCATTTCGCTGGTAATTAAACTCTCACAAGCATTTGTGGGACTCGACTTTTTGATCCGATTTACATAATTCTCATTCAAAACTCGAAATAATTAACCGTTAAAACTATTCCTAATTTAACCAAAAAGGTATTATGGAAATAAATTTAACAAAAAAATTAAGATTGAGTATAGCGATGAATCACACATCCGAAGGGGCCTTGTTAACTAACATAATACTGGATATTTTTAAGCTAAATGGATTATTAGTCCAAGAAGGCGATAAACTTGTTAAAGAGCTTGGATTAACCAGCGCTCGATGGAAAGTATTAGGTGCGCTATCTTCTTCAGAAACATTTTTAACTGTTTCCGATATAGCTAGAAAAATGGGGCAATCAAGGCAGTCAGTTCAAAGGTTAGCCAATGATTTAGCAGATGAAGGGCTATTAGTCGGTCTTGATAATCCGAATAATAAAAAAGCAAAGCTATATTCACTTACCAATGATGGAAGTGACGCTTTTACACAAGCAATGAAAAAGCAAAGCCTTTGGGTAAATGATATTGCTCGCGGAATGTCGGAAACTGAATTACACAGCGCTTCCACCTTGTTACGAGAACTCACTTTAAAATTGGAATAAATAACGATAGCTTTAAATGAAGATTTACAATCTATATCTTAAACATAGCCTAGTAGAGTATCTTTACGCCCATATGAAATAAAGTGCAACTTTGTGTACTGAGTTTGGCATTTTTTGTTTACCTGATAGACTTAATAGCAAAATGAGATCATGTTAACTTGCATAATATGCAGTATTCACCCCACGGTTGCTCCAAAATCAGAATTGAAAACAATGTCTTAATTTTAGAATTGGCAGGTAGTTTCAATAAAGAAGGAGTTAAGCTTGTTCACAATAATGTCCAATCACTTATTAGCGAACAATCACCTAGTAAGTGGAGCTTAATTATCTTTTTGGAAAGACATACGCTTCTGACGATGGAAGCAATAGAAGATACAAGGTATTTTTTCCTTTGGAGTCAGAAGCATGGGTGTGAAAAAGTCGCATATGTTGCAATTAGTAGCATACAAATAGACGCCACAAACCTAATCTTCAATAACATAAATATAGAAAAGGGTTTCTTTAAAAATATTGAAGACGCGAAAAAGTGGATATAATCTAAATTAACAATGAATTTTGATCAATGGGTTTTATGAGTGATGCATTTAGGTATGGGCATCATTTCGGAGCATTGAACGTACTAAATGACTTCAACCTATCAGCGTTAGGCATTGAAGTCTGTTCTACGCGACTAAATCACGACTTTTTCCCTTGAAAGCTTACTTTATATCAATGTAATCATCATGAAAATATTAGCCGTCGTACTTAAGGTTTTCTGTTACATCTAAATTACACAATGTCAAAATCGTCGATTTAAGGTAAAAACACAGTCGTAAAACTACGGTATTTCATGCCTACTCAACATCCTTCACCTTCTTTTTCCTAGCATCATTGGCTGCGCCAAAAAAAGAAGCTAGAACACAACCTAAGCGGCAATAATATATTCCTGATATTCAAATAAATACAGTACTATAAAACAAGCTATAAAAATCACTCTGTAAAAATTCACAGATTCATTTCGGAGAACAATAATGATCAAACTTTATGAACTGACGGGCAACAACAACCTTATTTTTAGTCCTTACTGTTGGCGAATTCGCTTAGCTTTACTCCATAAAAAAGTGCGTTTTTCGAGTGAAGAGACCGCCTTTATCGACATCAAAACGATACCTAACGGCAATTTCAAAACGGTGCCTGTTCTGCTCGATAACGACACTGCAATCAGTGACTCTTATAAAATCGCCGAATACTTAGATGCCACTTACCCAACTCAGCCTTTATTATTTAACTCGAAAGAGCTTTGCGCTTTTTCAACATTCATCGAGGGATGGGCAAACGCGTTACATTCAGACATTGCTAAAATTGCAATTGCTGATATCTACGACCATTTACAAGAAAAAGATAAACCATATTTTAAAACATCACGTGAAGCATTTTTTGGTGATACGCTAGCGGAAATTCAATCCAAGAACGGAGATACTGCCAAAATAACTTTGCTGGCCAAGCTGACTGTGCTGGATAAATACCTCGATAAATTTGAGTTCCTCGGCGGGACTGCCCCCCTATATTCAGACTTTATTGTATTTGGCACTTTACAATGGCTATTGTCTACAAGTAACACATTTCAAATATCTGACTTTAGCCCCACAGTCCAATCATGGTTTCTTTCTTTGAAAAAAATCTACGATATAAATGACTAGCACCAACAATGCTCACATCTATAAAGGGTCAAAGATGCAATTATCTCTCAGACCCTTTATTAAAGCATTATGTTTAAATACACCTATTTTCGATTAACCAATCCGTAATAATAGCTTAATCGGATTTTCAAACGAGTGGCTTGTATTTTGAGAAAGATAAACAGATATGGTTTATACCTTTCTCACCTTATTTTTTATCTCATCACTTCTTCTTTAATTTGTAATCGTTCATTTACTCGCAGCAGTGAGCCATACAGTATTTGCTGCTCTGTTAATCTCTTAACTCGCTCCCTAGCCGGCGCCGTAACACGCTTGAAACCGAGAAGTGATAGCGCTCCAGCTATCGCGTCTTGTTCTTCGATAGTATATGCATCACGTACGGTAAGTAGCACTGCGTTAACTAACTCTGCATCACAAATATTATCGAGTTTACGATAATTATCAGGTAAGAACTCCCAACTCCGCAACGAAACAGATTGATTGTCAGCAGTAAAAATGACGCCTTTACGAACAACAATATGCTGAGCAGCTTTAGCTTCATCTATAGCAATTTCTACTTGCCGTTTCACTCTAGAACCTGCACGGGCAAGTCCTGCGGCACTAGCAAGTCGAGCAATCAATAAAGATGGAAGAATGGGGCTCTCGCCATTAACAAGTATACGGACTGCATTGGCAAGAGTTCCCGTTGGGATAGCACCAAAATCATCAACTTTAGGTAATCCTAACTCTGAATCTCCAACCATCCTATATCGTGGTACATAAACCATTTCGTCTTCAAGGTCAAAAGCCTCTCGTTCTATGCTAGCACCTATAGGTACCTGTTTATTGGTATCAGCAAGTGTTATAGTATCGCTAGCTGGCTCTTTTGATTTTATTTGTGCATCAATCAGTACCTGCTCTTCCAATGCTTTTTCGATAACCTCTTTAATACGCTCAATCTCAGACTGCGCATTGCGGTACCAGTCGGTACTCCATACACGATGTTGACGCCAGCCTAAACCATGCAATATAGAAGATCTTAACCGATCACGCTCTCGAACAGACGCGGCCTTTTGATAGCTAGTTCCATCACTTTCTATTGCCAAGATATACTGCTCTTTGTCTTCAGGGTTTTTTATTGCCAAATCTAGATGGAAACCTTGACGCCCTACACGTTGCTCAACAGGATAACCTAAGGCTGATACAGCTTTATAGAGTTGTTGTTCAAGTGGATCAACTTCTACTTCATTTGTGCTGTCCCCCTGTTCAAAACCACCAACTTCCGCGTAACGTAAAAAAACTTGCAGTGCTCTGATGCCATAAGGTGAATTGTCGTTAACTCGTAGCTCATCAGCAGTGAAATTGGCAAAAACTTCCATCGCTAAACGTGCACGAGAGATCAATACATTCAACCGGCGCTCACCTCCCACTTTGTTGATCAAACCAAAGTTTTGATTAATTTTACCATCGGCTTTGCGACCATAGCAGATACTAATAAAGATAACGTCCCGTTCATCACCTTGTACGTTTTCAAGGTTTTTAATAAAGAACTCATCTCCGCCTTCATGGTGCTGAAAGAAACCTTCGAGATCCGGATTTTCACGACGAAGCCGTTCGACTTCCATCATAATCAATTCACGCTGAACAATGCCAAAGGCAACCACACCTAATGACAATTTTGGTGTTTGTTTAGCATGAAGCATAACTGCTTCGGCAATAGCTTTTGCCTCTCCCCAGTTAGAGGATGTACCTCCTTCACCATACAAAGTATCGGGTAAATGGTTAAACGTTAAACCTTTGGCTTCTTTTTGAGCACCAGAGCTTGGGAAAGCTAATAAGCGGTCATCGTAAAATTGGTTGTTAGAAACGGCAATCAATGAATCATTACGTGAGCGATAGTGCCAACGTAACATAACCTGAGGCACACCTTTTGCTTCCATCAAGGAAAGGATACTTTCCATCTCTGCTGTTACGCTATCTTCAACATCATCATCGGTTAGCTGCACTGATTTCCCGAACAAGTCGCTCGGTGGCATTTGTTTACTATCACCTACGACTATGACTTGTTTACCACGCATAAGAGCACCAAGTGCGTCTGGTGCAGTAATTTGGCTAGCCTCATCAAAGATCACCAAGTCAAAGTCCACTGCCCCTTGCTCTAAGTAGGTTGATATAGACATCGGGCTCATCATGAAAATAGGTTTGATTTGCTGAACTGCGTTACCAGCTTTGGTTAATAACTGCCGAATGGGCAAATGTCGACTCTTTTTACCCAACTCACGCATCAATACTTCCATCTCACCTTTGGCATGGCGCTTAGGTAAAGATTGATATATATAATCAGCAAGCCGCTCCTGCGCATAGCCTAGACTATCTGAATCAAGTTGACGAAAATCACTAAGCAGCTTTTCATGGCCGAGGCGATCAAAGCGTTTAATCACCTCATTACTATCATAAGCGGTAGTCACTAATCCCTGATAATAGCTTAATTTTAGTATAGTCAAGAGAAGAGCATTATCTTGTCGCCAATTTTGGCTATAATCCGCCAGCAGGGTTAGGTTGTTTTCTTTCAATGCATCAATCAGTTGGTTGTAACGCACATACTGGTATAGACCATCAATATCTTGCCAATGAGATAAAATATCTAAAAGTATTTCAAAAGTGCAAGTTGACAGGTTATTTAATGGATCATCTTTAGCTATGCTAACTGTTGCTGCCAGTTGATTTAATTGCACATCCAATTTGGTGGCCAGAGCATGACTTATATCAAATCGCTGTTTGTGTTGAATTAGGTCGGAGTTGCCAGATAAAAACTGTGCCAGGCCTCTAGGAATATCACCTTTACCAATCTGTTCGTAAAGATCTATTATCCATTCTGACAGAGCACTCAGCACACTCCAGTCAGATTTAGTGCCTTGCCACTGAGCACCAAAAAGTGCAGACAATAACAGTTCATGCTCTTGAAAATGTTTTTGTTGCTTTTGGTAATCCAGCAAATCATCCACCCAAAGCAACCAGTCATTAGGATTACCGGCTAACGGGTCTTTGCATAAGGTAGCTAAACTCTTTTTAGCGCGGCGGTAATCTCCTGATAATATCCGCCACCATTTGTCTGTACGACCAATCAGCCCCTGCCGAATAGTTAGTAGTTCAGCATCAAAAGCTTGGTCAACAAACCGTGTTTCGTAAGAGTCATACAACTTAGTCATTTTGCAACCAGCAGCAAGGCCTTCTCGTATTGTCTCTCTACGAATTTGCCAATCATCTGTGTCTACATTAATACCACTAAGTTTTGGGGCTTCTAAAGCGCGGGCAGCCGCTCGATTTATTATCTCCAGCTCATGTATTGTCAAGGGTAAAGGTAAACCCATATCACTAGCTAACGCGTTGCCACATTGGATAAGCTTATCCAAATCTTCATAGCAAATTGCTGATGTCTCGGAAATATATTTTTGATCGACCGGCGATATCTCACAGCGATCTGACATGCTAAATGCGTTATCTTCAGGAACCCCCATATGATCAAGGTGATCTATTAGACTTTGGACAATTTGTGTTGCAGTAGTAAATTTTTCTACATTCCAAGCCTTCATTACGTCAAATGGCAGCTCTGGGAGTACAGTATTTTCTCTTTGGCTATCCGCTTTCTGCAAGAAACCTAAAGCGTCGACATAGTTTACACCACTATCGAGAATTGGCTTTTCAATTGCGGCTACGTAAGCATTTAGACTGTCCTTGGTTCCTGACAACTGTTTATAGGACATCGTGCGATCAGGAATACTTGGTTTACCCTGCTCCATTGCCTGCGCCAACGAAGATAACACAGCCTTCTTGGTGCTTTTGTGGCTGTGGAGTTCTAGTACTGCATGACCTAGATGGCATTCATCCAAACGTTTCTTTACGACCTCTAAAGCTGCCATTTTTTGGGCAACAAACAAGATCTTTTTACCACGCCCCAGTGATTCGGCAATGATATTAGTGATTGTTTGTGACTTACCTGTACCAGGTGGTCCCTGAATAATAAGGTCTGCTCCATTTTGCGCAGCAATAATCGACTCTAGCTGACTAGAGTCAGCATCCTTTACCAAAGGAAGAGTTTCTGGAGACTGGAGTGTTTTGTGGTTAGATGCTTGTTTTACAATTACTTCGCTTTCATCAAAGCCACTTTTCAAAAGCCGGTTCAAAAAAGGGTTTTGCGACGGTGCTTTTCCTTCAGGCCAACTCAACGGTTCAAGATCCATATACATTTGGAACTTGCCAAAAGAGAACAGGCTCAACGAAACTTTGTCTTCCATAACCTGCCAACGGGGCATTTTTTCGATGGATTCACTAACGGATTGATAATAGCTAAGTGGATCGAATTCTTCGTTAAACAATGGTAGTTTAAAGTTGTATTCACCGTTTAATTTAGCGGCTAAGGTAAGATTAGGTCCAATATCTTCACCTGTATATCTTAGCTTGAAACCTTCCCTTGCAGAGGTTCTAATTAACTCAACAGGCAGTAGTACCAACGGCGCATAACGCGCAGTTTGTGATCGCTCATCTTCGTACCACTTTAGAAACCCTAATGCTAAGTACAGCACCTCAATACCCTGCTCTTGAAGCAAGTTATGGGCCTCTGTCTCTATACGTAGTAGAGATTTATCTAACTTTTCTGGAATGAGACCTGTTTGTAGGTGCTTATCAGAGAACCTTGCGTCTCCTTTTTGTTCAGCTAGATGTACATCTAAGGGAGGAAGTTTTACCTGCTCTGGCTGTTCGAAAGTAAAACTACGATCTTGCTCATCCACTTCTTTTTGTTGTTGATAAACCTTAGGAATAGGTAAAAAGCTCATCTTAGCTTCTTGGTTTACTAACAATTCATAAATGTGCTCAGATTTTTCATCGACAATATCCAACACCTTTTGACTGGTGCTACGACAATTTAATTGTGGATTACCTCGAAGCCCCATATCTAAAAGCTCTAAACGACTTCGTTCTAGCTGTTGCTCAATATTTTCATTGTTAGATTTTGTGTGGACGACATTCATCTCATGAAATCCTTGCCTTTTGTTATCCATTAAATTCTAAAATACTGAATTATTTAAAGTTCTTTAATTTGGTGCAATTATTAGGTTAAACCCTTCTAAATGCCTTATTCTTGTTCAAAGCAGCCCTCAACGTGGCAAACATCAATTCAGTAAACTGACTAATTGCTACACCATCGACCTAGTTGTTATTTAAAAATAATAATTAAACTAGATACTTGATTCAGAACTTAAAAAATACACTATTATCCACGCCATTAGAAATAATTTCTTATTAAAATAAAATTCTGTGGAAATTTTTATTCTCACCATTAATCAAAAAAAATGGTTGCTGCTGGTTATTTATATACGGCAGTCACTTTAAATTTGCTCCGACTGCCGAAAGTGCATGACTAATCCCCCTAATACTTTCCCCTATTTAACTAGTTATTTTTACTGTGTAATTGTTAAGCATGTAACTTTTCACATTGCCTAGTAAGTAGCGTGTGTTTGCTTTCTAAACTTGTATAATACAAAGTATTTCCTGTATCGGGCCCAAAATATCATCCGAGTTCACTAACATTGTATCAATTAACTCTAGAGAACGAGTCGTAAGGGTCGCTGTCGTTGATTACTGAAACTAAGTAATGTCAAACCAACACGATACTAAACAACCAGACATCAAACTTTCGCCTCGCATCTCATCCATAAAATAATTGTTATCATCGAGATGTATTAGCCTATGTATCTTTATCCTTATAAAATCAACGTAGGATCAAGCGAACTAACAATTACTCGGCCAATACTTTGGTCATTGTTTGCAGTGAATGAACTTAACTGAAAAATGACTGAAGCACCGACCTAACGCTGGCTCTATGTCACTTCATGTTATTACTTTGATATCGCATATAAAAAGCAAAAGGAGGCGTTCAGCACAAGTGTGATAATGATGGTTGTTATCGAAAATTCGATATTCTTAAGCGGTGACCATCTAGCGTTCAAAATGATCTGAGTACAACGCTTCTAATTCTCCACGTTCTTTCATTTTTTGTAGTGCGGAATAAAACTGATATGCCACACTTTCTTTTACAATGAGCGTTGGAAAGTTACTTATTGATAGCTGGTTATCGGGGTCATATTTCGGGTTTGATACTTCTTGAAACAACGGAGACTTTCTTGAAAAGCCAAGATACATAGGAATAAGACTCTGATTTATCGCATTATAATGAATTTTTATTCCAATATCCGCTTCGCGATTTATATTATGATGTTTCATATAAGCAATGATGGGCTCAACATCGCTAATAAAAAAGTCGCCTCGCCCAATTGCTAACGCTGACAGCACATTTTTAATGGGTAAGTTACTCATTTGCACAATGTCTAAGTTAGGATACTTTTTGTGGTAATTAAGTTTGCTGCTGCCCAACTCAACCAATAACTTCCCTGATACGTGAGACATGTCAGCAATATCTGCATGATGTTTCGACGTGATAACAACTTCTTTTGTCCCAAAACCCATTGGTAAATAATACAAGTATTCTGCCCTAGATTGGGAGAATGATGCCCCTGGATAGAAATCCAAAGAGCCACTTTTCAAGTGTAAATGTACTCGTTTCTTAGGGAAGCGGACTATTTCCAAACTAGCACCAACTTTTTTCGCTGCGGCTTTAAATAGGTCGTTGTACAAACCAGAATTATCATTAATTGTACCGATGAAAGGAGGTGTAGGTTGATCTTTATACCCCATGACATTCTTCATTTCAGTCGCCATTGCAGTTATTGAAATGCTAACAATGACAACGGCTATTTGTATGATTGAGGTGTTTATCATCAATATTCTACCAAATCAAATAACTTACCTATTTGATAGTAGTTTAAATATTTTTAGAATGACGCGTTTTTGATAAGTAACTATAAATCAGGTTATTACGGATTTACGCGAGCTAAATATACAAAAGCACTGTGATTAGCCTTTCAATTTGGCATCTTACTTCTAACATAAACGTGACAGTGGCACAGTATGAGTCTACGAATGTGTCCCTCTAAAAGATAAGAGTTAAAGCAAGCGGACTGATAATAACGCAGCCTATTCCATATCCCCAACAACGCTGTGCGTAAGTATATTGGTGTTTCACACTCACACCGAAAAGAGGTCGCAGCGCATCAAAGCGATAAATTACTGAGAATAGCGCTGTACACACAGCAAACGTACCGCCAATAATAACCAAAGCTTCTAATGCTGCACCGAGTTGCCAAGGCGTTATCCAAAAGGCTAACGCAATGACAACACTCTGATGCAATATATAAAATGGAAATACCGCTTTATTCAAAATAGGTAAAAAACGATGATTGTGATTCAAAAAACGCCCAGCTAATGCCACCATTAAACTGACCCCTATCAGCCCTTGCGTCACATATACTAGATTCAGCACGTCTATTTGCCACTGTTCCGCCTCTGGGTTTTTCCATATTTGAACATATCCAATCAATATCAGAAGATAGCCAGCAATAAAAATCAGCAACAAAGACTGCCAATGGTGTTTCAAGCATTGAAATAAACTTGATTGCCTGGCCAGCATATATCCATACAGTAAAAATACAAACCCTAGTCCGTAACGAAAATACTCACTTTCACTATAGAATTTCAATAACCATATTGGGCATATCAAACATAAAAATAATACACAGCGTGATTGCTCAAAAACAGGCGAAATTAACCGAGACAAACGGCGACTATGTAAAAACGGTAATAGCACTAAAAGTAACAGTGTAAATTGCCATAATGATCTTAAATACCAGAGGTGGTTTACATCTACATGAGGCCATATACCGGCTTGATAGTCTTTAAATATCGGACTAGATAAGTCGACAAATTGTACAACAAAATCACTAAACGTTATTTTCAACCCAACTTCTTGGCTCATTTGAGCATAAAGCTGCACGGGTACGACAAGCCATACTCCAACGAGTAACGGCAAGAGTATCTTCACTGTACGCGTAACAACGAAATGTCTTAACGAGTATTTTGCAACCAAATACCTGAGTGCAACCCCTGAAATAAACCAAATAAGCGCCATTCTCCAGGGTGAAAAAATCAGCATCACATACTCGACGAGCTCCGTTAAATAAGCACTTTTGTAGTGAAACGGCCAATTTAGGCTATACACCATGCCTGAGTGATAAAATATTAAAGAAATAAATGCCAATATACGTAGCCAATCCAAATCGTAGCGTCGAGTAGAAAACGCATGCTCAACATCAAATATCGCCAACCAGGGATGAAACAACTTTTTTACCACACGACTAAACAGTCTTTTCATGACGTACTTTTTATCAATTAAACGGACCTTCAGTATCACCAATCGCTGAATTATATAAACCATAGAGTGCTTATAAAACAATGAGTAGGGATAAACGGTGGCATACAGGGATAAGATAGTTGGTAATGTACCCACTCCTTGATATGCTCAATACCTCCTGTTTTTAAAAGTGAATTTATGCCAAGCCTCAATCACATACAAAACTATCAAGAACGCTATATGTGGCTCCTTCTCTGCGGGTATATTTTTATCAATAATACCATTAACGCTACATCAAATATTATGGAGGCTCAAAGGGAGTCAAGTTTGTCATTTAGTTGGTGGGAACCCTTTGTGTGGGAATACTCAAGTGCGGTAGGTACATTATCTGTGTTACCTGCAATTGTATGGTTACTAAAAACTTTTCCATTTAACTGGCAGAGAATATATTCATCTGTATTGCGCTACTTTCTGGCATCGGTTCTATTTAGCCTAGCGCATGTATTCATTATGGTTATGCTGCGTAAATTAATTTACTTTGCACAAGATAGATATTATGACTTTGGTGTTTTATGGTTTGAACTAATTTACGAATACCGTAAAGATTTATGGGGGTTCATCTTCCTCATTTTTGTTATTAAAGCCTACAACTACATCATCTCGCAACTCTGTGGAGAAGCAGCACCTATTCTAGAAGGCGAAGAACCTACCACGCCACAATATGATCGCTTACTTGTCAAAAAGCTTGGGAAAGAATTCATTGTTAAAGTAAATGAAGTTGATTGGCTCGAATCATCAGGTAATTATGTTAATTTGCATATCGGGGCGCGTATTTACCCTTTGCGAGCAACATTAACACAGCTTAGCGCCCAATTAGCACCGCAAGGGTTTTGCCGTATCCATCGCTCATACGCAGTACGCCTTGATGCCATTGACTCTATTACCTCTCTACCCAGTGGAGACAGTGAAATACAACTGCATACAGGTAAAGATCTTTCCCTTTCACGTCGCTATAAAGAGCAGTTTAAAGCGCAACTAAAGCTTTAATAATCGATGAGCTCAATGTTGTTTATTTGACTTCTATCCACATAACCAGCAAAACAAGGATGTAAAATAAAAGGGACATGCAAACATTTTATGCCTGTCCCATTTCACTCGAAACTCAGTCACCTTGCCACTCAGAAGTAGTATCTCTGCATTCTTTCCAATTAAGCTTTCTTACACTCTCAACTTTTTTTTTCAATGCTTCGCCATTATCTAAGATTTGCTGACATTGTTCGCTTCGATGTTCGTCGTTATAAAAAATAATATTGCGGATCTCTTCCGCGATACAATCTGATTCATAACCAACTTTATTATAATTACTAAACACCATCACGGATTGGTCACGCTCTAGCAGTCTTGAAAAGCTGGTCACCCATGAATAAGGATAATTACCTGAGTACTGTAAAAATTTCTCATATTTTTTCAATTCGTCCGATTCCTTCATTCGATTATCGAAATCTGTGAGGTTATCTGGACAATCAGCCACCATCCCATACTCACTGGGGTTGATATAAGTAACAAACCAACCGTAACCAAAGTATTCACATTCGTTCTTATTTTCGGTTCTTTGATAAGGTGCAAACGCCCTTTCCTTTTGCTCGGCATTTAAAATTTTATCGCCATATAGCCCTTGATCCCACTTGTGCATATCTTTGACTGTAGAATACATATCTCCTGCTGAATACAGCACCAAAGGGTTGCTGTACGGATTTAGAAAAATATTTTCATAAGGTGCAGGCCCTCCTGTTGGAGGTAAACGGCCCGTCGTGCATGGCAAGTATGGGTTTTCTTTATAGACGTAGCCGTTTGTCATGTTCTCATAGATGCCAATGGCGTTAAATGTTCCGCTGTCATGCATAGATAGCGTATCTAATATTTTCTCTTTTACGATATTCCCAAAGTAATAACTCGGGTCAATTTCACCTTGTTTACCTGCTGTTATCTGTTCGATAATATTGCCTATTAGGTAGTAGTTACAGTTACTGTAGGTAAATTTAGAACCTGGTGTAAAACTGGGTTTATCTCCTTGCTCTGTGCAGGTGCAAAAACCATTCGCAAACGCTTCAGGGCCATTTAAATCTAAACTTGCATTACCCAAGTAGGGTCGCCAACCCCAGTTTAAAAATACCTCAGGATTATTACTGTAATCGTCAATACCTGACGACATACTCAACAAATTGTGCAGTGACACTTTCTTACATTCGTTATTAGGATACCAAGGTAAATAGTCGCCAATGGTCTTGGTTTTGAGATCTTCGTGAGCGAGCATTTTTAACAAAATGGCTGCCGTAAACGCCTTGGTATTTGAACCAATACGATATTTAGAGTCAGACGTATTGAATTGCACCTCTTTTTGAATGTTTTGTGGTCCACAGTTAGCCTTATACACCTCGCTTTCACCGGAAGTCACATATATACTGCCGAAAAATAACTGTTTGTTTTTGTCGCAGTACTCATTCACTATAATGTTAAATTTCTCAATTTGTTCTTGCGTAATGGTGTTATCTTTCGCCACGCTATCTTTAAAACACGCACTCAGAAGCAAACATATACAACACAAACTTATAACGCTTAATGGTTTTTGATAAGGCCAGTTCATTTTTCTTTCCTTCTTAAAGGTGCATAGTTAATTTAAGTCAATGTGATGACCATAAAATATTAAGCGTTGTGCTTAATATTTTCTATTACGCCCTTATTACACAATATCAAAACCAGTTACAGGCCCACCTGTATTTTAAACCTTTTAATTGATTTACGAGTTTACTGGAACATTAATAATTGCCGCATCTCATGCTCGTTCCGGCCAACTCTAGTCAACAGAGCTGCCCATATTAGTATGATTTGGTTAACCTACGAATGCATAGCGCTACTGATTCATTATAAGAATTGTACAAAAAATGGGCTTGGGTGTAGTTATACTATATATGCAAGAAATTTGTGACTGTCCCATCTGACTATAAGATAATGCTGTTGCTTGACAATGGGGAGTCCATGTAGCCCATTTAAGGGGTTGATAATAGTTTGCTAGAATGTGAAGCAAAACCGAGCAAACTGTTAGCAGTCCCGCTTTAAATTCTTGTAATATGTTAACCACGCCTAGCCATTTCTTTTTTATACTTATTCTCGGTAACGTACCACATGACTACACCAAACAATAAGCCTGCTATAGGCCAGACAATAACAGTAATGGGACAGGCACATAATTATACGCTCAGCATTGCAATGTAATGCCACCCTATTATGCAATAAATTTGTGACTGCTCCATCTTACTCGTTTATTGATTTAGAGTTAGCCATCACTGTATAAAAACGGTCAAAAAGAACATTAGTGCCTATTGATAGAGTTAAGGCTCATATGTATTAGCTGTACTACCCGCCAAGTAACGCCTTTGAACATAAACAAAATGTAACGTTACAAATAATGGAGCAATTATAAAAGGCAATAAGTATATATTTGTACCGCCAACTGAATAACTTGCAATGGCTGAAGATATTACGCCTAATGCAACATAAACTTTTAGCCTTTTAGGTTTAGTATTCTCCCGCTCTGGGTGCAAAGTTAAAACTAATAAACTTATTGCTCCCCAGAACCCACACAAGCCAAATAAAACTAATGTAGCATACAAGAGAACTGTTAGTTCACCAGAAAATAAGCCTACAAAAATTACTGGGCTAAATACAACACCTAAAATTAATAACAATAGTAATGGTGCAAACCCAATCATAAATTCGATAATGTACGCAAAACGTTTTAATTTATTCATTTACAGCTAACTCTTTAGTATTTATGTTGCACGTTTTTTTGCTGCATAATCGCTTGTTGGACTGAGCCGCTACCTGCTCGGTTTATCAGATTTGGTGTTATTTATGCGATGGGAATTTGCTTTTAGTGGCGTAACTTGTCTCGAGCCTACTTTCTCGGCTTGCCTGTCGCATTTAAGCTATCCCTGCATTCCTCAGTACGTTTTATCGTGCCATTAGAGCAATTAGAGCAATTATCACGGCTTTATCAATGATATTTTCACAGCTCACATACTTTTGTGCCCTAACACTTAAGTGGGTCCACATTCTGATTTGATAAATCAAGCTCTGCTGCTAGCTCGTTCGCTATCATTTCATTACCTCTCAAGCTAAAATGACGACTCCTATTAACCAAAAAATATTACACAGCATTTCAGCATCATTGGCGCTTTACATTATAAATAATCCAACCTGGATCAAAAACATCAAAAACATCAAAAACATCAAAAAGCTTTACTGACAATCACTAAGCACGACAGTAACTGCTGACGTATGTTGACATTGACTTAAACACTTCATAATTACCTGAGGTGGAAACTGATATATTGAATTTACAAAAAAACTAAGCCACTGATATATAGATACTTAATGTTAAATAGCAATACATTACGCTACCTTAAAAGTTCAGCTCTTCATTTCTCCACAATCTTTCCATATTTGTATTTCACTATTGCGCGTAATTACACAGATCACACGTAGAGTTCGCATGCAGACAGGCGTAAATAGAGTAGCCCCGATTTCAAATTCAGAGGTGCCCGATATCAGTACCAATGCGCCTTTGCCACACCTATCTCAAGAGTTTTGTATCACACCTGATAGTTTGGGCTCATATGAATTTAGGCAGGCCTACGGATTAAAATATGCGTATTTGTCAGGGGCGATGTATCGCGGTATTGCTTCCAAAGAGCTGGTTGTTGCGATGGCAAATGCTGGATTAATGGGTTTTTTAGGCACCGGTGGCTGTAGCTTAGATCAGATTGAAAATGACCTTCTGCACATACAGCGCGCCCTAACAACAGGGCAAGCTTATGGGTTAAATTTAGTGTGCAACCTGAATGACCCAGCGCACGAAATGGCCTTAGTGTCACTGTATTTGAAGTACGCAGTACCGTGTATAGAAGCCGCTGCTTTTATATCTATGACACCCGCGTTAGTGCTGTATCGCGTTAGCGGTTTATATCGAGGTACAGATAATCAAGTCGCATCACACTATAAAATCATTGCTAAAGTTTCTCGTCCTGAGGTGGCCAATGCATTTTTACAACCTGCTCCACTGCGTATCATTGAACAGCTGCTCAGGCGTGGCCAAATAACGCCTGAACAAGCCAAAATGAGCCAGTCTATTTTAATGTGCGACGATATCTGTGTTGAAGCCGATTCCGGTGGGCATACCGACCAAGGCCAACCCAGTGTTTTGCTCCCTGCAATTCAAAGTCTACGTGATAGCGTCGTATCAGCGCAGCCCTTTGCGCACGCTCCGCGTATTGGCTTGGCTGGCGGTATAGGCACACCAACTTCAGCCGCTGCGGCGTTTATCATGGGCGCTGATTTTATAATGACGGGCTCGATAAACCAATGCACCGTTGAAGCCGCAACGTCTGATGTAGTTAAAGATATGCTGCAAAGCATCAACGTACAAGACACTGACTACGCACCTGCAGGAGATATGTTCGAGCTAGGTTCAAAAGTACAAGTGCTTAAAAAAGGGGTGTTTTTTCCGGCCCGTGCGAATAAACTTTTTCAGTTGTATCAACAGTACGACTCCATTAATGCACTGCCAACGACGATACAAACCCAACTACAAGAGAAGTTTTTTAAAAAAAGCTTCGACGAGGTGTGGCAAGAAGTTGCACAATATTTAACTCAAACTGACAGAGCCGATGACATCATTAAAGCGCAAACAGATGCCAAATACAAAATGGCGCGAATATTCCGGTGGTACTTCTCTTACAGTATGAAACTGGCCTTTGCGGGCACCACACAAGACAAAGTGAACTTTCAAGTACATACGGGCCCTGCACTCGGTGCTTTTAATCAATGGGTAAAAGGCTCAAAACTTGAGCGTTGGCAAAATCGCCACGTGGCCGATATTGCCAATAAACTCATGCAAGAAACGGCTGAATTACTCAGTATCAAAACACAGCAACTCGTTGCTTTTAGTAAACCCAGTGCCATATCCGCCCAGCAGTAAAACAAGGCCTTTTGTAATGATGAACACCTATTTATTTCCGGGTCAAGGCTCTCAATATGTTGGTATGGGAAAAACGCTTTTTGCGCAGTTTCCAGAGCTCACAAACCTTGCTGATAAGCTCTTAAGCTATTCCATTGAGCAGCTTTGTCTTAACGATACACATAAACAGCTCAATAACACCCAATACACACAACCGGCCCTATTTGTCGTTAATGCCCTCGCCTATCATCAGCAAATAAAACAATCTGGACAGTCAGCTGATTTTTTAGCGGGTCACAGCTTGGGAGAGTTTAATGCCCTTTATGCATCTGGCGCTTTAAGCTTTGAAGATGCCTTAAAGCTGGTCATAAAACGAGGGGAACTCATGAGTAATGCACCACAAGGTGCAATGGCGGCAATTTTAAATATCGATGAAAAAACCCTCCAAAGCTGTCTTGAACACCCACAGTTACGCAGCATCGATATTGCAAACTTTAACTCGCGTGAGCAAATTGTGATCTCTGGGTTGGCTAAAAACATTGCGCACAGCCAAGCCATAATTGAACAACAAGGTGGGCGATTTATTCCACTCAATACCAGTGGCGCCTTTCATTCTCGTTACATGGCAGATGCCCAACAACAGTTTGCAAAGGTCATTAATAATACTGTTTTTAAAGCAATGCAGACGCCTGTGATTGCCAACGTTACAGGCTTACCTTATCAACCTGATGATATAAAGCACCATTTGATTGCACAAATGACCCAGCCCGTGAAATGGACCCACAGCATCCAATACTTGTACGCACAAGGTAACATGCAATTTAAAGAGCTTGGACCAAAAAAAGTACTCACAAAGCTAGTACAAAACATCACGCAAGATATAGCGCAAAATAGCGAGCAAGATACAGGTCGGCATTCAACACGCCTAGATACTAATCCACTAACGACAAAATCACATGTCAGCCCGATTAACACGCCTGTACCAGCAGAACAGCGTCAAACTGAAACCATGCTTGCAAAGGCTGAGCCGTCCAAGTTAAGCCCACAGCAACACGTTGAATACTGGAACTTACATCACCCTATTGGCACGCAAGTTCGCAGTATTACGCACGTCACTTCAATGACAAACCCTATTATGACAACACGCTCACAGGCCACGCTTATTTTTGGCCAAAGGGCCGTTGTGTATTTGCACAACTTTAATGGCTACTTTGCCCTTGACGAGCTGCAATGCATTTAAATTTACTCGCGCTTAATAATAGAGCAGCAACTTAAAGATGACACTCATTTTTAAATTGAAACAAACACTTAAAATACTTTGGTAGATACAATGAAATATTATATTGGTTTAGCAACATCATTCCATGATCCTGCACTGGCAATTGTTGATGCCCACGGCAACGTAGTTTTTGCTGAAGATGCAGAGCGATTCTTACAATATAAAAGAGGTTTATATTGTCTGCCCGATAACCCCTATTACATAGAAGAAATACTCAAACAATACTGCGCTGATTGTACTGAGCTGGTGATTGCAAAAACATGGAGTAAAGGTCGATCGAAAAGCACCAATATCCTTGAAAACATTTTATTGAGCGTATTAGAAACCTTCTCATTTAATATTGATGTAAATACCAGAGACATTAAGGATCAATTTTATTTTGCCAGAGCCTCTCATGCTGCTGCGGGTCGTACTTTGTCTCGGTTTTTTGAAGCGTCTTGTCGAAACTTCATCGTCGGTAATTACCGAAAAAAGCCCGCAACTGACATACGCTACTTCGATCACCACTTAACCCATGCAGCAAATGCCTGCTTTAATAGCCCATTCAGTGAAGCGTCTTGCTTAATTGTTGATGGCATGGGGGAAAAAAGTAGTATTGATTACTTCACCTATAAAAATGGCGTTATTACCCCTGCGCCCATCAAAGTAAAGCGCTCGTTTAAAAGCTTAGGATTGTTTTACACCATTATTTGTGAAAACCTCGGATTTGATCCGCTCAAAGGAGAAGAGTGGAAAGTTATGGGGCTTGCGCCATACGGTAAAAAAGATGACACAGTATATAACTTGCTACGTTCGTCGTTACAAGTTAAAAACGGGAACTTCGCAGTGCCCAAAAACTTGAATGCCATCATGCAAGAAATTAAAAGCATGGCGCGCGCGCCGGGAGAATCGGTTGAGCAGTACAAAGACTTTGCCTATACCGGCCAATTGGTATTCAGTGAAATCTTTATGGATCTCATTAACGCTATATACGAGCACGCCCCATCGAAAAACCTCACCATTGCTGGCGGCTGCGCATTAAACTCATCCTTTATGGGCACCGCGTTAGAACAGTCCAAATTTGATAATATTTATGTGCCCTCAGCACCTGCCGATAATGGCAATGCCATTGGTGCAGCCCTTTTAAGTTATCAACAAGATCACCCCCAGTGGCAGCCTGAAACAACAATCCAATCTCCCTATACAGGCTGTGTTATTAAACAAAAGTCACTCGACAAACTTGCGCAATATAGTCATTTAAAAGTGACAGACCATGGTGATGATGTCTATAAAAAAACTGCAGAGTTCTTAGCTGAAGGTAAAATTATTGGTTGGGCACAAGGACGCGCTGAATTTGGTCCCCGCTCTTTAGGTAACCGCTCTATCTTAGCCAACCCATGTTTAACTGACATGAAAGATATTATCAATGCTCGCGTTAAATTCAGAGAAGAGTTTAGGCCATTTGCCCCCTCAATTTTGCATGAATATGGCGAAGAATACTTTGAGAATTATCAAGAGTCGCCTTATATGGAACGTACTTTGGTATTTAAAGAAGCTGTGCGAAGTAAAGTGCCTGCTGTGGTTCATGTTGATAACACCGGCCGCTTGCAAAGTGTTAAAAAGCAGTGGAATGAACCTTATTACAACTTAATCGAAAATTTCAGACAAATCACTGGAGTACCCGTAGTCCTGAACACCAGCTTTAACATTATGGGAAAACCCATTGTTCACTCAGTTGAAGACATGCTTGCTGTATTTTTGATGTCGGGCATCGATATTCTTGTGATCAACAACACCATTTACGAAAAATAATGCGCTGTTATCTCCAAACCGCCTGTTATTGCAGTCGGTTTTGGGGCTCGTATCCGCAGCGCATCGCTATTTTAGCTGGTACAAGCCAAAAATATAACGCAAAAGATAGTAACTAACCGCATATTTTATCGCACTGTGACATAGACGTTTTAGAGACAAATAATGAAAGATACCCAAACACCATCGGCACCCGTTAACACCCACTCTACTCAAGATATTGCAATTGTGGGTTTGTCTCTTCGCTTTCCCGGTGCGCTCACAAAAGAGCAGTTTTGGCACAACCTAAACAACAAAGTCAGTAGTATTACCGAGATCCCAAAAAAACGCTGGGATTGGAAAAAAGATTATGATCCTGCTCCTAAAAAACATGAACAAAAAATAATAAGTAAATGGGGCGGGTTCATTGACAACATCGACGGCTTTGATGCCAGCTTTTTTGCTATATCGCCAACAGAAGCGCAAAGTATGGACCCACAACAGCGTTTAAGTTTGGAATTGGCTTGGGCCTGCTTTGAAGATGCGGGCTTATCTCCTTCAACCTTTAAAAATACCAAAACAGGTGTTTATTTAGGGTGTAGCAACACCGATTATCAAGAGTTTTCAACAGGTAACATTGACCCTCACTTTTTAACGGGCATGTCGACCGGCGTATTTGCAAATCGTATTTCTCACTACTTTAATTTTCAGGGGCCAAGCGAAACCGTCGATACTGCCTGCTCTTCCTCTTTGGTGGCAATTCACAAAGCGCTCAACGACTTTAAAACCAATGATATCTCGGCCGCTTTGGTAGGCGGTGTTAATTTACTGATCACCAAAAGTCGATATGTATCATTTAGTAAACTCGGCGTATTATCTCCCAAAGGTCGCTGTAAAACACTGGATGCCGATGCCGATGGTTACGTTCGCGGTGAAGGCCTTGGCATGCTTCTATTGTTGCCGCTCGACAAAGCACGTGAAGCCAATGCCAACATTTACGGCATCATTAAGGGCAGCAGTATTGGCCATTCCGGTAAAACCAATACACTCACATCACCGAGCCCATTTTCTCAGTCTCGGGTGATCCAACAAGCCCATGAGTCAGCGGGGATCAGCTCAGATCAAATATCGTTTGTAGAATTGCATGGGACGGGCACCAAATTAGGGGATCCGCTTGAAATTCAAGGCTTAAAGCGTGCATTTCGAGCTACAAAAGCGAAAAATAGCAAAGAGTCAACGTGCTACTTAAGTACCGTAAAAACCAATATTGGTCATCTTGAGTCGGCTGCGGGTATTGCCGGTGTTATAAAAGTACAATTGAGCTTCGCCAACAATGCCATTTCACCGCTACAAAACTTTACCACGCTTAATCCCAAAATATCCCTCGCTAAGTCACCATTTGAACTGGTCACTGAATCGACACCATGGCCACGCAAATCAGCTTCGCCACGTATTGCAGGTGTCTCATCGTTTGGTTTTGCTGGCGTCAATGCCCATGTCATTTTACAAGAGCCTCCCGCATATACTGCAGTGCCATGTGTCGTTGATCACGAAAACATCGTTCAATCCGTGTTTGTGTTATCAGCCAAAAACAAGCGTGCATTACATCAGCGGGCTTCTGCGTTATTGGCCTTTATTGAAGAAGCTTTAAATGACGATAAAAGCAATGCGCAATTAACCATACAAGACCTGGCTTATACTTTACAAGTTGGTCGTGATGCCATGGCATATCGTGTCGGGTTTGTTGCTTCTTCGTTGTCTGAGGCCGTGCAGCAACTTCATGCTTACCTTACAAATACCCCTGATCACTGGTGTGAAAATATAGTAGATAAACACACACTGACTCAGGCTGAACCTTGGCCAGAACCTCACTCAGACGCATGCTCACACCTAGATTTATCGGCATTGTTAACAGCGTGGACTCACGGGTACTTAGTCGACTGGGAAGCCCTGTATACTGGTTTTACTCCATCTAGAGTTAGCTTACCCAGTTACCCTTTTTCGCACAAACAATACTGGATAACGCAAACCGAGTCGGTCGAAAAATTAATCCCGAACAGCACACACACACTTCATCCATTGCTCCACACAACGGTGCCTGCCATGGATGAACTGGTATTTACTGCGACATTTAATGGCCAAGAATTCTTCTTCGCAGACCACAAAGTCAGTCATCAAGCAGTATTGCCAGGGGTGTGCAGCTTGGAAATGATAGTCGAGGCCATTCGTCAATCACATAACATGACAGCCGAACACATCGTAGAATTAAAAAATATTAGCTGGCTGCGTCCTATCGCTCTTGAAGAGCATAGCCCACAGACGAGCGTATACTTATCATTATGGGAAGACCAGAGCACCCTCACATTTGAACTGTGGAGTCATTTAGATGACAACCCGCAGGTCTATGTAAAAGGGAATGCTCTGCTGACCAATCGACTCTCGCAACCCACCGCCTCCTTCAATTTATTCACGTCGTCAACGAAGACTCATTGGCCGGATCTTGCGTTTAAAGATAGCGCAACCCACCCTGAACTAATTGAACACACAAAAGCAGAAATTTACAACATATTTGAAAAAGCCGGCATCAACTATGGCACAGCCTTTCAAGGACTGCATAAAATTCAAAAGCAAGGTGACGAGTTACTTGCTCAATTGTTACTTGATAAGTGCTACTGTAAAGGCTTTAACGTATCACCAACCATACTCGACAGTGCCTTACAATCACTCATGGCATTTTCTGATAGCGAAGAGTTAGCATTACCCTTTGCTTTAGAGCATATTGCCTTTACTGATATTGCCGCTTTATCGGAGGCGTTTTCAGCAAACAATAAACCCACCTCTAACAGTGAAAACTCAACAAATACACAGGTAATGTTATGGGTTCACGCGACAAAAACATCAAATAATGGCGACTCAGTCAAAAAATTCAACCTCACAATATACACAGAGAATGCGAAAGCATGCGTGCGTTTTACGGGGTTCTCTACGCGTTCAATAACAGCGTCTATTGACATTAAGCTTACAGAAAATGCACTTGAAACAAGCTTGCCGTCATCAGATATCACTAATCAAGCCCCTAATGCTCAGATACTTGCGACGGTTACACCTTGTTGGGTTATTACGGCGTTTGATGACGTTAAAAAAACGCCACTTAGCAATGACCTTTTGCAAGCGACACTGTGGGATTATCAAGGCCCTGCTCATTATAAACCGCCCTTTACTAATAACACTCAAAATGACATACAACACAGTGAAACAGCCGTACATCTAAATCATTTATCGAATCACCTTATTTGGCTTGCGCGTGATGAGTTCGCCGATCCTTTGGCTTTTTTTAAGTACATTAAATCACTGCTCCGTTCGGGTTATGGCGAAAAAGCACTGACCATCACCTTAGTGACACTACAAACCCAACGTGTTCATTGTGAGCAAGTTAATCCACAAGGCGCAGGGCTGATTGGATTACTGCAAAGTATCGCCCAAGAATACCCGCTTTGGCATATTACCATTGTTGATATGCCTACCAATCTATTTGATTGTTCACCCGTGTCCCAAACCGACATCCTGTGGCAACAAGTAGTCACTCTGGCACCTGCATTTTATGCCTATCGCAGCAGCCAATGGTATGCGTTTGATATTGCATCACACCACTATCAAAGCATGGGTGCAACACAGGAGACAGCTCAGTTCCCGAATACATCAGGTCAATGTGCGTATCGTCAAAATGGGGTATATGTGATTTTAGGCGGTGCCGGTGGGCTTGGATACGCCTTCAGCGAATGGTTAATTCGCACCTATGATGCTCAGCTTATTTGGCTTGGCCGTCGTGAAAAAAACAACGATATTCAACGCGCGCTAACGCAATTAAGTAATCTAGGTAAAACACCAGTATATTACAGCGTTGATGCCGGCGATAAGAGCGCAATGCAAACAGTACTCAATGATATAAACGCCACATTTAAACACATTCACGGCGTAATTCATTCTATTTTGCAGCTCAATGATCAAAGTATCGCGAAAATGAATGAAGCGCAATTTATCAGCAGCTATCACGCCAAACAACAAACGGGTGACGTTGCGCTTGAGCTATTCAAAGACATTGATTTAGACTTCTTTTTGTTTTTTTCATCCCTTCAATCATTCTCTCCTGCGCCAGGGCAAAGTAACTATGCGGCTGGTTGTCACTACCTCGATAGCCTCGCACAGTCTTACGCACAAAAGATGCCCATTAAAGTGATCAATTGGGGGTATTGGGGATCAATTGGCATAGTCAGCGATGCGTTTTATAAAAATAAAATGGCAAAACAAGGGATAGGATCAATTGAGGTTGATGAAGGAATGCAGGCGTTAGCACAATTTATGCAATCTCCCCTCGCCCAAGTTGGGGTCATCAAGCTCGCGCAAAATACACTGACTCACATGACAAAACACTATAGTTATTCAGCTGATAAGTCTTTATTGGTTAATGACGCTCTGTCTAATACATTCACGTCGCGTGTGCCTTATGATGTAAGTAACCCCAGCACAGACAATACTCAAATACTTGCCTTGTTGCGTCATGCACTTATAAAAGCCCAGTGGAATACTGAAGATAAACGCACTGCTGCCCTCTGCCAACTGCCTGCGTATTTCAGCCTCTGGTGGCAAGAAACACAAACATATTTAACTGACGCTGAATTGCTCGTCAATAGTGAAATTGCTAGTGCTGAACCAGCTAACACCGACATACTAGATGACACATACAATGAGGCGCTTGCATCACAAAACCCGCTCCTTGCTGCTTGTTTGGCGCAATTGCCGGATATTTTATCCGGTAATCAAAAGGCCACTGATGTGGTATTTCCACAGGGTACATTAACGTTAGTAGAGAGTGTCTATCAAAACAATGCCCAAGCCGACTATGCCAATCGCGTTTTGGTTGAACAAGTACAGCATTACCTCACTCATACTAACGTCAGTACTATAAATGTACTTGAAATTGGCGCTGGCACGGGGGGGACCACCCACGCAGTGTTGCCTATTTTAGATGCATGGTCTGTGGGTGAATACGCCTATACCGACTTATCCCAAGCATTTTTTAATCACGCAAAAGCACGCTTTCAAAATGACTACCCATTCTTACACACGCAATATTTTAATGTCAGTAAACCACTGGCAGCGCAAAATATTAAATTGGCGTATTACGATGTGGTGATTGCCACCAATGTTCTGCACGCAACGGCGCATATTAGAACAACACTACAAAATGCCAAGGCTTGTTTAAAGCCTGGCGGGGCGTTAATTATTAACGAAGTCGTTGAAAAATCGCTATTTACCCAACTTACGTTTGGCTTACTTGAAGGCTGGTGGTTAAGCGAAGATAAAGCACTTCGTATTGATGGGTCACCCATGCTATCGGTTGAGGGTTGGCAGCAAGTGCTGGCTGAAGAAGGCTTTACACATATCCATGTGTCAACTCACAAAAGCTCTGCACAACACATTATTCGAGCGCGCAGTAATGGGCAAATCGTTCAGCCCGTCGACACAATTCAGTCAAATAATAAACAAACTAACAACTCAGTACCTCCAACCAGATCTGACAACCAAGAAAACACCATAGCTATGACCGATACACATAACACGACTTCGCTTGCTTCGAGCACACTCACTTTTACCACGCAAACTTTGTTTGCTATTGCTAGCAACACCTTGGGGATACCACAAGACGAGTTAGATTCGAAAGAATCGTTTGCTGACTATGGTGTTGATTCCATTTTAGCGATACAAATGCTAGACGATATTAATGCACAATTTGATTTGAGTTTACCTGCAACCTTGCTGTTCGATTATCCTTCTATTGCGTCATTGAGTCAGTACATCGCCACAGAGCATCACACCCATCTTGCGCACCAATTACCGGACTGTGCACCACAAGCACATGTAAATGAGACTGAGCCAAACAACAATATTATTAACGGCAATACGAATTCAGTAGCCAGTATGGGCGAAATAAGCAACAAAAAAACATATAGAAAGCCTTCTTCAATTGATTTAACGCCATCAAACAAAACCGCTTTTAGAGCTGAGAAAACGCATACGCCACCGGCACCAGATCCTGATATGGATAACAAAATTGCCATTATCGGTATGAGCGGTCAATTTGGTACAGCAACAAATTTAGATGAATATTGGTCTCTGATCCAAAACCAACAAACCTCTGTGGTAGAACAACAGCGTTGGAGTCTCAATACCCTCGCAGAACAAGAGCAAGCGTGGTGTCGTTATGCCAGTTTACTCGACGATATTTCGTCTTTTGACGCTGGGTTTTTCTCAATTACGCCACAAGAAGCCATGTACATGGACCCTCAACAAAGAGTGTTTTTACAAGAATGCTATAAGGCGTTAGATGATGCCAATATGGCAACTTCGGTAGCGGGTAAAAATATTGGGGTGTACCTTGGATGTGCGCAAGGAGATTATGCGAGTTTAGCGCCTGATGACGCGCCTGCTCAAATATTTTGGGGGAATGCCGGCTCGGTTATTCCGGCTCGTGTATCATATTTTTTAAACCTAAAAGGTCCAGCCATCGCTGTGGATACAGCTTGCTCATCGTCTTTAGTGGCCATTCATATGGCATGTCAGGCGCTGGTTAATAACGAAATCTCTAGTGCCATTGTTGGTGGAGTCGCAACGTTATGCACCGCCAAGTTCTCGAAACATGCGGGGAAAGCGGGTATGTTAAGCCCTGACGGTACTTGCTATACGTTTGACGACAGGGCGAATGGATTTGTTCCCGGCGAAGGGGTTGGCGTATTGATATTAAAGCGCTTAGTTGATGCCATTGCCGACAAAGATCACATTTATGGCGTTATTTTGGGCTCAGCGACCAATCAAGATGGCACAACCAGTGGCATTACCGCCCCCAGTTCAGTGTCTCAAGAACAACTGCATCGTGATCTCTATAATCGCTTTAATATTCCCCCTGAATCCATTGGTCTTATTGAGGCACATGGGACAGGCACAAAGCTCGGCGACCCCATTGAGTTTCAAGCTTTAACACGCGCGTTTCGACACGATACCGGAAAAAAAGCGTTTTGTGCGTTAGGCTCTGTTAAAACCAATATAGGTCACTGTTTAACTGCCGCGGGTGTGGCTGGCGTGATCAAAACCCTCCTTGCGCTGAAGCACAAGTCCTTGCCACCTTCGGCTAACTTTAACATCGGCAATTCGCATATAAATTGGCAAGATTCACCATTTTTTGTGAACACACAAGTGCGAGATTGGCATGTGGATGTGGGTCAAAAGCGACGAGCTGCGATAAGTTCGTTTGGATTCAGTGGCACCAATGCCCATTTGGTTGTTGAGGAGTTTACACCACAACCAATCACGACTGTGATGAGTGCATCACAACCATTCATTATCAATTTATCGGCTAAAACCCCCTATTCGTTGCGAGAAAAAGCGCAACAATTACATAATTGGATACACGCGAACAGCACACAATGTTGTCAAGCCATTGCATACACACTCCAGATTGCACGTGAAGAAATGGAGTATCGTATGGGGTTTGTGGCATCAAGTACTGAACAAATCAAAACCGAATTACACCTTTTTATTCATAAAGAACAGGGTCTTTGGAAAAAAGGGGAAGTAAAGCAGGGAAAAACGATTCTATCAGCCTTAGATAGCAGTGACTTTAACCGTTGGGTTGAACAGCGAGAGTATACTAAGTTGCTCTCATTATGGGTGGTTGGCGCACCAATCGATTGGCATTTGCTCTATGGAGCTCACACCCCCAATACAATACGCTTGCCGAGTTATCCGTTTGCAAAAGATCGGCACTGGCTGCCTAATGCTCACTCTCCTCAATTAACCTTGAAAAGAAACGAGCAACATATTGTCTGTGATAAAGCGGACCATATCACACCGCCTAATAGTGAGATGGTGGCAGCTAGTGCAGCAACAGCCCTTGGCTTAGAGCCTCACACTGATAACAACTATCAAACGAGCAACTTTACTCATACACGACATAGCGGGCAAAAAGAGAATAAAACACCATACTTAACAAGCGCCGCAGCCCACTTGCTGCATTACATCCCACAATGGGTTGCTGCTGACATAACACAAACCCGCAGTGAAACATACGCGCACCGCCCAACACATAACATTCGTCATATCATCACGGTGGGTGATGCTCAGCTTAAGTCTCATACCCGTAACATGATAGCTGACAATACTACGGTGCTGCATTTGCATGCGCTAAATACCACTACAACAGACGCATTTCAAGCTAACAACCACGCGCACATCATTGCACAAAACCTGGTGCAAAGTTATGCCTCACAACTGTTAGATTACTTACACTCATTGAGCCCAATCACGTCTCCTACTTTATTACAACTGGTGATCAATGATAGCGCTCAAGCATCACGGCTCTCTTGCTCTGACTTACTGCTGTCGTTGTCTGGGATACTTAAAACAGCGTCACTTGAGTATACTCAGCTGCACACTCAACTGATCATGTTTGAACCAAATGAAAACCCTCAAGGTCATTACACCACATTCAGTGAAGAAGCGGTTATAGCTAAGATAAATCATGAAGCGACCCTGCCTCAACTTGCCGTTTCCCATGTTAAAACACGGGGTAACTCGATTGATAATTCAATTGATACCTTGTTTGGCGTAAACGAAACCTCTATCAGCAACATAGTACGTTACCACGGTGATAACCGTTCAATACTCATCTATACTAGTGTTAACTGCGATGATAGTCCTGATACAACGAACAATGATGAGCAAACACCTTGGAAAGAGCATGGGGTTTACGTCATTTCAGGAGGAACGGGCAAACTCGGATGTATATTCGCACAAGAAATTTTGCATAATACCGCCAATAGCCAAATCATTCTTATTGGTAGAACGCCACTAAACAATACCATCAATGCCCAGCTCAATACGCTGAATAACGCACAATATCGTTCGGGTCAAACTAGCAACGCGCCACGAGTGCACTACGTCAGCGCCGATATCAGTGATGTAGATAGTGTGTCGCAATTGCTCAGCCAAATAAGCTCGAATCATGGCACCATTACGGGAATTATACACAGTGCAGGGGTCATAAAAGACTGCCTTATACAGAAAAAACGCACAAATAACGCATCAAACGATCACAATTCCAGCTTAAATGAAGTCTTTGCCCCAAAAGTCTCCGGCGCTATTGCGCTAGATGAAGCAAGTAAAACGCTAGACCTTGATTTCTTTGTGTGCTTTTCGTCAATTGCAGGGGTTTTGGGTAATCTAGGTCAAGCCAATTATGCCAGCGCCAATGCCTTTGTCGACCTGTTTATGTCACATCGGCGTACGCTAGAAAAACAAGGCAAACGCCGAGGCATCAGTGTGTCGATTAATTGGCCTTTATGGTGTGATGGTGGCATGCAAATTGACGACATAACGCTTTCAATGTTACGCACACAAGGCGTTTGCCCACTCCCAAGTGAAACGGGCATTCATGCTTTTTATCAAGCGCTCTCTCATGCAAGTAAAGCTGCGCAACATTGTTTTTTATATGGTGAACCTGACAAACTTTCCCAATTATGGCACCAGCCTATATGGCCAAATTCAACCGCGTCATCGAATGGTACACTTAACCGCGCACCACACAACTGTGAGGAGCATGCCAATTCAAAAGCACAAAAAAGCAGTGAAGAAGTCATGCGCTATCTTAAATCCGTCATTTATGATATCACTCAGATCCCACCGAGTGATTTAGACATATATGAAAACTTCCGCGAAATGGGGTTTGACTCAATTATGCTCATGTCTATCGCACAAAGAGTAGAATCAGACGGGTTTTTGAGTATCTCAGCTTTACCACCGGCATTGCTCTTTGAAGTGGATACCATCGACACACTAAATGCCTATCTGGTAACACATCAAGTGTGTTCATCACACCATCAAACAACAACGCCAAAGATCAACCTCAGTAAAGACGCTTCGCGATTACAGGACACAATGGCATTATCAAAAGCACAACAAGGCCTATGGTTACAACAAAAACAACAACCAAGTTTAACTGCCAATAATGTCCCTTTAGTATTTGAAGTTGCCGATGTGAATGTACAAACGATGCAAAATGCGCTCGATTGGGTATGCCAAAAGCACCCTATTTTGACTGTATCAATGCGCGAAATTGAAGGCTTACCAACACAAGCCTTATTAGACCTGACACCAATAATTAGTACGCATCTAGCACACTGTGACTCTAAAACAGAGTTAATTCAACAGATTGATGATACGATAAATATTCCCTTCGAGCTGAATCAGCAATTACTCATTAGAGCCAGCTGCTGGCATGTTAACAACAATGGGCATTCTCTGGACTTAATGGTCATTGTCTTCCATCACTTAATCATTGATGGCGTGTCAGCCAGTCTGTTTCTTGAATTACTTATGAGTACATATACCGAATTATTGCACTCCAATACACACGCACCGCACATGCTAAACCATCAAGTACTCACTGCACCGGAGCCTGACTTAGGATTTTTCTCCTACTTAGAATGGGAAAAGGCCATGCTAAACAGTGAATCAGGTGTCATCATGCAGCGTTTTTGGCAAAATGAACTGCAAGGTACATTGCCAGTAATGACACTAAACCATGTAAAACCCCCTGCACCAATGCCCACCCATAATGTTTCACGGGTGAATGTATCCATTGCCCCACACACTCACAGTAAGATTGAGGGTTACTTAAAGCAAACTGGCGTGAGTGCATCGGTATTTTTCTTAACCGTGTATCAGTTAGTATTGCATCATTTTAGTCACTCGAAAGAAATGCTGATTGGTATCCCTGTTTTACATCGTCCAACAACAGACATGAGTAAATCGTTAGGGCTATTCGTTAATCAACTGCCTTTGCGCAATATCATTGACACATCTTGCACATTTGTTGAATTAGCACTGAGCAACCAAGATAAATTAAACTCCATCATTCGCCACAGCGGATATCCGTTCTCTGACATTGTCAGTGCCATACGTACACCGAGAAGTGTCTCGCACCACCCTATTTTTCAAGTAGGTTATGCCTATCATAACTTTATTCAAAGCGCATGGCTTGATCACAATAAGGCACTGGTGAATACGGTATGGGACGAGTTTCAACAAAACCCTGCGCTTGATTTAAGTTTAGAAGTTACCCCAATATCAGACCAATATCGGGCTACGTTTAAGTTTAACCAAGCGATTTACCATCAAACAACGGTTGAGCAATTCGCGCAAACGTATCAAAACCTTATTGTCGATATTTTAACTGCGGGTGCGAGAGCCCATGATAAAGCCATTGCCGAGTACTCTGTAAGTACAGCTAACACACGTGAAATGCGCTCTTCTGTCAATAATTACAGCGTACCAAACGTTGGCAACACAACGCACCCTCAATATTCATCATCACCGATGAGTATCGTCGACCTGTTTGAAAAACAGGCTATTTCAGCACCACACAATACCGCGCTCATTTTTGCGGATCGTAAGGTGTCGTATGGCGAACTGAGTCAAAAATCCAACGCTTTGGCTGTTTATTTACGCAACCAAGATGCATTTAAGCACAGTCTAACGCAAGATATACGCGTAGCTGTGTGTGCAGCACCCTCGTTAGAGTTGATAGTGACTATTTTAGCCATCTTAAAAACAGGTGCAGCGTATGTGCCGATTGACTCAAACTCACCACCAGAGCGAGCTGAATTTATTTTAAATGATGCAAATCCAGCGTTATTTCTAATCGACTCTGCTTTGTCGTTTGCCCATGAAAGTACGTTAAACAATGCACTAAAACTCAGTATCAGTGCAGCTCAAATTATATCGCTCGACACTGCTCTAATAGAAAGTGCTGAGTGTTTGAGCAAGCCCAGTGACACGGTATTCATGCACACCGAACCTAATAAAGTGACGTTAGTAGATGCACGTAATGTGGCATACATCATCTACACTTCAGGTTCTACAGGGCAGCCTAAAGGCGTGCTTGTTGAGCACCAAAATGTCACACAGCTTCTACAAAATAGCCAGCAATTGTTTAACTTTTCAGCACAAGATACTTGGTGTCTATTTCACTCATATGCCTTTGACTTTTCCGTTTGGGAAATATGGGGGGCATTACTCAATGGCGGTAAATTAGTCGTTGCTGATGATTTTACCAAAAAAGATTGTGCAGCCTTTGCAGATTTTGTTGCTGAGCACAAAGTGACGGTTTTAAATCAAACGCCGTCTGCTTTTTACCCCTTAATGGATATTTTTACTGCGAGCCCCGTTCTAACATCGCACTTACACACGATTATATTCGGCGGTGAAGCACTCAACCTATCACGTTTGAAGCCTTGGTTTTCGTCACCCGAGCCCATGCCAAAATTGATCAACATGTATGGGATCACTGAAACCACCATACACGTTACAGCTGCCACAATAACTTCCGAACTGGTATCGCAGCACAGTGATAAAAGCATCATTGGTCAACCATTACCTGGTTATCAGATCCATCTATTGGATGAGCAACAAAACACGGTTAAACAGGGCGTGGTTGGTGAAATGTATGTGGCTGGTACCGGTGTTGCGAGAGGGTATATAAATCAACCTGAGTTAACCGCTAAAAAGTTTGTCTCGCGTGCAATAAGCAGCTGCTCGGATGTGTCACATCCAATTCGCTTATATCGTACCGGAGACTTAGCACGTTTAAATCCACATGGACTACTTGAGTATGTCGGAAGAAGTGACGACCAAGTGCAGATCCGTGGGCATCGAATCGAATTAGGAGAAGTACAATATGCACTAGTAAGCCTCAGTTATGTGACCGATGCATACGTACTCACACAGCATAAACAACACGGTGATGTGTTAACTGCATACCTTATTACGACAGGGCCCATATCTGTCACTACGCTTCGAGGCGACTTACAACGTTGTTTACCCGAGTATATGGTGCCCGCATTTTTTATGTTTGTTGATAAGTTTCCCCTTACGGCGAATGGTAAAGTTGATAAAAATGCATTATGCAATCTCGCTAAAAACGATAAAGCGCCCTATGCTGAGGCACGTATCGCAAACTCTAGCACCGCATCAACCACCGTTAAGGCGCTAGGCAACCAAGTTATCAAAGTCTCTGATATCAATCATCCAGAGCCTCTGTCTCAATTGCTAACAAGCATTACTCAAATTTGGTTAGATGTACTTGATATTGACCACGTTGGCGTTGATGACCCATTTTTTGAGGTTGGGGGTAACTCCTTACTTGCAAATGTGTTATCTGCAAAACTCGCGGCACAATTGAATGTGGAATTTTCAATTACTCATATATTTCAATACAGTACGGTCCGAGCGATGGCCTTACATATACAAGACAACGGTCTCACTCATCCTGTGTTACAAGCAACTAACCTCGTTGAGTCAAGTCTTAATTTGCCAAGCCAAAATAACCGTCAGGGAATACATGCCAAAAGCGATAACACGGGTGCAACAGCACATATACCAGCAAATGAACAATCGTCTAAGTCATTAACCGGGCCATTAACTGAGCCATCGGCTAGCCCATCTTCCCCAGCCTATTACGCTTCAAGCATTGCCATGATTGGGGTATCTTGCCATTACCCTGATGCAGATACGCACCAAGCATTTTGGCAAAACCTCATTCAAGGCAAAGATTTCATTAAAAGGCTGAGTGAAGCCAGTGAAGCGTCACCAATCACTTGGTTAGACTCATGGGTTGATGGGCAAGACCTGTTTGACCCCGCGTTTTTCAATATTTCAGAAAAGAATGCCAAAACCATGAGCTATTCTCAGCGTCAGCTGTTACTTCATGCGTGGAAAGCAGTCGAAGATGCGGGCTACAATTGCGATAATATTCCAAATACAGGGGTTTATATCAGCGCTTCTGCCACCGATACGCCTGACTTAAATTTGCATGATAAAATCAAAGATGACCAGTTCATTCTAAATTCTCAAGACTATGTTGCCTCAACACTTAACCAACCCGGCACACTGCCCACAACCCTGTCTTACCATTTAGGGTTTACAGGTCCAAGCCTATTCGTGCATTCCAACTGCTCATCGTCTATGTCGGCCATTGCTTTGGCATGCACGGCGCTCAAAGCAAAAGAAATAGATTATGCCATTGTTGGAGCAGCTTGTTTGTATCCGCAGCGTTATACCGGTTATCAATACGAAAAAGGCTTAAACTTTGCCCCTGATGCTCGCTGCAAAGTATTTGATGAACATGCCGATGGTATGATTGGCGGTAACGGCGTATCAGTCATTGTTCTTAAACGCGCTGATGATGCTGTCAACGATGCTGATAACATTTACAGTATGATCAGGGACATTAAAGTCAATAATGATGGAAAAGATAAGGCTGGCTTTTTTGCACCAGGCATTAAAGGCCAAATGACGGTAATAGAGCAAACACTGCGCAGTGCGAATATTAACCCTGAAAGTATTAGTTATGTTGAGGCCCATGGCACAGGAACGGCTTTAGGTGACCCAATAGAGTTTAGCGCCTTACAACAGGTTTATCAGCAATACACGCAAAATAAGCAGTTTTGTGGTTTAGGAGCGGTAAAATCTAATGTCGGCCATACAGATACATTAGCTGGCTTAACAGGATTACTTAAAACGTCACTGTCGTTGCACCATAAACAGCTGCCAGCGTCTTTGCATTTTAATACGCCAAACCCACATATCGATTTAGCTAACTCACCTTTTTATATAATCGACACGCCCCAAGACTGGCACACTCCCTATTTACCTCGACGCGGCGCGGTAAGTTCATTTGGGATAGGCGGCACCAATGCACATGCCATTTTGGAAGAGTACGTGCCCAACAACACGAATACAACAGATATTGCCCATAGCAGTTTAATACAACAACCCAGTATTGTGGTGATTTCAGCTATCAGTGCACCGGTATTGAAACAGCAAATGGCGGCCCTACTGAGCCATCTCAACTCACCCCTGATAAGCGAGAAAGAGAGAGTAAATCTCGCGTATACATTACAGACTGGCCGTAAAGTCATGGCACATCGTACTGGTTTTGTGGTGTCTTCTTTAACGCAATTAAAAACCCAATTACAAAACCATTTACATCGTACCACCTTGGATAAGCCAATAAATACGGACGCAATGAGTATTACGCAAAATGAGTTAACACATCTTTTCGCGCAACATGCGTATGACGATATTTTGCAGCTTTGGCTTAAAACTGGATTTAGTGACTGGCAGTTTTTATATCAAGGTGCAAAAGTTTCGAAATTGAGTTTACCCACTGCACCTTTTGCATTAAAAGCCTATGCGTTGCAGCATAGTCAACTAAACCATTCACAGCTAAATAACACGGCACTAAATGAGATTACTGATCCGAAAAGACCAGCTGATCTGAATGAGCAAGACTTTGATAAATCAAAAAATCGCGTCAGCAAGAACACCGATACAACTGCTTTGCAATTGAAAACACCAACATGGGTCGCTAAACCCCCTTCAAATGTGTCCAAAAGTGATCCAATCTCCCCTCAACATCATGTGGTTTTTTGTGAAGTCCCTGAATTTAATATTAGCGGCGCAATCACACAGTCACTTCTTTGTAGTCATTATACGATTGAGCAAAAAGTAGAAGCATATGCGACCCAGTTGTTAGACATACTCCAAGGGATTGCTAAGTCGAAAACAGCAGCCGTATGTCAATTGGTACTCAATGACCGCAATACCACAAGCGCCTGCTCAAGCCAGTCCAACGTATACTTTTGCCTGCACAGTTTATTGAAAACGGTCAGTTTAGAGTGCCCTACGCTCAAAACACAGCTTATTTTGCTGGATAGTGCTTTATTAAGTGATCATACATATCGTGCTGAAACTGATGATGAAACCGCGCAAAGTGCTGTCGTATCGACCAGCACTGTCGTGAAGAGCCTGCTCACGCCGTATATAACCAACAACCTTTACAGTGATGATCATGTGATCCGCTACCACATAGAAAATGGACACTGTAATCGCTACATTCTGGATTACCACCCAGTCCAAACCCTGTGCCCAACACCGGCGTCACAATCACCATGGGTAGACAAAGGCGTATACTTAATAACCGGTGGCCTAGGAGGTATTTGTACGCATTTAATTCATGATCTCAATCGTCAAGCAGGTCATAGAACCGTGATCACAACGGGTACAAAGCCAAGCAGTCACCCACATGTACAAAAACAGCTAGCGGCATTAGCGCACCCAAACACCAGCCTCAAATACTACCAGGTGGATGTAACGAAAAAAATGGCGGTTATTTTGCTCGTCAGAGACCTGCTCACTGAATTTAAAAAACTCTCTGGTATTATTCATGCGGCTGGCGTAGTGAAAGACGGTTTATTTATAAACAAAGATCATGACACGTTTGCGCACGTCCTAGGCCCTAAAGTTAAAGGGGTGATAGCCCTTGATGAAGCAACTCAAGACCTCCCATTAGATTTCTTTGTGTGTTTTAGCGGTTTAAGCGGCGTTAATGGCGCTTTAACACAAGTTGACTATGCAACTGCAAACGCATTTTTAGACAGCTATATGCATTATCGCCATACACTGGTAAATCAAGGGTTACGCAGCGGAAACAGTTGCAGCATTGATTGGCCATACTGGCAAGATGGTGGTATGAAAATCAACCCTCAATTTGCCCCCCTGCTGACTCAAACAGGGTTGTCACCTATGCCAACGGCTGCGGGGATTACTGCATTTTATCAAGCATTCAGTCATAGCCAAACTGTCGTTGAGTATCAACAAGATCACGCTCGTATGACGGACTCAAGCACCTATACCGAAGCAACTGAAACATCCAGCGAAATCACGGCCACACCACGCTTTTCCAATAAAACCGAGCTATCGGTACAATTACGCAAAGATATAAGCTATATCGCAGCTTCTTTACTCGGTGTTGATGCAAGCGACATCGACCCTGATGCTGACCTGGGTGATTTAGGCGCTGATTCAATTGTGTTTATATCGTTTATTAATCAGCTAAATAAATTGTACCAGCTATCCTTATCACCGAGCTTGCTGTTTATGCACTCAACACTCAATAGCATTTTAATGCACTTGTTAGAGCAACATGAAACCGACCTATTGGCCAGCGTAACCCTGTTAGACAATACTGATGCAACCCAGCAAAACATCGCTGATGAGTCGCATAAACAAGGGCAAGTGACGCAACGACCGGCGCAAGTTTCAGCCTCCGAGCGTATTGCGATTATTGGGGTCAGTGGTGAATTCCCCGAAGCAAAAGATATAAATACTTTCTGGCAAAACCTATCTCAAGGTAAAGACTGCGTCGGGCCCTACACTTGGCCTGAGGTGACAAACGCAACCGGCAAACAGCTGCCCGAGCAAGTCAATTGGCTCGCGCGCGTTAGTCGCACACAACATTTCGATCCCTTGTTTTTCAATATTGCCCCTGCGGAAAGTAAGCGAATACAGTTACAAGAAAGCCTCTTAATGATGCATGTATGGAAATGTATTGAGGATGCCGGCTACGACCCAACGTCTCTGGCTGGTACAAATACCGGCGTATTTATTGGTTGTCAGTCTAATTACTCTGATGGCTTGCTCACGTCATCTGCTTTCGCACCTAACCGCATGAGCTTTTTGCTTGATTTACATGGCCCTAGCGAAGGGGTTGATACAACGTGTTCCTCGTCGTTAGTGGCAATTCACAAAGCCATTCAATCAATACAACAAGGTGAATGTACTCAAGCTATTGTTGGTGGTGTCAATATCATTGACTCTCCTAACGCATCTATTGCCATGAACGACATTGGTGCTTTGTCCCCATCAGGACGTTGCAAAGCATTTTCTGCAAACGCCGATGGTATTGTGCGCGGTGAAGGCGTTGGAATGATGTTTATTAAAAAACTATCGACATCAGAGTCAGATAACGATTCAATTTACGGCACAATTTTAGGATCTGCGGTGAACCATGGTGGTAAATCTCATGGTTTTACCGTACCGAATGCCAAAGCGCAAACCAGATTACTAACACAGGCGTGGCAAAACGCCAATATAGACCCTACAACACTTAGCTATATTGAATGCCACGGCACTGGTACATCGCTTGGCGACCCAATAGAAGTGGAAGCCCTTAAACACGCAGTGAGTAACAGCGCAGTGCAGCATGCTCAGCCATGCGCGCTTGGCTCTGTAAAAAGCAACATTGGTCACTTAGAAATTGCAGCAGGTATTGCTGGAATAATTAAAGTGCTGTTGCAGTTTAAGCATAAAACGCTTGCACCTTCATTGCATGTCGATACGCTTAACCCATACCTTGCACTTGATAATTCGCCATTTTATGTGCAAACCGAACAGGCCACGTGGCACAGTAAAGGTAACCGTCGCGCCGCTGTGAGTTCATTTGGGATCAGTGGCGTAAATGCGCACATTGTATTAGAGGAATACCTAGCTGATGAAGATCCCGTTGAGCTAACTTACCAAACTGAATCTCATCACATGCAACAAGTTGCAAAGCCTGCTTCCCTTAAAATTAATGGCGAGCAACTTTCTGGCTCAGCTCAGTCAATCGTTTTACTCTCTGCCACCAGCGAAGTTGCACTACATGCAAAAATTCAGACTTTATATGACTTTATAACCGCATCAAACCATGATACATCCAATGCAGTTAAGTCAGCTCAAAGCTATTTAACTCGTTTAGCGTATACTTTACAGGTTGGTAGAAAACATCACCCTTACCGTGCTGCTTGGATAGTATCATCTGTAGATGGGTTAAGCACACAACTATTAGACACCCTCTCAAAGATTACATTTGGTGACTTTAAAGCGTCAAAAGTAAAAAATGCTGACAAAGAAAAGATCACTGACCACGACCTAATCACGCTTATTAACTCTGGTAATTTGCAAGCCATTGCGCAGTTTTGGTTGACTGCAAAACAGATCAACTGGCCTACACTTTATCGTGAGCGTGCTCGGCCGCCAATGAAAATGCATTTACCAACGACCCCTTTTATTCACCCTAAGGAGCTGACTGTGTGTGATGACACCAACATAGCGCCTGTGAGTAACACCACTAACACGCCAGAAACACCTTGGTTAGTGCTAAAAAACCATTGGCAACATACACCATTAGCGTGTCCGACTGACTGGCTGCTAAAGCTCATAAACGTGTTCAAGACTCAGCGTGTGTTGTTTATTTCGCAAACAACACTTGAACAAACGTATTTGCATGAGTTGCTAAATAATACAGAACCAACACACGACGTGAACAATGCCAGTATCGTCTCTATGCTATTTGATGATATTGAAAATAGCAGCGCCCGGTTTACACCTGAAACGCTACCTGACGTTGTCTTTTTTATTGGTCAATCTGCCGACTTAAATCACGTCAATAGACAACTACAACCGTTGTATCAGTTTATTCAAGCAATTGAACCCTTTGATTCACAGCCAATCCAGCTATTTTATGCCTCGTTTATATCTGAGCACTGTGCTGCGAGAGAAGATATCACCGCCTTATTGAGAAGCTATTCGCTGCGTAGCCCTAAGCACCAGTGGACTATGGTGGAATTCAAGACAGCGTCAGTACCCAAAAACGATTCACAGAACTGGCAATCTCAATTGCTAAAAGAGTTTATAGCCCCTGTACTCACGCACTCTATTGACGAGCAATTTAACTATGTGCAATATCAAGGTGACCGCCGCTTTTGTGCGCAACTGGTAAAAACAGATCTATCGTCAAAGCACGTTATGACGAGTAACAGAGATGCAAAAAACCTAAGCTCTGACTCGATACAATTCAAGCACAATGGTACCTATCTCATCGTGGGCGCACTGGGTGAACTCGGTAAAAAGCTCAGTCAACATTTGTTAACACAATATAATGCAAAGCTTATTTTACTTGGTCGCAAGTCTGAAAATGATGCGCAAAGTGATTTAAAAGAACTTACAGCGCTGCCTGGTAACATTCACTATTTGTCTTGCAATATAGCTGTTGAGCAGGACATGACGCGCGTCGCAAAAATAATAAAAGAAAACCACTTAACAGACTCTGCGCTGAATGGGTTATTTCATCTTGGTACTGCATTTTCCGAGCAAGAGAACAACTGGAAAGACTTTGAACAGTCGATGGCCGTTAAGGTGTCCGGCTCACAATTATTAGATGCAGCATTTAGTGACGAGCCTCTGGACTTCTTTATGTTGTTTTCTTCGATGGCAGTGTTCGGCACTTTGAATCATTTATCATATTCATACGGTAATGGTTTTCAAAATACCTTTGCAACGATGAGAAGTACCTTAGTTGCTAATAACAAACGTCATGGTAAAACGCTGGCAATCAATTGGGGATACTGGCACTCAGATGATGCATTAAAGCGTATTGAAAACGGCTTTGCTGAGAAAAAAGGGTATGCCCTTATCACTATGTGTGATGCTTTTGACTATATGACAACCTTACTTGCATCTGAGCAAAGTACGCTCTGTGTTGTCATGAGCCATGATAAAGATAAAATTTACCAAAATACCTGTCAGCGCCTCAAACGCGTTGCAAATAAAGCCAAAGTGCCAGTCAATCACCAAGACGTCGTCACCGATTCAAGCCAACACAACGTCGCAGATATTGTGGTTAACATTATTGCTAATGTGATCGGCGTAACAGCAGAAGAACTTGAGCTTGATTGTGATCTCTATGAATACGGTTTTGATTCTATTTCGCTCCTGAAAACATTTCAGCAACTTAAAACACAATTACAAATTGATATTCAGGCTGATGCATTCAAAAATATGAACACCATACAAGCATTGATTGATGAGATTGAGCGCATATATCAGCGTAATGCACTTAATGTGAATTCAGATAACTCTTTTGTTAACGATGGCACCGCCACTATTCCTGATTTTATATTAGATGCGGGGGTCAGTTTGCCTAACTTAGCCGACTCGCAGCCTATAGCATTCGAAGCCGACATTAAGTCTGTGCTTCTGACTGGCGCCACTGGCTTTCTTGGGAGCCATATACTTAAGCAGTTATTAGACTCAACTGACGCTATCATTTATTGTTTAGTCAGAGCCAATACCGTTAAGCAAGCACAACAGCGTGTTAAACAAGCCGCCCAATCTTATCGTCTCGCTATTGATTTGCATCGTATTGTGCCGGTCTTAGGTGATATGGAGCAACCACAATTAGGACTATCCAAGAAAAATTGGGCCATGCTGTGCAAGCAGGTGCAACATATTGTCCATACCGCCTCATATGTCAATCACATACAACCCTATTTTGCCTTTAAAAAGTCGGTCAGTGGTACCAATGAGCTACTGACCATCGCCAGCACACACACGTTAAAAATGATCCACTTTGTGTCAAGCACAACGGTCAGTACTCAGGTGAACAATTCACACTTTTCAATCAACCCTATTGAAGACTTTATCGACGTAGACGATGCCGCTTTAATTTGTAGCGGTTATGGGCAATCTAAATGGGTGCAAGAGGAAAACATCAGACAAGCATCACTGACTGGGGTGCCATACACCATTTATCGCTTTTCTGAAATTTCAGGTTCATCCGCAACAGGCATTGGTAACACTGACGATATTTTTCATCGTATTTTGCGCATGATGCTCAGTGTGCCGGCTCGTGACGATGCAGCATCGTACTTAATTGATGTGATCCCGGTAGATAAAGCAGCTCAAAGCATTGTTTTTGGCATGAACGACACACAAAAACGTAACAAGGTGTTCAACGTTGCCAATAAAACGCCTCTCTCCATCGCTGCATTTTATGTCTATGCAGAGGCCCATGATTTGTCATTCACTAATGGTGATAAAGCCAACTTTATTGACGCCTGTGTAGAGTATGTGGCTAAAATAAAGAATGAGCATGAGCAAATTATTATGCAAGGCTTATTGTCTTCTCGCCCAGGATATGACGAATACCTGTTTGAAACCTACCTCATGCCAATGGATCCTTATCACAAAGACAACTTCTTAGCGTTCGTCGATACCTACCATGTTGATTTCCCTCAGTGGGACACTTTGTTTAACACCTACTTTAAACAGTGGAAAAAAGATAAGCACTACAAAGTTCTATGGCAATAGACAGTCATCATAGCCATTAATAACCGCCCGTTTATTGAATACATTTTTTTACTTCATTGAACGGGCTAAATCAGCGCAGGTCCAGTAACTTTGGCACTATCCAATATGCCACGGTGGAACTTGGCTAAGCGTTTAAAAGACTCACAGTGCGATTTTCAAATAAGTCATCGACAACTAAAACGGATATACTGCCGGGCGTTAACTTAAAAGCAAGGTGTCCCATACTTTCAATATCCAGCTTTTGAAATGCCGCTATGACAAAGCTTGCAGCAAAACCGTGTGTGATGACTAATGCACCACCGTCCAGATGCATAATTTCGTCGACAAAATCAGCCACGCGTATGGCAACATCACGCCGAGACTCTGCACCATCACAGATCCGATGCCCTAAACGGTCGCCTATCGGGCTTGTTGGTATGATAATTTTATCATGCTCTTTTTGGCACATTCCTTCATGCGTTCCAAAAGACATCTCTCTCAACCGTGGGTCTAGATTCAGTGGCAAATTCGAGTCAGCTAAGACTATTTCAGCCGTTTGCACAGCACGCGTTAAATCTGAACAGTACACAGTCATAGTATCGAGTTCAAAACCCAACCTCGCAATATTTTTCACTAAAGACGCCGCTTTAACCTTGCCCTTGTCCGTTAATTTTGAATCAAACCACCCCCCTACTTTACCCTCGACGGAGTGTGTTGCTTCAGCGTGTGTAATGAGACAGATCTTTTTCACTTGAACTCCGATATATTGAACGCCAACATCTTATTATTGGATTTTTACCATAGAAATTTGTTTTTTAATGCTTGAGTAGGCAGCATACACGCTTGAGTTTTACCAAAAAGATAGTACCTATTTCTTGCAAAAAAACGATAAAAATAGTCGCGAATTGGTCTAGGAAGTACTTTAAACACACGAACTAAAGGCCAACCACCGCATAAATCTTGAGCTATCTCAATTGCGGCATTTGTGCGGTAAAAACACTGACCGTTTTTAATAAGTAAGAACGTATCTACCCCGACATTTTCAGCGCTATAATCAGCGATTAACTTTTGCGCTGCAGGACCTTGCATCGGTGCAAAAACAAATTTATTTGTATGGTCTCGTTTTATAATAAAATTGATTGAACGGTTACAAAAATTGCAAACGCCATCAAAAATAATGATGTGGGGTGTACGCATAATTTTCCATGATTTAAATACTCATTGAGATTAAATAGCGCTTAAGCGTTGTTAAACGTAATTTATACTTCCATGAAAAGCCAAATGGCAATATATCAGCAACAGTCTATATCAGCACAGCTTCTCTGTCATACACTTTACCCACTAAAACGGGCAAGTTATTAATGAAATTTCTGGCTTATTCATTGTCATCAGGTGAATCACTCTTGCGTTGAAATTCAATCAGTAAGCCTGCGTTATCAACCGCTATATAGAGTGTTTTTGTGTAACGGCAACACTTTTAGCGTTTGCTTTAGTCTCCTATAATCGAAAACCAGCCAACGACTATTTGAGCCTGTTTTTGATGCGGCTTAACGCGACCGGAGTGACGCCAAGATATTTAGCAATATCATTTTGTGTGAGTTGCTCGGCGAGTATAGGCTCTCTTTCCATGAAATTGAGATAACGACTTTCTGCACTAAGCGTTAACAATTCATATTCGCGTTGTTCTTTCTTCATTGAAAGCATCAGCAATCTGTCAATTAATTGATTGGCGATGGTGTGATGTTCTTTTGCCGATTTTGTTAAGCACTTAAAAGGGATTTCTAGCAACTGGGTGTTTTCAAGAGCGAGTAAATTAAAAGTACACGGTAACCTCGCGTGAGCGGAGCTTAAGCTACCGATCATATTTCCTGGTTTTATGAAAGACTTGATACTCTCTTTGCCGTCAATAGAGAGGTAATACGCTTTTGCCAACCCACTGATGACAAAGTACAGAGAATCATTTGAGTCCCCTTGGTGAAAGACATGCGCTCCTTTTTCAAAGGAAACAGGTATCCCAGTCCTTTTTACAAACTCATCAAAGTTCATCTCTATTTATCCTCATTAGCTGCTGCGAAGTCAGTCTACCTACTCATTAGGATAACCGCTAATGATACATCACGTTTTAACCTAGGTTAATGCGCAGACCGTTGGTATCAATTAATTTATCTGCCACGCGTATCCACACAGCCTGAGAGGAAAAATGAAGTTAACGAACAAAACCATTGTGATCACAGGGGGAACATCTGGTATCGGCTATCAAATGGTTAAGTACCTGCACGTTGAAAATACTGTCTTGGTTATTGCACGGCAAAGCGAACGGCTGGATAAACTACTTGCCGAATTTCCAACTATCGAACTTTACCCCTGCGATCTTTCAAAACCGGCAGCGTATGAAAAGGTGGCCGATACCTTAACCAGAACACATAGACGTATCGATGTCTTACTTAACAACGCCGCCATTCAAAACACGCCGACTTATTTAGCGGATGATTTTAATTACGATGCCATCGCCCCTGAAATTAACCTTAATTTTACGGCTATTTGCGCCTTAAGTTACTTATTGTTGCCCAGTTTATTAAACAACGGAAAAACAGCGTTCATCACAAATATTAATTCAGGATTAGGACTGGTGCCAAAGACTAACTCAGCCGTCTATTGCGCGACCAAAGCCGCTATGGATATGTTTTCTCAAAGCCTGAACTATCAATTGGAAGAAACCAACGTAAAGGTGATACAAGCATTTTTGCCCCTGGTCGATACGCCAATGACAGAAGGTCGAGGTAAAGCAAAAATAACGTCAATCAAAGCCGCCACAGACATTTTAGCTGGCATTGAAAAAGAAATCGTAGTTAATGATCTTGGTAAGGTTAAGTTATTAAGATTATTACTGTTAATTGCACCATTCATTGCTAAAAAAATTCTTAAAGGAGGATAAGTATGAACATAAAATCAAGCCAAGTAATGTTAACTATTGGAGTATTTTTAATGAGTGTAACAAACACTTCTGCTGCAAAAACAATGTCTGTTCGAGTGACCAATATCAATACTGAAAAACCTGGAAATATCATTGCAATGCTGTTTGCCATGGAAGGCTTTCCTAAACAGCATGATCAAGCACTTACTTTAAAAAAACAGGAGATAAACGCGAAAGAAACCGTGTTTGATTTCACCATAAACGTTGAAAAATTCGCGATTAAAATTCTACATGATGAAAATAGTGACGGTAAGACAACGAAAAATTGGACGGGCATTATTCCTGCCGAAGGTCTTGGATTCAGCAATGGCGCAACATTGAGTTGGCATGGTCCGCCATCATTCAAAAAAGCGCACCTCACACTTGCTCAGTCTGTTGATGAAATAGTGATTCCGATTATCTACCCCTAATTTATGTCATGAGAATACGCGATGAAATCTTTATTAAAAGTCATATTAATTCTGGCGCTGTTTTTTGCTAGCACATTTATTGTGCTGAAATTCACAGGGATCATCACGGTTGAAAAAATTCAATTATGGCTAGATGCTGCCAAGTCAGCCAATCTTGCATATGTCATGCTGATTGTCGTAGGACTGCTGTTTGCTGATTTGTTTATTGCCGTGCCGACGTTAACAGTCATCACAATAGGTGGTTATCTATTAGGGCCCATTTATGGAGCCATTGCGAGCACGGTTGGACTATTTTTAGCTGGCATGTGTGGTTATGGGGTGAGCCGATATTATGGCCATGTGCTTTTTCATTTTTTAGTCAAAGACCCTAATAAACGTGACGAAGTCATAGCACTGTTTAATAGTCATGGCCCGGTTATGTTACTTCTGTCGCGCGCAACGCCTATATTACCAGAGGTATCAGCTTGTATGTCAGGCATGACTAAAATGCCATTTTTCAAGTTTTTGGTATTATGGTTAGTCAACGTTGTGCCTTACACAATTATAGCGTCGTATGCCGGCTCTATTAGTGACTGGGATAATCCCATGCCTGCAATCTTTACAGCCATCGGTTTAACTCTGTTTCTTTGGTGCGGATGGCTTGTTTTCAGATTTACGAACAAAAGCAAGTTATCAATCGGCTAAAGTTTAAATGGTACATCAAATAACGATGCGCTCGTGATACTGCCAGCGCATCGACTAAAATCACAGCTTCACCACGAAAGGTTGTCTCTCTCGAATAAACTCAGCTAACACCTTAGTACCTACCAGCACACCGACTTAAGACAGGCGATTAATAATGATCTCAATATACTTTGTATAAAGTAAAGGCTTTAGATTTTGACAATATCAATTCGAAATGACGTACTTTGATAATTTTATGCTACAAAAGCTGTTGATTGGGCTGATATAACTTGCACATTGTGCCCTTTTTTTAACCACACTCTTGAAAATGCAAAACGCCCATTAGATTCAGCGCCTTGATACTTTGCGGTTATGTCAGCATTCACATGGACCAAGCCACAATCTCCATAAGCATGCACTTGCATGCCACTCAAGGTAATTGAAGTAATCGATAATAAACCCGATTGATGTAATGCGATATCTTCTTGTTTTGAAACACGATGTCCGAGATGATTAATAAAAATGAGTTCATCGGCGAGTAAATCATGCAATGTCTCAATATTAGAACAGACCATTGCCAATCTTAACTGTTGCTCTGCATCTATCACTGCCTGAATTAATGTGTGTTCCATACTTACCTAAGGGCCTATATTTTATGAATTAAATAGAGCAAAACTACCTAGTTTTATAAGGCTAAGCAACCATTTAATTAATTCGCTATCGTAACGCTCTTGGCTATAATTTAAAATCGCCATACTTACACTACCATCACTTCGATACCACTTAGCTCGGAGCCTTTATGCTTAATACCTTAATTTCTATCGCATTACCAATTGCGCTTATTATTATCATGATAGGCGTTGGTCTCAGCTTAACGTTCGATGACTTTAAACGGGTGTTTAAACAACCAAAAAGCTTTCTCCTTGGCGCTTTTTGTCAACTTTTAGTACTGCCTTGCACAGCGCTATGCATTATATTTATAACGGGTATGAAAGGTGAGTTAGCTGCTGGTTTATTTATTCTTTCACTTTGTCCTGGCGGCACCACATCAAATTTGTTTAGTTATTTAGCTAAAGCAGACGTGGGGCTATCGGTATCATTAACAGCTGTAATTGGCTTTATTACCCCTTTTACCATACCGCTACTCAGTATATGGGCCATAAATATTTACGTAGGCACCAATTCATCATTCTCACTTCCTCTTTTTGAAACTTGGCTCAAATTGATGATAATCACCGTTATTCCTGTCGTATTCGGTATGATACTACGTAAAAAATGGCCAACCACCGCCACAAACGCTCAGGCATACGTCAGCTGGCTTTCAATGACTATTCTTGCATTAGTCATCATCAGTATTTGTGTTACGTTAGACAATAAAATTGTTGAATATATTCTTTTGGCTGGCCCTGCAGCGATAGCGCTGAATATCAGCACAATGCTAATTGGCTTTTTAGTAGCCCACTATTTTTTACACAACCGAGCGCAATCGCGAACCATTACATTGGAGGTGGGGCTTCAAAATGGCACCCTCGCACTGCTGATCACAACTGGCATGCTTAACAACCCTGTTATGTCTATTGCGCCCAGCATTTATAGTCTAATCATGTTTTTTACTGCCAGTTTATTTACCTTTATTGTGCTCAGAATACAACCGCCACAGGCTATCATTAATAATAATTAAATTAATAACAATTATTAAAGACTAATCATATTAATACGTTTAGTATTTATTTGAAGGTAAGCTTTGTGTGGCCTCTTATGCTGGTTTGAATAAATAAGAAGCTGATGTGTGCAACCGCCGTTTACCTTTTTAATCTCGCAGTAATTCAAAGGAAAATTAATACAAGGAGCATATGAAATGCAACTCAAAACACGACTTAATACTAAGTCATCCATTCTGTGTGTTGTAGCCACACTCATCGCACAACCTGTTCTCGCAACACAAGTATGTGATTTTGTTATCCCCTCTTCGCAATACAAAATTGATGGTTCACAACTTCAAACATCCCCAGGTGATAGGCTATGTCTAGCGAAAGGTGAAAGAGGGCCGCTCAGAGTAACTAATTTACATGGTTCGCCTGAACATAATATTGTCATAACTAACCAAGACGACACAGTAACCACCATTGAGTATGAATATAGTATCGCAATAGAAAACTCAAGTTACCTGCAAGTGACATCCACAGCACAAGACTCTGCTTCCCCATACAAACTCAAACTAGGGGGCACATTGAGTGTCGGCAAACTCAGTCACCATATAGAAATTGATCATGTTGAAGTCTACCGAGCACGGTTTGCTGGTTTGCTAATCAAAACTGACCCCAACTGTGACAGCGCAACATGGGCCGAAAACTTTACTATGTCAGGGCTGTCTATACACAACAACTTTATACACGATACAGAGTCTGGTGAAGGTATGTACGTTGGCTATACAGGACACAGTAGAACGCTCGAATGTGACGGAAAAACAACCACTGTCTACCCACATAAGATAACCCATGTTGATATATCCAACAATATACTTGAGAACATCGCAGCTGACGGCATTCAACTAAACTCGGTGCAAAACAATGCACGAATAGCCCATAACAAAATCTATCGAACTGGGTTAAGCCCTTTCTCACCAGCATGGCAAAACACTGGTATTCAAGTAGGAGGAGAAGGCGTTGTTGTTACAGGTAATATGATTTTTAAAAGCGGTGGTAACGGTATGATGCTAGATGGAGATAATTTAACGATTGAGCACAACACCATTATCAAGGCTGGCGAAAATGGCATATTTGCACGTAACCCTGCGCAGCAAGATATTACTCGTAGCAACGGTCTACCTCATATCTATCGGTATAACCACATTATCCAAAGTCAGAGCTACGGGATTAAACTCTACGCTATCAATACCGCTACGGCGAATGCCATTTATCAAAATACTATTGAAACGGATGGAAGCTTAGATGCTGCGCAAAGGCCTATGACTTTGTCTTACCTTAACGACTCTGTGTTACGTACTGAAACTGACAACCGATATTTTATTACGCCTTGATAGTTATCACGCCGTAATAGTGCCAATGTTTATATCAGGCACTAAGACAATAAAAACGTGAATAAATCCAAATTAAAGTAGGCTTTTAATAGCCTACTTTCTTTGGCAGCTTAGCCATGGACTGTATGAACACCACTCTCTCATACTTTAACTAACGCTGCTGCACTCAGTGAATAACCCAAGTTTCCAATAATTAGTCAAATGCCACAGCTTTTCCTCACTATCGCCAACCCACCTTCCACATGTCCCCTTCTTTTAGCGTACGCCAGTCAACTTCAATTGCACGTTTTGTCATCACAGCCTCAATAATACACAACGTAATACGCCCTTCTTCATCAAACTCCACTTCTGACACAATAAAGTGTTTTTCTTTATGTTGAGGAGAAATAGCGGTCCATTTACTGTTCAATAACTTTCTAGGATTAATTTTATGCACCATGCCCTCTTTTAGCTTTTTTCAACCCATTGTTAACGTTCTACATTAAGACTACGTATCAATCACGCGTAAAGATCGATTAGTACAAAGATTGCGGTAGGATTTGCAGCGCACATTCATTAGAATGACAACGAAACTTCACAAAAACTCACCAAAGGATACGGCGTGTCTACACTTTACATTGCTCGATTCATTATTAGTTTCAGCTGGATTTATCATGGCATTTTCCCAAAGTTACTGCATATTGCGCCACTCGAACACGCCATGACAGCAAGCATTGGATTGTCAGAAACAACCTCTTATTGGATCACAAAATCAGCTGGGGTGGCCGAAGTGGTATTTGGATTGTGCGTGTTTATCTACTTTCGAGTACGTTGGGTGATCTATTTAAATATATTGGCGCTTACAGGCCTATTAATGTTGGTCGCCTTACTCTACCCAGTTGTATTAATTGATGCTTTTAATCCAGTCACAACGAATATTACCCTCATTGCATTGAGCTTAATTTTGCTAAATAGTTTAAATCAAAAAAAAGGCTGATCACTCAGCCTTCAACTGGTGGAACGAAGAATCTGTTACGCGGCATCCTGTTTCGTTGCGACAGGATTTTCAGATGTTAACTTTGGTAATGGGTTACGAGACCCAATAGCTTCTTCAATCGATGAAAAACCATCCGCTTTTAGCAACTTCACCAGCCCACGATTAATTTCATTAATACTCTGTGGACCGTCGAAAATGAGCGCCGAGATCATATGCAATAAGCTCGCGCCTGATGTGATTTTTTCATAGGCATCTTTGGCGGTAAAAATACCACCAACACCTATAATAGTAAGCTTTCCCCGTGAGCGACGGTATACATGCCTAATAACATTGGTGGAAATACGCTGTAACGGCAAACCGCTCATCGCCCCTTTATGATAAGGCAACTCTGCTTCTATAAATTCTTTGTTATGTGAAGGTTTAGCGAGGTTAGTTAAAACAACTCCATCCATTTGGTGCTCAATACACGCGTCTACAATTGTATTTATTTCATCGTTAGAAATATCCGCTGCGAGCTTAACATAAATTGGTCGGCCAGCGACACGATGTGCATTCACAGCAATAAGAAGCGCATCTAAATTTTCTTTAATAACAAAAGGTTCGCCATCTTGAGTATTTGGACAACTAATATTAATCGTGTAATAGTCGCCAATGTCTTTAAATAAAGACAGTGTTTTGGTGTAATCATCGATAGAATCTTGTAAATCAAATTCTGAGGTTAAATTTGATTTAGCCGCATTGATCCCCACTTTTAATTTACCAAAATCCACATCTTTCAAACGCTTTGATATGGTTTCTGCGCCTTGGTTATTTAAACCATACCATACCAAAATTGACTTAGATTTTACCATTCGAAACAGTCTTTTCCCGGGGTTCCCTGGGCACACTTCACCAGTAAACGAGCCAAGCTCTGCTAAACCAAAACCTATTGATGGGTATATTTTTGTCAACTCTCCATCTTTATCAAATCCCGCAGATAAACCTAGAGGATTTCGATACTCTATACCATCAACCGTTGATTTAAGACTTTTGTGCCCATAATTGAACAACATAGAAGTAAGTAGTCGTGTCAGAAAATTTGACCCAAGAAATACGCCTACACGTTTGAACATATAGTGCGCCTCTTCAGGGTCCATTAAGAATATCACCGGTCGTGAGATACGATAAAGAACCTTAAAGAAAAAATTCCTCAGCCCGATTATAAAGCTCATTTTAGCCTCCAGTTATTGTGTGAATGATTATTGATGCTAATTTGAATGTTAATTACCTTACACCTTGCAAATCTTAATAGCAATCCTTCTCATTATCATTTATGTTGTATTTAAAAAATAATGGAGTCGCTATGAAAACACTGCTAACAACTTGGTTTACGAGTCGAATGGCAAAGTCACGGCCGAGGCCAAATAAAGGTACACGCGCAACAGAGGCATGCACGCATTCACAGTGGAAAGACACTGGCAAAGTATATTATGTGCTAGAAACCCTCAAGATAAGTTACGTTTCAAACAATGGCGATATTACTTTTGAAAATTTATCAGAAGAGACAGTCGCCTCATTGATATTAGATATTTATGAACCAGGCAATGCGCAATTGACACCCAAAGTAATCGCCGGTGTACAGTCATGTTTGCATATCAGCGTATGCGGGATAAGTTGGCAAGAAAATGGCTCTCAATTGCGAATTAAAGCGATCCCCAATGCTGCGGTGCTCCGTACTAGGAACAGTATATTTAGCAACAGCCAAGCCCAGTTTCAACATGCTTCATTCGCAGTGGATGAATCAACCCTCGAGATCCCTGAACGCGCTGCTACACCCTCGATATTTACGTATCGCAATATTGATTTAGCGCAGTTTATTTCACAACTAAAGCAAGCAAACGCAGCCCTACCTGATACATTGCCTCGCAAACCACCAATATGCAGAAACAATTTTATGAAGGTATACAGTGAGCACGAAGCATCAATTCTTACACAGTTATCATCAGTATAGAAATACCCAGCTTTCACAAGTTGACCAAGCAGATCTATACTTAAGCATTATCAGCCAACTAAGCTTAGCCATGTATCGTATTCGGTTAATTTTGCTGTTGATTGCACCATGGTACTTGGCAGCTTTAGTCCCAAGTATCCGAGTTGTGACCGAAGACTTGCCACCTTATCAAATTGTAAAAGATACAACGATAGTTGCTGGGAGCTCATTTCAAATAGTCAAACGTGCGCTCTCAATTGCTGGATACCAGCAAAATATCGAAGTGCTACCATGGGCACGCGCCTATAAAATTGCACAAACACAACCGAATACTTTAATTTTCTCTATTGCAAAAACACCAGAAAGAGCGCCCCTTTTCCATTGGCTTTTCAAACTACAACCTTTGCAATATCAATTCTATTCATCAACAAAACACAGCACTGTGACAATTGGGAATATTGATGATGCCAAGTCTCTCATAGCCGTAAGTGTAAGGGGCAGTTACGAAGCAAACGCGCTAAGAGAAATGGGGTTTAAAGAAAACCAAAATTTACTCATTGTTGGTAATTTCACCGCAGCGTGGCGTAGTCTTGAAATGGGTAGAGCTGATATTATGTGGGCTTCTCATATACCTGCTAACGCGTTGATAAATAGTCAATATGGTTACTTTCCACATGAGCATGTTATTAAACACCATGAACTATATGTTGCGCTTAGCCTCAACACCCCGGAGCCCGTTGTAACTAAACTCAAAAATGCCTTTGTTGAGGCCAGTCACGAGTTAAACAATCATCAGTAACGCAAATTATGTTGTTCTGAAAGCTGTCTAATCCACTGGGACTTTGCTAAACCTATATTATGATGTAACGATTTGTAACGGCCATGAGCGATAGCAATAAAACACATCAATTTCAATATGACATATTAACCGACTTGCCAACCAGTATTATAAAGGTGTCGGTCAAAGGGTCTGGAACCCCAACAGAAGTCATCAACATGTATGATGAAATTAATCGCGTCGCAAAACTGCACAACAAGCCAAACTTATTACTCAATGTGGTTAATTTAAAGCTAAATTATAGCGGCAGTGATGTTTTAAAGGTGATGAAAGCAATAGAAAATATCTTGCTTCATGTGCGTATCGCAAGAGTCGTGAGCCCAGCCGATTTTAAAAGTGATTTAATAGACTTGTTTGCAGATAACAATGCTTTAGAAATTAAAAGTTTTTATAGTGAAGAACTTGCCATTACTTGGTTGAATGAGCCTTAGTTAACAGATGATAAATCTCACTCACAAACCAACTGTATGAACCTATTAATTGCTGGTACATCAAAATACGTTGAACTGAGATAACAGCCTACAAAGAGCTGGATAACGTTCACTATTTAATGTTAAAAAACACCGCCACAGTGATGCCCCATACCATCTGCTTTGGCTTCTACTTGTGTTAAACAACGCGCATCCTGTGAGTAATCACATCGCCTTGTAAAGCCTGCACCTGCGATATTTTAGGTAATTTCAAATGATAAAACCGCGTTTTTTTATAGTAACTTTATCTTTGATTCTTTGGGATTAACCGCATTTTATTATCCTTTATGTAATGAGTTCACTCAACTAAGTCCATTATATTTATACACAAAAGAATAGGGGCAGTTGATCTTTCAGGTTCATTTTAGCACCCCTTTCTCTTTGTTGCTTAATGTTCGCTTAGATTACTAGGCCACGTATTAAGTGCCGCGATCAAAGCACGCTCAAAGAGAACAAAAGTAGAACAGCAAAGATTAACAACCCCTAGTGTATATAATATATTCCAAAGTAAAACTGTCACTATTTTATACCCCCTGAAAGCTATCCCCTTTCGCTTGCCGTCCATTGTTTCATAGATTGTCCATACTGTGCTTTAAATTGCTTATTTAACGCGCTCAAATCTTGATAGCCGACCAACTCTCCAATCGCATCAAATCGATGCTCAGTTGAGCGCAACAATTGCTTTGCTCTTTCAAGTCGCGCCAAGCGAACATAAGCCGACGGTGATAATCCCACATGTTTATTAAATCGTCGGATCAATGTTCTCTCACTGACACATAACCTATCGGCTAAAACGGGTAATGTAAGATCGTCTGACAAAGATTGCTTAATATAGTGTTGTAGCGCCAATAATTTACGGTCTTGATGTAACTCAAACGCATGGCACGCCATAAACGAAAGCTGAGACTCCCGTGATTTTGGAATGGCAAGCCATGAGGCAACATCATCTGCAAACTGCTCGCCAAGCACCTGTTGTATAAAATACAACATCATAGGAAAATAGCACTGTACAGCTCCTGAAGTAATGAACTTATCGTCATGTATGTAAATCGCTTCTTGGCTGACATTTAAATGCGGAAAATATTTGGCATAAAATGTCTTCAGCCACCAGCTACTGGTTAACTTAATATCATTTAACACACCAGACTTTGCCAAATAACTCACTCCGGTACACCCAGCCAAAACAACTTCACTTTGCTCAATAAGCTTTGTGATGTGAAATTTTAGCGGTGCAATTTGTTGGCATTGTTGCCATAACGCTTGCTGCCCTAAGTACTGACTCCCGACCCAAATCATCGCATCACATGACTGTATACCAGCCAATGGAGTACAACTTTCAAACACCATACCTTGACTCGCGCGCACTGTATCAGTTGTTAAGCTCACCAATTGCCACTCAAATATAGGCCGTCTGGCCAACGTATTGGCCACATGTAATACATCGATAACGCCCATAAGACCACTGGCGAGTACGTTATCTGGAATAATGATCGAGACTTTCAATGTGTCACTTTTAACTTAAAAACTGTCATATATGACACCTTAGCCAAACAGTGAATGCTGGTAAAGTAAATTCATCATCAATATTTAGGAGCACACCTATGTGGATCCAATACCCTCTATTCTTCTTACTGATACTCATTGCATTTTTGTGGATATTAACCACAGTATTACGCGTGCGAGCTTATATAACTCAGTCAGTATCACCCACTGATATCACTTTCATTAACAAACACAACCTCTCGAAATTAACGGTTTTGGCGGGTAACAGTTACGACAATCAATTTCAACAACCTGTGCTATTCACTATCTTGCTGATCACCTTGCAGCTGCATCAACTTGATGGACATTTATGGTATGTGATCAGCTGTTTTTTTGTCGTTGCACGTTATTGGCATTGTGCAGAGCACATTATGGGCCGCAATTTACTCTTACGTACCATCGCATTCGCTATGAGCTCTTTAACTTTATTTATTGGCTGGTTTTGTTTTATCTATCGAATGTATACACAATAGGTATATTTCACGCCAAGTGTTTTACCAAATCTAAGTGCTTAATTGTCGTCAAGTGTAAAATGGCCTTTAAGCGCCTCTCAGGCAATGATAAAATTGTGTCACTCAATTCAAACCAGTAACACAGAGCGCACCTTGGACAGTTCAACTTATATTCCCGATGCATTTATTGATGACGTACAAACATATATTCCCTCACATTTGGCGCTCACGGATTTTTTAGATGCGTGTAAAACCCCACTTAGGCGATCTGTTCGGGTTAACACTCTTAAAATGTCGATTTGTGCATTCAAAGCTTACTGTGTTGAGCATAACTGGCAAATAACCGCGGTACCATGGTGCGAAACCGGTTTTTGGCTCACCCGTCCAAATGAGGAAGAACACAACTTAGCTTTGGGCAATACTGATATTCATTTAAGCGGCTGTATTTACGTACAAGAAGCCAGTTCAATGCTGCCACCTATTGCATTAGAAGCTGCGCTTAGTAACAGTACTTATGTGTTAGATATGGCATCAGCGCCAGGTTCAAAAACCTCGCAATTAAGCGCGCTAATGAATAACCAAGGTGTGTTAGTTGCCAATGAGCTATCGTCTTCTCGACTCAAAGTACTCGCAGCAAATATGAAGCGCATGGGTGTTGCAAATTGTGCGCTGTCGCATTTTGACGCCGCCATATTTGGCGATTATATGTTTGAAAGTTTTGACAGTATTTTACTCGATGCGCCTTGCTCAGGCGAAGGTACAGTAAGAAAAGACGCAGATGCGCTCAAAAATTGGTCTATTGACTCAAATATTGATATTGCAGCGGTTCAGAAAAAGTTAATTCGTAGTGCATTCCTTGCACTCAAACCGGGTGGTACATTGGTTTATTCTACCTGTACATTAACGCCTCTAGAAAATCAGCAAGTGTGCGATGCCTTACTCGACGAATTTACGGATGCAATTAAAGTTGATCCGTTATCATCATTGTTTCCCGATGCAGACAAAGCAACAACACCTGAAGGTTATTTACACGTTTGGCCTCAAATTTACGATAGCGAAGGCTTTTTCATTGCCCGCTTCATCAAAACACATTCGGTAGACAATGATCAGCAAAAGTATAAGAAAGGCGCGTTTCCATTTTCCCCCTCAGATCATAAGTTACAAAAGAGTTTTATCGACTATATTAACACGCATTTTGGGCTCAATGTGTCGTTGCCTGGTCAGCTTATGAGTAGAGACAAAGAGCTCTGGCTATTCCCTGATGGCTTTCAACCTATAGAGAACAAAATTAAATATGCCCGGCTGGGTATACAGTTAGGTACTACTCATAAAAATGGTGTGAGATTGGAGCATGAATTTGCAACAGCACTTGGAAAGTACGCCACAAAAAACACCTATGCAATGTCTGATAGTGACGCGCGTGATTATTTCAATGGTAAGGATATTCGACTGGCTGACCCTGTAAATGTAACGGGCGAAGTCATCTTAACGCTATGCGGTGCGCCTGTTGGGTTAGGGAAATGGCAAAAGAGTAAAATCAAGAATAGCTTACCCAGAGACCTTGTTAGTGACAGTCAGTTAATAACTTGGGTATAACATGAATATATCTTTTTATATTTTTTAGATTAAATACTTATATAAACATTAAGCAATTGATTTTAAATGAATTAATATTTCATTAAGTTGTTTGTAAGTTTTGTGAAATATTAACTACACTTAAGTTACTTTCTACTTCTCCCTACAGAAGAAAGGTGTTTTTTTAGTAACGCTTTGGCTCCATTGGAGCTATCCCCTAAGCCCAGAGCAAGCGAGTGCTCTGGGCATTTTTTCACATATTTTTTAAAGAAATAATTACGTTTGTTACATTAATTAGCACGCTGACGACAAATTGGTCGCAAGAACCTAAGCATGGCATTTAAACCAACAGATGTGCTTCGAACATCTGTCGATGATGGATATGGGCCACCATGGTTCATTGATGGGCACACTTCAACACCCGTTGGCATCTGGTTTTCAATGATCCGCCCTACTTTGTATTCTAGCGCTTCAATCACTGCTGCAGATTTCTTCAGATCTTGACGAGTACCATGAACTGATGCAGTTAATTGCCCATCAAGTAGCTCAACCAAGCGCTGTAGTTGACTTTCTTTATCATATGTCACCATCATAGCCATAGGTCCAAACACCTCTTCACGTAAAGAAGCATCATTTGTGAACGTATCGATATCTGTCGCGAACAAGTGGGCATTCGCATGGTGCGGTTCACTCAATTCACCTTGTGCTAGCAAAGTGACGTCATCTCGTGACGTTAATTGTGCAATACTGTGTTTAAAACTCGCCACAATGTTTGGTGACAATAATGTGTCTGATGCACTCGCTTGAATATTTTTTATCGCTTGATCAACAAACTCATGACTGGCTGCAGGCACCAACCATAGACCAGGGCTCGTACAAAACTGTCCATTGCCCATTAACAGAGCCTGACTTAGCTGATCTGCCACAGTTGGTCCCGCTTCTTGTACTTTTTCCTTTAAAATAAGCTGTGGGTTTATGCTGCCTAGCTCTCCGTAAAACGGGATCGGCTCTTGTCGCTTTGCGATTGTGTCTAACAGTTTATGTGCAACCGAGAATGATCCTGTAAAACCAATTGCTTTAACTTGCGGCGCACCAACTAACTCATGCGCAATGTCATAACGTTTTGCTTGGATCATTGAAAATACGCCTTTTGGCATAGCACACTTATTAATAGCCTTGTCCATTGCTCTGGCCATTAATTCACTCGTCGCCGGGTGAGCTGTGTGGCTTTTCATTACCACCGGACATCCAGCTGCCAGTGCTGCAGCAGTATCACCGCCTAAGGTAGAAAATGCATACGGGAAGTTTGATGCGCCAAACACGCCAACAACCCCTAGGGGTAAATAATCAAGTGCTGTATTTGGTTTTGGTAAAGGAGAACGATCAGGGATCGCAGCATCAGCACAGCCAAAGTTTGCAATACTATCTTGACTACCTTCTAATGCATGGGCAAAAGCACGTAACTGATTCATTGTACGTCCACGCTCACCTTGCAGTCTTGCAATGGGTAGATTCGTTTCTTGATGCGTCGTTTCGATTAAAACATCGCCCAATGCTTCAATTTCATCTGCAATAGCATGTAAGAACGTTGCACGTTGTTGATAATTGGTTTTCCGATACGTTTTAAATGCCAACCCTGCTTGCTCAATCGCACTCGCCAACATATCTGAACTTGCTTCGTAAATAGGTGTTTCTAGACTTTTATTCAACTTAGGTGAAAAGCCAAAAAATGCCTCGGCTTGATCTGCTATCACCCAATCGCCCGCAATAAGACTTGCTCCAGTAACTTGCATATTACCTCCAAAAATTTGATTAATTACACTACTTGAAATCCGAAAGCATACGGGTCACTATCATCAACACTAATGTTGCTAGTACCAGTTACTTTTGACCATCCTCGGATGCTTGGCTGTATCGCTACTCGCCCAGCAACTTCTGTAATACCTTCTATACATCCAATAAATTGGCTGCCAATATAACTTTCATGAATAAACGGCTCATGCGCTAACAGTTTGCCTTTAGCATGTAGCTGCGCCATTCTGGCACTGGTTCCTGTTCCGCAAGGGGATCTATCTAACCCTTTTTCACCGTAAAAGACGGCATTGGCAGCATGTGAGTCAGATTGTTTAGGCCGTCCGGTCCACAACACATGCGATGCGCCTTGCACTGTAGGATCTTCTGGGTGAACACATTTGAGTTTTTGATTCACCGCATTTCTCACTTTCGGGCTGAACGTCAATATGTCACTGGCGCTCCATTTATCAATGCCCGGAAAGTTCTGCTGCGGCTCAACGATGATGTAATAATTCCCACCATATGAAATATCGACGGTTAATTGACCTAAATCAGGCACATCTATCACAACCTGTTCATACGCCAAAAATGCGGGAACATTGAACAATTTAACCCATTCAACATGCTCACCACTACGTAAATACTGTGCATTGACCCGTCCTGCCGGCGTATCTATTTTTAACTCGCCTTCTACTTTTGGTTGTAATAGACCAGCCTGCAGCGCAAATGTGATCGTGCCTATTAAGCCGTGCCCACACATAGGCAAACACCCTGAGGTTTCAACAAACAATACGCTTGCATCACCATCTTCTGTGGTCGGTGGATAAATAAATGCACCTGACATCATGTCATGGCCTCTTGGCTCAAACATTAACGCCTGACGGATCCAGTCAAAATCAGCCATGAAGTGCTGACGCTTCTCACTCATTGTGGACCCCAATAAATTTGGGTGTCCACTGGTGATCAACCGCACAGGGTTACCACATGTGTGGCCATCAATACATGAAAATGTCCCTCTGCGCATACTATTTGCCGTCACCGTTAAATTGAGTTATTACTAATGAGTAAACCCCTTGCCAATTTGCCATCTTGGTTTTTCCTCTATCTGGTTTTTATGTTTACCATCTTAAGTATATTGTATACAATAATCAATGTCCAAGTTAAGAAAATATTACCATGGATAATAACAATCTTAACTTTTCATCCAGAAACTATGGGTAACTTACGGATAAATATGAAATTTGTATTTATAAAAATAATAATAATAGACATCAGTTTGACTACAATTGTGTAGATACAATCTACTGAGATTTACAATATTGATAGTCAATTCAGCTAAAAAAGAGGAAAGTGCATGTCTAATCAACCTAAAATTGCTGTTATTGGCGCAGGTGTCGTCGGTTTATGTACAGCCAAGAATTTACAAGATCAAGGCTTTTCTGTTACTTTATTCGACCAACAAGGTATTGCTGAAAAATGCTCAAAAGGCAATGCGGGACACTTTGCCACAGAGCAAGTTTTTCCACTGGCTCAAGCAAGCTTATTGAAAAAGCTGCCTGGTATGTTGTTCAACCCCAACGGCCCGCTAAGGATTGATTGGCGCTATCTTTATAAAGCCTTTCCATGGTTTTTTAGATTTGTTTGTAACATGAGAAAAGCCAAGCTCACCGAAAATACCAATGCCTTAAAAGCGCTTAATGAGCCTGCTTTATCAGCCTATAAAGCGTTATTAGGCGATCAAGATTTTACCGACCTAATTACCTTAAATGGCAGTTTGCTGACGTTTGAAGACACCCCTGAGAGTGATATTGAAAAACTGTACCAACAATATAAGCAACATAATGTTGCGGTGAAATGGCTTAAAGGGAAAAGTGTGTTCTCTATTGAGCCTAACTTAGATAAACGCGTTAAAAACGCACTCTTATTTACGGATGTAGGACATAGCATAAACCCCTATCATTTATGCCAGCATATTTTTTCTTTGTTTCATCGTGCGCACGGCGAATTTCAACAAGTGGGCATTAAAGCGATTCAAACAACAGACCAAAATATAGCACTTACCACCTCCGACAATACCACACATCAGTTTGATAAAGTCATTATATGCACAGGTGCATGGAGTAAATCTCTCACCAGCCAATTAGGCTTTAATGTGCCATTAGATACAGAGCGCGGCTACCACGCCATGATCAAAAATCAAAGTACCCTGTCTCGTCCAGTTGCATCTGCAGAACGTCAGTTTATTATAACGCCCATGTCAGAAGGCTTACGACTCGCAGGCACGGTTGAGTTTGCTGGGCTTGATGCACCAGAAAACCATCACCGCGCGACAATGTTATTGAAACACGCAAAGGCACTACTGAGTGGCATTGATGAAAAACCCCCATTTGACACTTGGATGGGATGTCGCCCATCATTACCCGATTCATTACCCGTAATCGGCCGCAGCCCAAAGCATCGCAATGTGTACTTTGGGTTCGGTCATCAGCACCTTGGCTTAACTCAAGCGGCAATTACAGCAAAACTATTAACACAACTTTGTAGTGGTGAAGTACCTAGTTTGGATTTGACCCCATATCGAATAGATAGATTTTAGGAGAAATTATGACAACCCATGGTGTAGGCATACAAAGCCAACAACAAGCGCTAGACTCGTTAACTAACATGACGACTGATGTGCAAGCAATTGGTTATGAAGAATATCAACAACGTATTAACCGTGCACAAGCGTACATGCAAGAACATAATATTGCAGCAATATATCTAAACGCTGGCACTAACTTAACTTACTTTACAGGTATGCAATGGTACGCGAGCGAGCGTATGGTCGGAGCAATATTACCAGCCAAAGGCACTGTACAATTTATTGCACCAACCTTTGAAATTGGTACTTTGATTGACTACCAAGTAATTGAAGGCCCTATTCATTGCTGGCAAGAGCATGAGAGCCCTTATCAACTGTTTGCTAAAACACTATTAGAGCTTGATATTACCGTTGCAGCGACGATTGGTATTGATGAAAGTACTGCTTTTTTCATTTTCGATGGCATACGCCAAGCTGCGCCACAACATACTTGGATCAATGCTGATACAGTTACCGCACACTGCAGAATGCATAAATCAGCCACAGAGCTTGCTCTGATCCAACGTGCAATGGATATGACTCTAGCAGTACATCAAGCAACCGCCAGTATGTTATATGAAGGGATCACCACCACAGAAGTAGAAACTTTTATCAATACAGCACACAAAAAAGTCGGCGCATCAGGTAACTACTTTTGTATTGTGCTGTTTGGTGAAGCCTCTTCATTTCCGCATGGCGTTAAAGAGCCACAAACGCTTAAACAAGGTGATGTCGTACTCGTTGATACAGGGTGTAAAGTTGAAGGCTATTTGTCGGATATCACCCGAACTTATGTCTTTGGTACCCCCTCACCAAGACAGCGTACTATGTGGGATCATGAGAAAAATGCCCAAATAGCCGCGTTTAACGCTGCACAAATTGGTAAACCGTGTGGGGCTGTGGATGATGCAGCGCGTAACTACCTAACCTCTGTCGGATTAGGCCCAGATTACAATGTCCCTGGCTGCCCACACAGAACAGGCCATGGTATTGGCTTAGACATACATGAATGGCCATACTTAGTTCGTAATAACCCGCAACCTTTACAAGCCGGTATGTGTTTTAGTAACGAGCCTATGTTAGTCATTCCTGATGAGTTTGGCATTCGTCTAGAAGACCATTTTTACATGACCGAGGCAGGCCCTAAATGGTTTACTCAGCCGAGCCACAGCATTGATGATCCATTTGGTTTAAAAGAATAAGTACGTCCATACTCTGAAATCGATGCCCTATTCACTTTAGGGCATTCTTCTATTGAAGTAAGAGTATAGAATATTACTGCAAACTATTTCTTTTGAAGTCATCCAATTCATCGCTTTATATTATTAATATCATTAAGAAACTGACGTATAACCATGACTAAAAGTTGTATACCACAGCGCGTGGTACATAGAAGAATATGTGAAATGTAATTAAAGACAGGTTGAGTAAATGATTTTAACTCTTTATAAAACATGGCAACTTATTAGTTGCCATTGATATGCTAATTAGCCTCTAAATGGCGGCACATTAAGACAAATACAATGCCCTTGCGGCGTACCCGGTTTACCATCGTGAACCGCTGGGCAAAGAATATTACGCCCACCTGAGATCCGCGCTAAGTGCTTTATAGATATAATTTCAAGGACTCGTGATTTTGATTTAACTTTTTTCATAAAACTTCCTTTTACTAAATTAAGAATTAAAAATACCAATCAAGGTAATAAAAACGACTTAGTACACGCAAAACCGCTTTTCTGTAGCGTATTACCTTAAATCGGAATTAAATTATACACCCCCTACAATTGAATACAATATACAAGATGGTAAAGTTGATTAAGAAATTTGAGACTAAACTGAAGTTAAATTAGGAGCATGACGTCAACGTCTCTATTTTCACCTTTCTTTTTACGCCAACAATGATACGATATATATATAAACCATATACGGAACATATATTTTGGGTATCGTAAAAATTTCAGATGAATTACATGAAGAGCTACGCTCAACGTCACACGTTATGTCTCGCTCTATTAATGCACAAGCCGAATTTTGGATTAAAATAGGCAAGCTTGCCGAGCATAATCCAACAAAAACCTTTGCTGAGCTTATTCAGGCGGAGCTCACTAAACACATAGACGCTGAGACAAAAAATAATGTCTGACGTTTCAATCAAAAATGCCAGTCAAATTGCGCTTATGCGTCAATCAGGTAAGTTACTTGCGCAAGTGTTTATGATGCTCGATGAGTATGTAAGACCGGGCCTGACCACAATGCAAGTTAATGACCGTGTGGAGCAATTCATTGTTGAGGAACTGCAAGCCCGACCGGCGTCAAAAGGGCAATATGGCTATCAATTTGTTCTAAATTGCTCAATTAATGACGTGGTTTGCCATGGCGTTCCAAGTAAAAGCCAAATTATAAGAAGCAGTGATATTATCAATCTTGATATTACGCTTGAGAAAAATGGCTATATTACTGACTCTAGCAAAATGTATGTGATGCCTGATGCAAGCACTGAAGCTAAGCGGTTAGTATCAGCAACCACAACTGCACTATACAATGCGATTAAGTTAGTCAAGCCAGGTGTTAGACTTGGAGACATAGGCCACATGATTCAAAGCTTTGCACAAGCCAAAGGGTATAGTGTAGTGCGCGAATACTGCGGTCATGGTATTGGTGTAGAAATGCACGAAGCCCCTAATGTTTTGCATTATGGTACCCCCAATACAGGCATGAAACTACAAGCTGGCATGACCTTTACCATCGAGCCTATGATTAACCAAGGTAAGGCCAAAATAAAAACAAAAAAGGATGGCTGGACTGTAGTAACCAAAGATAAAAAGCTCTCAGCCCAAGCTGAACACACCATTTTGGTAACCAATTCAGGCTTTGAAGTACTGACCTTACGTCCAGAAGAAGCAGGTATTTTCGATAGTTAATGCGCTCAGTTTATCATTAATGATGTCGCTCAATATGAGCGACATTACGCTTATATTATATTCATTATCCTGACGATAGCTTAAAGGTAATTTACACCATGTCGCTGTACACGACGCAGCAATAAATATGGCTTAAAAAAGCAAAGTATACGCGCCTAATGCTGACTAAAAACAGTGTCTATATTCATTATCAGAACATGCGATCAATATACACATTAATGAGCGCACGATATGCGCATTCAGATGGGGGGTAAAATGAGCAAAAGCGCTGAATAAGCTCAGCGCTAATCATGAACTTTTTAACGACAAGTACCGACTTCAATTAAACGTTTAACCGATGTTCTTTGGCCCACTAGTTTACCCATTCGGCCAAAACAAGGTCGATAATAAGTTCCTACCTGACTACCCGCTGAATCGTAGTAACCATATACTTTAAATGTAAAATAATCACTCGATGCGTAACTGTGTGCGGCATAAGTCAGTACTGCAATACCAGCTGCTACAATTGTTGCTAACATAGATTTTTTCATTTTTATATTCCTTCGTTATAGAGTTACCAAGCATCCCTTGGTGTAATAAACGTAGTAAAAGAATGAAATAAATACAACATTGCCAATAAACGTATAATCAACACGTTAAATATAAAGTGTATAAAAGCACTGTTGCGTTGAAAAAGCCTTCATGGTTGTGAACCACCACCCTTCGTCGCTCTGAACTAAAACTTCGTCGCTCTGAACTAAAACTTCGTCGCTCTGAACTTGTTTCAGAGTCCACTCTCATTATCCCACAAAACACATAGACCCTGACCTACGTCAGGGAGACAATACGGGGTTCTAG
>NZ_JAGJEK010000011.1:0-178031 GCF_018101015.1 Pseudoalteromonas sp. MMG005 | reverse complement strand
TGAGGTTTGACCTCGCTTGATACGACTTTAATTAAAGAATGTGCTAGATTACGCCCCCTGATTTATTCGTTCATATAAAAGTAGGCTTTGTTTTATGGCTGATGTATTAAACTTTATTAGTGGGTTGCTTTGGGGTCATGTGCTTATATACCTATTAATAGCAGCAGGTTTGTTCTTTACCTTTCGTTTAGGGTTTATCCAATTTCGTCAATTTCCTTATATGGTCAAAGTCATGGCAAATAGCCGTACGGGAGCTGGTGAAGGTATTTCATCTTTCCAAGCGTTTTGTACCTCATTAGCTGCTCGCGTTGGAACAGGCAATATGGCAGGTGTAGCCGTTGCACTTTATTTAGGCGGCGCCGGTGCTATTTTCTGGATGTGGCTAATAGCATTAATAGGTATGGCAACCAGTTTTGCAGAAAGTACCCTTGCCCAACTATATAAAACAAAAGACAGCGACGGTAACTTTCGAGGTGGCCCAGCTTATTATATGGAGTATGGTTTAGGTAAACGGTGGATGGGCGTTGTTTTTTCTTTATGCTTAATCTTAGCTTTTGGTTTAGTCTTTAATGCTGTACAAGCAAACTCAATAGCCGCCGCATTCGAAGTCGCATTTGACATCCCTAGGCATATAGTTGGTGTACTGTTAGTTATTGGCTCTGCCTTTATCATTTTCGGTGGCTTAAAAACTATCTCGCGTTTCGCCGAACTTGTTGTACCACTTATGGCTTTGGCATACTTACTCGTAGCCCTTTACGTTTGCTTCATTAATTATGATTTATTACCCGCTGTATTTAAACAGATCATATATAGTGCATTAGGGTTCGAACAAGCCGGCGCCGGTGCTATTGGTTATGCAGTAATGCAAGCGATGATCCAAGGGATCAAACGAGGCCTATTCTCAAATGAAGCCGGTATGGGTAGTGCAGCAAATGCAGCGGCAACTGCATCACCAAACCCAAACCACCCAGCCTCTCAAGGTTATGTGCAAATGCTAGGTGTATTTGTTGATACAATCATCATCTGTTCCGCTACTGCAGCCCTTATTCTACTGTCAAACCAATTGGTACCCGACTCAGGCGTTACTGGTATTGCATTAACGCAAGCTGCTTTAGTTCAACACGTTGGTGAATGGGGTGCCATCTTCATCGCTATCGCTATTTTGTTTTTTGCTTTTACTTCTATCGTTGCCAACTATTCTTATGCAGAAACCAACTTAATGTTTTTAAATACCAAGTATAAACATAGCATGTTGATTTTCAGAGCCTGCGTTTTAGCCATGGTGATGTTCGGTGCAGTAGGTGAGCTCGGTTTAATCTGGACTATGGCAGACATTTCGATGGGGATGATGGCAATTGTAAACGTCGTTGCTTTGTTTATGCTCTCTGGATTTGTAATTTGGCTATATAAAGACTATTGCAGTCAGTTAAAAGCTGGAATAACCCCCGTTTTTAACCCTGACAACCATCCTGAAATGGAGAAAACACTGCCTAAAGGTATTTGGAAAAAGTAAAGCTTATCGAGTAATTGTCTGCTAAACAGGCAATTACTTCTATAAAGGTCAATTAATGTTCAAACAAACCAGTTACTTATTGCCTTTTAAATTTTTATAAGTATAGTTAAACGCAAGTCGGTATGTGGCGCAGCTTGGTAGCGCACTGTCATGGGGTGTCAGGGGTCGCAGGTTCAAATCCTGCCATACCGACCAATCTTTTCTTCCTCAATTCAAACGCTTAAGTCACTTTTAAAGCTTCCTAATTTACACCTTGTGCAAAATAACTGCAAAACCTCAGTCATAAAACACTTCAATATACACAGCAGTCAGGTTGTGCCAACAGACTCCAAAGCAATTAAGTTACCAGCAGTGAAAATACGTTTCTACTCTATGCTTATATATAGCGCTATGAGTCAGGGGGGGCTTCGGAAAAAGGTAACATTGGTAACCTTTTTCAAAATTCATTTATAAAGCTATGATTTTTAATGCCTTTCTTGAAAGCAAAAAAGGTAACATTAATGCTAAATCTTACAAAACCACCACATAACCAATGTTATCTTTTTCCGAAGCCCTACCCTGTTCACTGGAAGAACCATCTCGCTTTTGCTTGTTGCATAGGCTTCTTACTTTTGCGTTTTTTTGCGTTGCTAATTGGCCATCAATACCGGTCGACAGCACCAGCTATTGCTTATAATTGAGGACTTGCGTAACTGCATTATTTTCAACGCATAAAGCGCGCAGGCGTGGCGTGGGTATAACGGCGCGCGCTGGGTGAGAACCCCATTAGATTACAGACACAAAAAAACCACCCGTAGGTGGTCATGCTTGCTTACTGGATCCTTATCAGTTATTCAGCATTGGTTGCCAACTTATAATCTCTAAATCGTATGATCTCTTCACCAGCCCAATCGTTTATTGATAACAGCGACAATCTAATACACTCCATTTCATTGGCGTCGAATACTTCAGCTGCTTTTGCTGCGTCACCAAACCCGCCAACATTACCAGGCACAATCCCCATCAATTGCGGTGGTACTCTATGAGAGCCCAACTGATCATCACGGCTCACATTTTTAATTGTTAAGAATTCATCCTTAGCTGCCACTTCAGACACGGGTATTAACTTCATACCGTCTTTATCTCCCCCAGGTGAGTGTAAAAACAGATTTCTAAAGTTACCAGAGCCCTTACTATCTTTAAGTGCCTTTCTTAATGTTGTTACGTCTTTTTCATCTACCGTTGCATCTGTTAGCCACATTATAAAACCTGCATGGCTGCCGTTCTCATAGTAACGGCGCCTAAATAATGTAGCGCTTTCGTTTAACAAAACTTGGTATGAAATAGAAACGTGTAAGCTGTGAAATACACGATAAGGTTATACGTACACTAAATATTTAAAATTACTTTATATTTAAAAAATTCATTCTGGATCTTACATTAGTATTAAATCTTTCTTAATGAGTATTATCCATAAACTGAAAATCTTAGTCCGCATTTGCAATACACACAGCCCTAGTAAGTACTTATTCACAATGAATATATAGATCAGTAAGCGAATTTTTTGGTCTGTATATTTAATGAAATAGCTTGAATAATGCTTTTTAAGCTGATATCAATACTATTACAGTTGAATATTTCAACTGTATGAAATAAATAAGACTAATAAAATTTTTCAAGGAAATGATATGAAACTTAATTTAAAAAAAGCACCACTAAAAAACTTATCAACAAAAAATAGTCTACCAAACGACGCTACACCACAGATTGCTGGTGGTGCAAGTCGTCGTGCATGTCGACCTCCCGTATCTGAAACGGGCGGGCCATTTTGGGCATGTGAGTGCTAATAATTAAAACTAACGTACAGTATATTTAGTTATGCTGTACTATTTTGAATCTGTTTTGGGCCTCTAGGGGCATGTCTTACTTGAGTCAGTTAATCGACAATCATTCATTGGTAAAATAACGTACTCTTCACCACCAATCATAAACTGAATGAGTTTGCCATAGTTAGAACTCGGTTTGGCAACTGAAAACAATACTGAAAAAATAAAGATCGACATAGCAAAGAGCGCCGAGCCTAATGCTCCCTTTAATACCACCGAAAACCAGCCATCAGTACTTTCCTTGATTGTATCTTGGATCAATTGGCTTTCTTTTTTTACTGTTTTAGAAACAACATCATCCTTCAACTCATTATATAAGTCAGCGATACGCTGCTCTGCGTAGTGCTCTGCAAATGATAAAAAGGTTGCCTCCGCATCATTTACCAATTTTTTTAGTTTGGCGTCATGATAATTGAGTAGGAAATTTGCCACCATTTCAGGGGGCACACTGGTATCATTATGGACTTGTCGGTAATGCTCTTTCCATTGGTATTTTTCTAGTTTGTAGTCTGCATAAGCCAGCATTCCAATAAGTCGATATTTCGAATCTTCATTGGTACTAATCACTAACTTTTCAAATATCGGATTGTATTGTGGGTGGGAGGTGGTATTAGCCTGTGAGACCATGTACTAAAAGCTCCTGCTCTATTTGCTTCTTGCGACCATTCCTTACTTTCAAAGCAGCTACAAACGCATCATCAGCGCCATTAATACGAACTTTTTTCATTACACCATTTACACGAACAAACCGACTCGTAATGATATTATTATTAATTATACTATTCATAGCACCCCCCAATAAAACCTAGCAACATAGTAACAAATCAATACCTCGATACTCAAGGTAAAGTCACACTTTGTTTAAATCTAGCACAAGAAGCGAATTACGCGCTCTTTCTCACAAATTCCCAACTTATATTGGAATTCTTACGCATGTATTGATATTTTATCTAGTATTCGTCAGGTGTTACGCAACATATATTATGAACAACTTATTATCTCAGTTACCTATCAACACAACCAAAGAGCACTTTGAAGAGCTCATTGCGACAAAACAGACCCGTATCGAACGTATCGTATCTTTTGGGCAAACGTCGCCCAATAGTGGCTGGTACAATCAAACTGAACATGAATGGGTCATGGTGCTAGAAGGTTCTGGCACAATTGAATTCGAGTGTGGACAGTCTGTCACCTTAAACAAGGGCGACTACCTAAATATTCCAGCACATACAAAACACAAAGTAAGCCATACAGCACTAAACCAAGCAACAGTTTGGCTTGCTGTTTTCTACGCTTGACATGTAAACAATCACAACTCTAACTTAATTCGTACCCATAGTTTAAACTTGCTCTTCAAGTAGAGACATTGCCGCCAATTCATTGCTATCTATTTTTCCATCTGCAGCAATGACTTTATGGGCAAGCTTAACAGCAAGCTCACGCATTGGTTTGTCAACGATGTGCTTCATTCTATGTTGAATAAATGCCTCGATATCATCATTTTTAACCGCTAAAATACACTTTCCGGTCATATCTACAATATAGTTATCAAGTTTTACAGATGAGTTCCAACTTAATGTTTCTGCCCATTTTCTAACCACTGCGAGTTCGGTGTCGGAAATAACGCCGTCAACTCCCACAAAGAGTAACGCCAAATCCAATAAAGACTCTTTCTGCAATTGCTCTACACAAATACCACTGTCAAAATGACTTAATAGCTGCTCAAATTTCATTTGATTTCCTTTCTATAAGGTCGTTGATACCTCTTTACCTTATTTGAAAGTGAGAAGCTTGTCACGTTTGATTATTTCATGTTTGAAAAATAGCAACGTCAATTAATTTTTATACAGCACATAAATTCAGATTCATCAAATAAAACTCATATAATACAACTATATACTGTAATAAATTCATAATATGAGTTTCTTATAACAAATTATCACTCTTAATTATTTGTCATTTTAGTTTAAATTCATGTTAAATACTTGTTCTTTTAATGAAATTCATTAACAGAACAAATGTTTATTCATTAAATGCAACATATCTTAGCTAAGATTAATGTCTATAATTTTAAAATAAAACCAAGCCCTTTGTTTTATACTTAAAAATATCGCTAAATTCCCCCCCAATTAAAATCTCACTATTTTTTACTAACTTCATATTTCATCCATTTTGTTTCAATATCTTGCACAACCTCAACAAAAAGGCCCATTAAAATAGGAATAAGTGTTCAATGAAAGAACTCAAATTACAAGTGAATTTCGCATTCTATTGCATCGTAGGTACTCTTGCTTTTTCAATATATATCATATCGTTAAACTTATTAGGTGGTACATTAAGCCTTTTATTCAAAGGACAAATGGCACTTTCTATTATCGTAATAATGATCGCTACTATCAATTTCACTTTAGCAATAACAGGCCAAAGGCACGTTCTTTTTTGCAATAATGGTTTGTCCTATGTAAACATCTTTGGCGCTCAACGATATATTCCATCTGAAACAATTACACATGTTAAAGTAAAAACCAGATTGGGGATTAAAGTAACCAAAGTATCTACAGATAATAAGTCTATTTACTTATTAGGGTTTAAACCTGCGAAAAATCAAAAAATCAAATTAAAACAACTTGGTTATTTAGCCTAGATTATTTGCCTAAGCACGATAAAGCCAATAGGATCAGTCACAATAATAACTTTAAAGAGACATCACATGTCACAACCTTATTCTATTGGCACAGTCGGCACTCCTTGGGGCACTTCAGAAAAGCAGTCGTGGTTACAAGCGCAATCCATGAAACGCAGCTACGATGCAGATGTTGTTACCAAAGTATCAGAATTAAGCGCTAGATTTAACGTGTCACAATACGGTTCGTTATCCTACGAACACCGTGTATTTGACCTATTTGCTATTCAATCACCAAACTGGGCTACAGACAAAAAAATCATTTTAATCACCGGTGGTGTCCATGGCTATGAAACCAGTGGTGTGCACGGTGCGCTAGAGTTTCTGGAACAGTACGGTAATCATTATAGTGAAACATTTAACCTCATTGTCCTCCCCTGTCTAAGCCCTTGGGGTTACGAAACAATTAATCGTTGGAACCCAGACGCGATAGACCCTAATAGATCATTTTTTAATGGCAGCCCTGCACAAGAATCAAAGCTGGCAGCTGACTACCTAGCACAATTTCAAAATAATATTATTTGCCATATCGACTTGCACGAAACAACAGATACAGATAACTCCGAATTTCGCCCTGCTTTAGCTGCTCGAGATGGTATAACAAATCACAATTGGAATATTCCTGATGGATTTTATTTAGTTGGTCACACTCAAAAACCAGAACCCAACTTTCAAAAATCCATCATTGATGAAGTTGCTAAAGTAACGCATATTGCACCTGCGGATGAAAATAAACAGCTAATTGGCGTGCCTATTGAGCAAGAAGGTGTTATCAACTACGACGGTACCAAACTTGGATTGTGTATGGGTGTCACAGATGCCCCCTATGTGACAACCACCGAAGCATACCCAGATAGCCTGAAAGCAACACCCCAATCGTGTATTGATGGACAAGTAGCTGCAATAAAAGGTGCACTGAATTACTTAGTTAATCTACGTTAATCTACTTGCTGATTTAGGTTGGATTTCCAGCCTGAATCTAAGCGATCATTTCTTGATGAGCATAGATTATCGAGAATATATCTTTGAATGAATGCGCTTTTTGTAAAATGTTAATCGGAATATGCAGCGATCTCGCAATGTCACTGGCGGAAATCATCCCCCGTAACCCTCCTTCCTCATCCACTAACAGCACATGTTGATGACCTAACTCTTTTAATGTTTCTATTACATCACCAATTTTTGCAGTTTGCACCATTGAGTACGACATTGCTTGTAAATCTGATTTTTGCGTCATCAAATCCTCAACGGTTAAATCACTTCTAGCTTGGTTTCGCTGTTGGGCAACACTGAGCACTTTTCTTCCTGTCAAATCTTTGGAATTAATTACTCCTAAAAATGTATCATCATGATCTACAACTAATTTCGAGCGGACATGGCCATTTACCATCATATACAGAGCATGATCAATATCCACATCTTTAAGTACGACCTGAGGTACTCTACGCGTGAAGTCAGTGATCACTTTAACCGCACTGCTTGACAACTCTAAACGCTGAGAATCAAACTGATCACAAAATAGATATTTTCCTTCAAGCTTTACGGTCTCTAATTTATTATACACACCCATAAAAACCTCTTTTATTTTCACATTAAACAACGCTCTTAAAAATATGGTTCACCAGCAGCAATAGTGCAAGGAGAGCAATATTTAAACGGTGTAATCTTGTGTAATAGCAAAGTAATAAAAAACATTCTAAAATCATGATCGTTCAATCGAATTTATGCCCAAATTCGATTGGTAAAAAAACAATGCAATTCAGTATTATGATTTTTACCGCGAACATGCTCATTAACCACTGTTAACTCAGAGATTAATTAGCAGCTTCCCTCAATGATGGGACCCACGTTCAATGTGGGTCTTTTTTAAAATCACCTAAGGGACTCTACTAATATGTTTTTAAATGAAAAATATTGTAGAATATCAAATTAACTTATAGTCCGAATAAACGTGGTGTAGACGAACATTTAAGGAATATGAATGGCTTACCTCATAGATGAACACAAATTAGAAAAGATATACCTGAAAAGCTACCACACAATTGGACGCTACAAGTTTAATGTTGATACGTTAATTGACCAACCTGGTGTTTCTCGACATCATGCAATAATTGAGTTAGCACAAGGGAAGTGGCTCATTCGAGATGTAAGTACCAATGGTATATGGATTAATGACAAAAAAGTAGATAAAAACCTACCTTATCAGCTATGTGAAAATGACAAAATTGACTTTGCAGCACAAGGACAAAACTCATATGTTGTGGCCAATCTCAGCGATGATTGCCAATACTTAGTGTCACAAACCAATAGCAAACAGGTCATTGAGGTAAAAGACCAGGCGTTACTGCCTAATTCGGACGACCCTACACATATTATCTATTTTGACAATGTATTAAATTATTGGTTTTTAGAAGATCTGAATACCAATGATCGCCAAGCATTAATTGATGGTGGCTTAGTAAGCGCCTTTAACGATCAATGGCTCTTTTATTCAGCTAGTACGGCCGCTATGACGAAGCATCTTGATAATCAACCCACAGTCAAACCTTGTGGCTTAACCTTCAACGTCAGTCAAGATGAGGAAAGTACACAACTTTCTGTAGAACTAAGTGGTGAGAGTGTTGATTTGGGCACTCGTACCCATCACTATTTACTGCTATTACTTGCTAGAACACGGATACAAGACAAACGTGCCGGTAACGACTTGGATGAACAGGGTTGGCTATACCGTGAAGAATTAGTCAAAGCACTTGGTGTGCAAATGAATCATATGAATATCATGGTACATAGAGCAAGAAAGCAGCTCTGTGATGCCGGTGGTGAGGTAAACCCAGAGCTTGCGTATTTAATTGAAACAAGTAATGGGCGAGTTCGCTTAAATAGCCAAGATATTACGATCATCAAAGGCCGTAAATTAGAAACTCGCATCACCATTTAAAATTCAATATGCACTAAATAGTGCATAAGCTTATGAGCCTCCTCGGTAAGGGCCTGAAATTGATATTATTTCTTTTTCAAGCTCTTTAAATAAGCCTAATTTAAAGAGCATTTCCACAACAACAAATAAAGGTCCTATTACTAACCCCATTAAATCATCTACAAAAGCAGGCTTTTTACCTTCAAAGTAATGACCAACAAATTGAATCCCCCAACCAACAATAAAAAATAGAAAACCTAAAGTATAAAACAAAAATAGACCGTCACTTAATAGATAAAAGTAATACTCTGCGACAATATACCCACAGAACAATAAAGCAGACATGATAATGCCGAGTACGATATTTAGTTTTAAATAAAAAAGACTCACTATGATAGAGATACACAAAGCAGGTGTTAACACTATGCTTTGCAAGGATAAAATGGGAACATATAATAGCCAAATAACCGCCAATACAATTAAAGGCACCCCCACAAAGTGGGTCGCTATATTTCTCACATCACGATGGTAGTGTGCATACTGGCTTAGATGTTCTAAAAGAGTTTTCATTGTTATTGTGCTTTTGAGTTAATACTTTAATTCGTTAAACCATACATCGTTGAATTTGTCAATTGTGGCTTTAACGCAAATTACTTGAATTACGCTCAACTCACTGTAAATTAATAAAAGTTTCGTATTTAAAATGACAAGAATAACAATAGGAATATTTATATGTGGTCATTATTAACGGTCATTTTCTTAGCCCTGTTAACAGGTTTCATTAACACAACACACGCGAGTGAGCTTAAATCAATAGAAAAGATTAATAATGATGTCATCACATGGCGTCGTCATCTACATCAATACCCAGAACTGAGTAATCGTGAGTATAAAACCGCCAAGTACATTGAAGACCATCTAAGAAACCTAGGCTTAGAAGTCAAAACCAATATTGCACACACCGGTGTTACTGCGATCCTACACGGTAAAAATAAAGGGCCACTTATTGCGCTACGAGCCGATATGGATGCCTTACCCATTACCGAGCTTGTGATGCTCCCTTTTGCATCAAAACAAACGACACAATACCGTGGGCAAACAGTGGGGGTTATGCATGCATGTGGTCATGATGCACATGTCGCTATTTTAATGGGTGTAGCCAGCCGGTTAGCTGCGCAAAAAGATCACCTGTCTGGTTCTGTTATGTTTATATTCCAACCCGCAGAGGAAGGTGCTCCTGGCGACGAAGAAGGTGGTGCAGAGCTCATGCTCAAAGAAGGCATTTTCGCTGAAAATAAACCGGATGCTATATTTGGCCTTCATGTCACGAATAGACTAAATACCGGCACAATTGGCTACCGAAGTGGCCCTCTCATGGCCAGTGAAGACTCATTCACAATTAAAGTACAAGGAATACAAACACACGGCTCTCGCCCATGGAATGGGGTTGATCCTATTGTAACCTCTGCGCAAATAATCATGGCGACTCAAACGATTGCGTCAAGACAAATCAATGTTACCAAAGCGCCTTCTGTTATTTCATTCGGCGCCATTAATGGAGGGATCCGCTCTAATATTATTCCTGATCATGTTGAGCTGGTCGGCACCATTCGCAGCTTTGACCAGGGCATGCGTAAAGACATTAAAAAGCGATTGACGAATACTGCTCGGTTAGTCGCTGAATCTGCGGGTGCTGTCGCTCATACACATATCGACCATGGCTACCCCGTAACAATTAACGACCCAAAACTCACAGCACAGATGTTACCGACATTACAAAAAGCCGTCGGTGACAAAAATGTCATCGAAATGGATTTAATTACCGGTGCTGAAGATTTTTCTTACTATGCATTAGAAACCGCTGGGTTATTCTTTTTCTTGGGAATAACCCCTGAAGAACAAGACCCCACGCTCTCTGCAAGTAACCATTCTCCGCACTTTTATATTGACGAAAAAGCACTCTCCATAGGCGTTGAATCTTTAACTAATTTAGCAACTGACTATTTAAAAAATAATTCACGCTATTGATGCCGATACAATAAATACAGAAAAATACCGCCACGCACAACTAGAGCATGGCGGTAATTATAAAACCACTGGGCAGTGGATCCGGGGGCAAGGGGTTCAAATAAACACTCATTGCATAATCTAATTCGTCACAGTGACTTACCGTTAAATGTAGAACACACATCAAAAAAAACAAGTTTGCATCATTAATTTAACGAGTTAGCAACCTCTCACGTAAACCCGAACACCGAGAAACAGACTTAGTCATTGCCATATGCAGCACCTTTGGCTGAGCAATCAACTCAAACTTATGCTTTGCACGCGTTATTCCAGTATAAACAAGCTGCCGATTTATACCTCTAGAGGCCCGTTGCTTTGGCGGTAATATCATGGCTGTATGGCTAAATTCAGACCCTTGAGATTTATGTATCGTCATCACAAATACACTACTATGATTCGGTAACCTCGCAGGATAAAATGAACGATGCTCGCCTTGTTCGTCAATAAAAACCGCTTTCAATTGCCCTTCCTCATCGGGTAGTAAAATTCCAATATCTCCGTTAAACAATTTTAGCTGGTAATCATTTTTTGTAATCATTATCGGTAAACCAGCATAATAACGGCCGCTAGGATTAATAAGACCTTGAGAGGATAGCTGTTGCTCTATACGCTTATTTAATGTTTTAACGCCATATGGCCCTTCCTTTACAGCTGCTAGTAATTGATACTGACCAAACGCATGGTGAATATCCACAGGGCTGGCACCTTGATGCATGAGTTCTAAGTATGTTCGATATTGCATTGCTGCACGTATGATTAATGCCGTATATTCGTGCGTGTTTAAATCAAACAGTGCTAAATCTTGATACCCTTGCTCTATAGTATGCGACAATTGCGCCCGACTATTATTGTTCACCGAAAACGCGAGCTGACCAATGCCGCTATGACTATCGAATCGATGGCTTGTTTGTAAAAATGCAATACTATCGGCCAAGCAAAATTCACTCTCTCGTGGATGTAAATACGTTTGCCCCTCAAAGCACAACTCATTTAACTGAGCAGTCAATGATTCACTATAAGGTGGCTGGTCCCCCAGTGTAAGCCCTTGGCACAAATCACTTAGCACGCTTCCCGTATCCACTGACGTTAGCTGGTCCTTATCGCCCAGTAAAATGAGTCGTGCATGTGCAGGGATTGCTCGAACCAATTTAGCCAGCAAAGACAAATCAACCATCGATGCTTCATCCACAATCAAAACATCTAAGTGCAATTGATTATCTGCGTTAAACCGGTAGCGATTACTATTTGGAATAACACCCAATAACCGATGAATTGTTTGCGCATGCTCTGGGATCAAGTTACTCACCTCAGGCATCAAGTTCAGTTTTGCTTTAGCGCCTAGTATTGACTCACTTAAACGCGCGGCAGCTTTTCCAGTTGGCGCAACCAGCTTAATTGTTAAGGGTGCTTGGTGGTATAGTGACTGTAAAATCGCTAGTAACTTAGTAACTGTGGTTGTTTTACCTGTACCAGGTCCCCCGGTTAATACACAAAAACCTTGTGTAGCAGCCATCGCGCAGGCTACTTTTTGCCAATCCACTTCACCTGTTGATAAGTTTGTCACCCCAAAATAGTCAGTTAATAGTGCTGTTAATCGGCTAGAGTCTACTGAAATTTTCTGAGCTTGCATTTGCTTAAAGCGCTCAGCTAAAGTCACTTCATAATTTGCCAACCGGCTCAAATACAATCGTTGTGCGAACAATTGTAATGGTTTGCCTTCTCCAACAGCATGGTGATTTACTAAACCTTGCCATATTTTCGTTCCTGTAGAGCACGCCCATGGGGTCATTGGTATTGTTTCATCCATGAGCTCCATCACGAGAGAAAAAGGGTTATTCCAATCAATATCTGTAAATGCCAAACAACTGTGCTGATTTTGCTCTGCCTGCAGTAACAATAAAATCAAATAAAAAATATCATTTGTCTCGTTTTTATTCAGTAGCTTTGCGAGTGCAATATCACTATGGCGAATTCGCCCCTGTGCAATTAAATAGTTCAGATAGAGACCATGGTCCATAACACATTCAGGCTCGCCACCTGCGGAAAATAAGTCTAACTGGCTCATCACAAAGTTCCTTCAGAAAACAATGCATCTAATGACATTAATTGCGGTATCGTTAATTTATTAAAGAATACGCCCGACGCATCTGGTAAAGCCCTTAAAAATAAATAATACACACCACCTAAATGCACATTAGGGTCATAATCTGGAAGACGCTGTTGTAACAGCCGATGTAATGCAACAGAATAAATAAGATACTGTAAGTGATATTGATGCGCGTCCATTGCGGAGCGTAAGTTGTCTTTTTGATAATCTAAAGCACTATCTCCCAAGTAATTCGATTTATAGTCCAATATAAAATACTGCCCATTATGGATAAATATTAAATCAATAAACCCTTTGAGTAAGCCTTTAACCTGTTCAAACTGTAAATGACTGCTTTGCCCTGTTATTTCTAACAGTAATTTATTAAGCATTGGAGCATTCAGTGGGGCCAGAGGTAAATAAAACTCCATTTCCACCAAACAATCCGCAGGAGTCAAAGCGGCTAAGTTAAGATTCGTTTCTTCATTTAATGTGCATTCTAAACATGCAGAGATCCATTGCTCCGTTGTTTTTTGCCACTGTTCATCGATTCTATACTTCAATAAGCTTTGTTCCACTGCGTCTGATAAGGAGATTTGAGCAGAATTCGAAGGCGACTCTGGCTGTGTAAAATCAATCAACTCAAAAATTTCATGCAAACAACTACCGGGTTTGGCACCTTTGGGAAAGCTATAGGCAGACGCTTCAATCATTGAGTGTTGCTCAGGTAAATCAAGCTGATGATTCTCATCTAACGCGCCTAATGGCCGCTCATCATTGTGTGCTTGATAGCTTAGTTGACTAAAACTGGTCGCTCGCCATTGCCTGTCTATTTTGGTTTTTACGTTTTTAACATGTAGCGCGTTGTGCTGTTCAACCTGAACGCCTATTTTTTCAATATCCTCTGTATCATCAATAAAATCACATGCCATATCTGGATGTGCTGTACAAAACTGCACTAATTGCTCGTGCCACTGCTGAGCGTTTACAAATGGCTGTGTACCAAACAATACAAAACCGAGCCCAGTGTGATTTATGCCTGGTTTTTTGGTCCGCCCGGCTGCAATATTAAACAAGCCAATATCACAATGATGTATTGCACGTGTAACAGCAACATAAAGTAAACGTATATCTTCAGCAAGACGTTCTTTTTCGGCCAGGGCGCGTTGCTCATCGTCAGGTAATACACTGTATACAAGCTTTTGATTGTCATGATAAACCACATCGCTAGCCTCTCTGTATGTGGTTGCAAAAGGCATATACACGATGGGGTATTCCAACCCTTTCGACGCATGCATAGTGACAATTTTCACTAAGTCAGCATCACTTTCTAGTCTAACTTGTGCAGCGTCTTGTTGTGCGTCGCTACATTGTGCTGAAAACCAACGTAATACACGCAATGTGCCGTCTAATTCAATTTGCTTTTGCTGCAACAATTCCGATAGATGACGATAATCTGTTAGCCACCGCTCAACGAGGTAGTCATTACTTTTCCACAATCTAGGCAGTTGATTATCCATAAGCAGCTGCTCTAACATTGCCATTGCCCCCTGCTTATGCCAAATTCGCTGTAACTGGGCAAACTGATCTAAATAACATTGCCATGCAGTTTCTTGCTCACGGAGTTCATAAATCTCCTGATGATGTAAGGAAAACAGTGGGCTTGCTAATACCCCTCGTAACGCAGCTTCATCGTAGCTACCATGTAACACGGTTAAAAACTGTAAGAGCGCTAAAGCAATGGGTTGTTTAAAAATACTGTCTCTCGCTAAATACACACTGGCGATAGCATGGTGTTGCAAGGCCGATTTGATAATACTCGCTTCAGCTCTATCTCGTACCAGTATACAAATATCACTTGCTTTAACCGCGACATCACCAATATTAGCCTCCCCCTGTGCTGCTTGGGTTAGTAGCAACGTGATTTTTTTAGCAAATATAGAACTTAGCGACTTTAAAGCAACCGCTTTGCTGGTCGTCGCGCTGTCGTCTTTTAAGACACTAAACGTCAGCGCATTGTGCGCTTTCCCCAACACCATTAAACGATTTGACTCACTCTTTCCCTTTGCGGCAACTTTCACAAATGGAATGGATTGATTAAAAATAAAACTATGCTCATGGGCGGAAAAAATACCATTAATCGCGGTAACCACGCCTTGTGCAGATCGGTAGTTCGTAGAGAGGGTATATTTTGCTTGCTCACTGATCCGTTCTTTTGCCGCCATATAAGTGAATATATCTGCGCCCCTGAAACCATAAATCGCTTGTTTAGGATCTCCTATCATGGTCAACGTGGTGTTATCTTGATCTTGGTAAATACGATTGAAAATACCATATTGCGTGGGGTCAGTATCTTGAAACTCATCAATCATAGAGACCGGATATAAGGTTGCAATTTTAGTGCGTAATATGTCTCCTTGCTCTGCCAACAACGCATCGTATAAATTACTCAATAAGTCATCTGGCGTAATTAAACCATGCTTTAGTTTATGCGCACGAAGTAACTCTTTCACCGCTTTACTAGCATGTTGTAATATTGCCAAAGGTAACCCTTGACTTAATTGCGTATGTAACCGAGCCATGCGACTAAACTCAGTCAACATTGAATGATTGATTAACTGACCATTTTTTTTGTAATACTGCGAGTCTTGTAATGTCTCTTCGGCCCACAAATTAAATGAATGCTTCGCTGTGCCGAATTCAAAATACCACGACTCATTATCACAATAATCTCGTAATGCATTGATATTTGCAGCCCGGCCAGGGGCTTTATTTTTTGCTAAATCAGAACCAGTTAGTACACTAAAAAAATCACTCGTCAATAACTTTTTCTTAAAAGAAACTGCCCGTGATTGATAGTCCTTACGACAATTAAGTACCGCTTGTAAATCGAATTCAGGCGTAACACTTGCGCTTCCCTTGTTCAGTATTTTCATTACTTTAGAGACCAAAGCATGGGGGCTTGAAAAGTGCTCTAACACCGCAGATGTGGTGTCTTTATCTAATGGATAAACAAACCCTCGCCAATAGTCCTTTACCGCCTCAATAATCAATTCAGATTCATCTAAAATGAATTCAAGATTAAATGCGACTTTAGACTCAAAAGCATGTTGCTTCAACATGCGTTGGCAAAAACCATGAATAGTGAATATAGCCGCTTCATCCATAGATTTAGCCGCGGCATCTAACAATGCAAAAGCTGCATGCTGATCACTCACTTGTGCAAGTATTGCTGTTATCAACTCATCTTCACAGGGAGCACCTAACAATGCATCACGGGCGGTAATAATACGATTACGCACACGCTCTTTAATTTCTTGTGTTGCTGCTTCGGTGAAAGTCACAACCAAAATTTGATCAACACTTAACGCCATTTGCGTATGTTCTGTTTGTAGCCCGAGCAAACAGCGTAAATATAACCCCGTTATGGTATACGTTTTTCCGGTGCCAGCACTCGCTTCAATTAAACTCTGTCCAAATAATGGCATCGTTTGAGGATTAAGTATCTTCATACTTTTTCTCCTGTGCAAGTTCAATAATTGCGCTCAGCAATTGCTGACTCAATTGACTAAACTCTACTTCTACATCAAATAAATTTGAAAAGTTCAGCGCTACATATGGGTTCTCACATTCACCAAAACCAACATACTGCCCACCAGCAAATTTATTAACCGCTTTATGTATGTCTTTCGAACTCACAAATTCATATCCAGAATTAGGAAAAAATGGCACGGGTTCAGTTAAAGCATGCTGATAAAAATCAAACCACTGTTGTACATAGTTATAAGCGACTTCTTCCTTTATTGGAGAAAATACAACTTGCTCATCTAACCCGTAAATATATGTGCTCACCGCTTCACCTTGACACTGCGCAATACAGTGCATTAAAAAGCCTCGGATCTTATCTTTCGCTTTGATACTCGCGCTGCGATAAAACACCTGCTTGTTGCCATACAAAGCATCCAACCAGCCTAATAAAATACAATTTGATATCGTGAGTTTTACCTCTACAGGCGCTCTGTGGTCTTTTAATAAAGGTTTAATTTGATTAACCATGGGCGCAATTCGTCGATTCAACTGCTCTAATTGAATTGCCCCTACATGCGCCTGTGGTAGATTACCGCGCTGTAATAATTGCTTATCATTAATTGTTTGCTCTGCCAATGACAAAGCTAACAACTCATCCAGATAATAATACCGGTTTAAGGTGTCAAGTAAAAAGGGCTCTTCATCCTTATCTTGCATCATAAGCTGGGGTAATCGAAGACCCAAACTTTGCTGATAAAATGCTTCTTGCGGATTCATAACAGTGCGTAAAAATTGAAGCAATTCAACTTCACCTTGCACAGCAATATTGAGCGGTTCTGGCACCTGTTTAGACAAAGGTTCTTGATTGACCAACCAGACAGGGTTATAGCTTTGCAATGGGTTATCATTGCAATAATAACTTGGATGAAAAGGTTGCAGTGGCGATTTATATAGCAAATGTTGTGACGGCTTTGTCGTATTATCTTCATAGCAAAAGCTCCGATCTAAATACTCAAATAGCTCACTGACTAATACCGATGGCATTTGTGGCTCATTATTAAAACATGACCGGCCAACATAGCTTAAATATAACGATTCTCTCGCACTTAATAAGGCTTCTAAAAACAAATAACGATCGTCTAACTTACGTGAACGATCTCCTTTTTGACGATGTGAATAAGGTACAAGGTCAAATCCAATAGGCTGTACTGAGCGAGGGTAATCTGCGTCAGTAAGGCCCAATAAACACACGACTTTGAAAGGTACTGCGCGCATTGGCATTAGGGTACAAAAATTAACTGGCCCCACTAAAAATCGTTGACCAACGCCCTTCTCTTGTACCCCCTGCTTGACCAAGTAACTGATCACTTGGGCAGAAACAGTGTCTTGCATATCAAGATTATCATCATGTTTACCCAAATCATCAATCACCTTTTCAAGTGTGAGTAAGTCCCAACTTTGTTCAGCTTCCTGATGATAAAATTCCGTGACCATATCTCGCAACACTTGCGCTTTACTGTTCAATCGGGTGCGTTGTGACAAGAGTTCTTTATACTTCGATAAACTTTCAACAAAATGAATTAATTTACTGAGTGTATTAACCGCCATGCCTTCAACTTGATCAGCTGGAAAAATATGATTAAATTCAGCGTGTTCATCTGCACTAGTTATTCCGAGTAATAAACGATGCAGCCCATGTTGCCAAGTATTTAACACCATTGCAGGCAATTCATGCTCTTGCTTGTGGTCCGCATCGAGCCCCCACTTAACACCCACTTGATCTAACCAATACTTAAGTTGGTCAAATTCACTATTTTCAAGACCAAACTGTTCTGCTATCGGAGTGACGGCCAATAAATCGATGATGTCTGACACGCCAAAACGGCTAAATGGTAAATTAACCAGCGTAATGAACGAGCTCAAAATAGGCTTTTCTTGTTCAATAGCTAAATCAGCCAAAGCGTAAGGAATAAATCGCTCACCACCAGCCCCGCCAAATACCGCTTCGATGTAAGGACTATAGGTACCGACATCCGGCATCATAACTATAATATCTTTGGGTGATAATACGGGATCTTGTTCAAACAACCTGAGCAGGTGATCATGCAAACATTCGACCTCTCTCAGCGGAGTATGGCAATTTTGTAATAAAATAGAGCGATCATCAATTGCAATGGGCAATTTACCTTCGTCATTAATAAACCACGCTTTATCATCAGTCAACGACTCTCCTTTAAAAGCCAGTTGGTACACTTCACCTTGGACTTTACCCAGTAATGTTTCATCAAAATCATCCACAAACCCATCAAGCCACTGCGCGTCTAATTGTATAAGTTGTTCAAAATAATCTCGTCCTAACTTTCCCCATGAAGATAATAGTGGGTTACCGATAAAGTAATACTCACCTTGCTGTGCGTCTACTTCTGGCTTTTTAGCATATTTCGCCTCAATTTTCGCTTGTGTTTTCTCATCGACCAAATCTCCCCAATAGTGCTCACTGGGGTTAAAGAAAAATAACAAAATCGTTGTTTTAGTTGCTAGCGCCTGAAAAATTTCTAACTGACTGGTTGCCATTGCAGAAAGGCCAAAAATACTGATCCTTTCCGGTAAATCTTCTGGTTTAGCACTAGCTAGTGCAGCCACAAGCTGAGTATGCATATTCGCGCGATGGTAGTCACTTTGTTGTAAGCTTTTGGTATGACTCACTAAACGACGCCATAAATCTGGCTGCCATAATGCAATATTGACGTCTACATCTATCAATGTATCCACGCCTGAGTCCCAAGTGCTAAGCCATTGCGGCCGATACATTAAATATTGGTCATAAACATCGGCGATTTTTTCACACAAGGAAAATAATTTTAGGCCATGTTCATCATCTTCTAAATATTGTGATAACTCTTGATAACGCGTATCAGGCAGGCATGCCGGTAAAATAGTGACGAGTTTCCACGTCATATTTAATTTGTTATAGGGTGACTCGCTTGGCACATTCGGTAAAAATTGTTGATACAGCTGCCAAATAAAACTCGAAGGTAATGGAAAGTCGATCTGCGCAGCCACCCCCAACGCCTGACTCATGCCAATTTTAAGCCATTGAGACATACCTGGTGACTGCACTAACACAATCTCTTTTTTAAACGGAGAACTCAGAGGTGCTGTTTTAAGTACCGTATGGAATTGCGTTTGCAGCGCTTCCATACGGTTTGATTGAATTACATGCAACATTGTGTGCCAAACCTAAATCATAAGCTGCATTAACGATGCAATATCAAGCAGCTATATTTGTTTATTCATTTGGCACAGTTTATGTTATTTATAAGCGCTTAGATAGCTCTAGAACAAGTCTATATCACTGCCTTCTTGATGTGTTTCAATAAGCTTATTTGCGATCAGTTCTTCATAAAAGCATAACTTATCGCGTCCATTTTCTTTCGCGTAATACAGTGCTTTATCCGCATTTTCTAGCACGGTTATTGGAAAATCATAGGGGCTAATACGCGACATACCAACACTTATTGTCAACTTTTTTACAAATGGAAAGTGCGTGCTGCGCACCACTTCCATAAACTCACTAAGCTTTTTATTGATAGACTCATAATCTGTCGGCTCAAACACCATCACAAACTCTTCACCACCAAATCGAAACAACAAATCACTAGAACGAAAAAACTGGCGCATTTTTTGTGCTAACAGTAACAACACTTCATCCCCGCATACATGGCCGTAGTTATCATTTACCTTTTTAAAGTGATCAATATCTACCATTGCAAGCCAAGAAGTAGCCCCTTGATGTTGATTTCGCAAGTCACTTTGCCACACCGTCTTATGCTGTTTAATAACTTGCTTTTCCATTAATTGCTTGAGCTTTTTCTCAAACGTTTGCCTATTCAATAAGCCAGTTAATTTATCCCTTTCATTTTCATGTAAAATGGTCAAATAATTTTCAAATATGCGGCAAAATGCATTCAAAAGTACTTGATCTGAACTTTTTAAACCATTACTAATAATGGCAATCGCACCAATGGGTTTTTCCAATAACGTAATGGGTAACCAACGACGTTCAACGCCGTCTGTCGATTGTACCGTAATGATACACGCAGACTGCAGACACGACACCAGCTCGGGGTCAGGGGAACGTACCACTTCGCGTTCGTCCCATTCATACTCTCTATCTGTCAATACTCTGAGTGATAGGCTTCTTTCAATTGCTAATTCACCTTGTATCTGAAGATCTTTGTACACAGCAACTTCTTGGCAACCGATAAACTCTTGAATCGTCGAAATGAGGCTATATTCCAAAGAGTCGACGTCTCTTGTTTTGGTGATTTTAATCACCGAATTAAGTAATTCTTCTTGCATATACTGCCTGCTAAAATACGATTAGCACTGGTAAACAGTACCGTTTGTGTAAGTTATAAACAACCCGCCAACCACATGCAATACTTTTTTATGGTAAACCACAAATGAAGCTCTGCTTTCATTGCCTTACATTTCATACTATTTTGAAATCATTAAAGTAATTTAATACATGCTCTTTCGGGATTGCTTTTTCATAATACCACCCTTGAACAACCTCTATCTTGAGTCCTTTGACAAAGTTCAGCTGTGGCTGTGACTCAACGCCCTCAGCAACTAGTTGCTTATTCATTTGATGGAGTAGTTGTACCACTGCACTATAAAACTCTCGCCCTTGCTCTGTGGCTACCTTATCTAAAAAAGCTTTATCCAACTTCACTTGCTCTATCGGCAAATCAGCGAGCATAGATAAACTGGAATACCCAGTACCAAAATCATCAATGACGGTTGCTATTTCATGCTGCTTCAAGCGGTTGATATTGGTAATGACACTTGACTTGTCGTTAAAGTAACTCGATTCAACCACTTCAATTTTTAACTGCTTAGGAAAGTCTTTAAAACGATCACAAATATACAAAACCGATTTATCATCACTGATAAGTGTTGGGTTCACATTAATGCTGATCACCGGCCAATATTCTTGTGATGCAAAATGCTCTAGATCAGCGGCAGCTTGCTCAATCACCCATGAGTCTATAATCGACGTTTGCCCATGTTTTACCAATACATCAATAAAATAGGGCCCAACAATCGTGCCGTCTGATTTTCTTAATCTAAGGAGTGCCTCGTAACCGACAATTCCCCCCGTTACTTGGCTAATTTGCGGTTGGTAGTACAACAATAACTGCCCTTGCGCCAGTTCCTCTAACACTTTGTTCAATGCTTTTGAAGAACGCTCTTTTGCTCTTTGCGTCTGTATAAATTGAGACTCACTAGCAGAGCGTAGTTGCTCCGAAATATTTAACTGCTCACTTAACTGATTAAGGGCTTTTTGATAATGTATTTGTTCACTGTGCCATTTTAAAAAGGGGTAATAAATACATGCATTTACGATAAGTAACATCAGTTGTAATATTACTCCAGATATACCCCCACTTACCTGATACCCACTAATTAAGGTAGGCGTCATCCAACTTATTTCTAGGTTATTGGTATTCACCCAACCCCACTCCAACACATTAAATGCAATAAAAAAATTAATGGCTGGAGCAAGTATAAATGGAATAAGTAACACTGGGTTGAGAAATATCGGTAATGCAAAAAGGATGATCTCGCAAAAATTGAATGCTGTAAAAGGGATTGATAGCTGTGCAACATTGCGCTCATGAGTGCCTTTTTTCAGCCAGAAAGACGCAACAATTAAGCCGGCAAAACAACCTGTACCACCAATCAATACAAAGGTGTCATAAAATGTTTTTGCCGATAAATTAGCCACCACATTTTCTGCTAAAAATGGCTCCTCAAAGAGCATACTAAACGTATTGTCACCATGAACGCCAAAAAACCAAAACGTATGAGAGGCCATCATTCTTTGGAATGTGAGCTCAGCGACCGAGGCCTGTGATATATCGGGTGCCAACCATAGACTAATTAAATGTCCCAAATCTCCTAACAACGGAGTCCAGACATAAAAACTAAAAAACACCAAAGTAAAAGGGAGAATCACTAAAAATTTTTCGCGTAAAAACCGACTCAACGCGCTAAATTGTCGCCTTGGTTGCGGCAAGGTGCGCATTAAGTAGATAAACAGTAAACTACTTATACTGGGTAGAATAATGGCATATGCTGTCGATGTACTGCTCAAGGTAAATTCACCTTTGTTCAGCTGTAAAAACTCACCATGAACAGCAAAACATAATACCGCTAATAATGCGCCTACAATACCGCTTTGAGCATAATTTTTGGTCAAGAAAAAGCCAATAGAAATACTGACAACAACAGGAAAAAACAACAAAATAATTTGCGCACTATGACTAACTACATGTGCAATTTGGCTATCTTTTGATACTAGATTGAATGTCAGTGCACTATTTAATGCCAATATCGCTAACGCACTACTCACAAAATAGGGAATTAGTGCAATAAATGCTTCACGTAGCGATAATAAATATCGTCCATGAAGTAGTTTTGTCATTTTCTTTTGCAGTGAATGAAGTGGCAACTGGACACACTCTTACGCTATTTTACTTAAGTATATGTCCAGATTGATTAACGTGCCCACATATTGCGTAAGAGCACAGTGTTGTTAAACGAGTTCTTGTAGCATGCTTTCTTCATAAGCCACAAGTGTTTCATTGTTTTTTACACGGTGTACATAATCTGGGTTTGCAATCATAGGACGTCCAATTGCAACCAAATCAAAGCGATCATCAGCCATTGCTTTGGCCCCTGTTTCAGCTGTATATCCGCCTACTCCTACCAATGTGCCGGTATAAATACTCCGCACATAATCCGATGCATGACCGCCCAAGTAATCAAACGTCATCGAATCGTCAAAAATACCAATATGAACAAAAGCCAAATCACGCGAGTTAAGTTCTCTGAGTAAATAGTCAAACACCGCGCGGTCATCATTATGGCTTTGCATTAAAAAATATGCCCCTGGTGATAGCCTTAGCGCAACTCGGTCCGCACCTATTTTGTCAGCCACAGCATCGACCACTTCAAGTGCGAACCGTGCCATATTTTCTGGTGTACCACCATATTTATCATCCCGTTGATTTGCAGCATAGTGTAGAAATTGGTCAATTAAATATCCATTCGCGCCATGAATTTCCACACCATCAAACCCAGCTGCCATTGCATTACTTGCAGCTTGCGCATAATCTGTCACCAATTGCGCTATTTCTTCAGTTGACGCAGCTCTTGGGGTTTGAAAAGTAAGCTCTCGCATACGTGGTACCGAGCCTTCAATACCAATACTTGAAGCGCTCAACACATCCCCCTCACCAAAAAAGTATGGATGAGCAACACGACCAACATGCCAAAGCTGTGCGAAAATTTTACCTCCTGCATTATGTACTGACGTTGTAACTTTTTTCCAGCCTGCGATTTGTTCATCAGTAAACAAACCTGGGGTATTGGGATATCCTTGACCATCGGGACGAATAATAGTCGCTTCTGAAATAATAAGTCCAGTATCGGCGCGACGCGTATAGTAGGCAGCCATTTCCTCTGTCGGTACCAATTTATCATCTGCCATACAACGCGTTAGCGGGGCCATCAAAATACGATTACTTAACGTAATTGAGTTATTCAGTTTATAAGGGGTAAATAATGCATCTGTCATTGTGTTTCTCCAAACGTCTTGAATTTTTGAATGATTGTTCAACATGGGATTTAATATAATCACTCTTGAATGATCATTCAAGAGTGATTTTTGAATAAGTAATCAAATTAAGTTATGATAAACGCTATTATTAAGTAATATTTAGATGATATGAGAAGCGCAGAGTTCGATAAAGAATACGTATTACGTCAAGCTATGACGACATTTATGCAATATGGCTATAACAAAACCAGTATGCAAATGTTAACCAAAGCCACAGGTTTACACCCAGGTTCCATTTACTGCGCATTTAAAAATAAAAAAGGCTTGTTGCTCGGTGCAATACAGCAATATCAACACGATAGAAATCGTCAATTTGAAACGCTTTTTTCGCAACATAGCAACACCCGTGATGCGCTACATGCGTTACTTGAAGTCATTGTAGAAGAATGCTTAAACGGAGAATCTGGACAGGTGTGTTTGTTAACCAAAACATTGACTGAACTCGTAGGCCAAGACCATGAAGTATCAACTGTTTTAGCAAAAAACCTTAATTCATTCGAAAATAGTTTAGCGTCAATTATCAATACCGGCATCCAAAATAAAGAAGTTACAGCACACCCTGATGCGCAAGAACGTGCTCAATTTTTAGCAATGGGTATTTACGGTATACGTACTTACGCAGCAACAAGAAGAGACAAAGTGATTTTAGAGCAACTCAGTGAGCAACTGTTACGTACCGCACTCACGTAACCCATAATACGGGTGAACAACAAAGTAAACTGCATAGAAAAACGTAAATTTGGTCTGCTACTCAAAGACTGTCTCATAGTGCCCAAAAATGGCTTCAGTCAAAAACCTAAATGTAACTTAATCAATAAAATTTGCGGTCGTAAAAGCAACCGCACTGTGAGTGTTTAATCTTTATTTATATATTATCGGCCGTGGATTTACGTGTTTATGAGCGTAACGTATATACCTATAATCATCAGTCCCCATAATAAAGAACCGAGTATCAGCCACACATAATTTAACGCAGTGAGTTTACTGTTTGATGCCCCATTAACATCTTCACCGGCATAATTCGCCAACGACTGCGCTTGGTACAAAACCCAGCATGATATCGGATACATCAGCAGCCCTAAACATAGTGTGATCGGATTACCATAACCATGATCAGACAATTGACTACTAATATTACTGCCAATTACAACCACCACGTATATCGTTGCTAAATGGTTAATACTTTTAGGTGCACTTCCCGTTTTCTGCTCATATTTCATTTCAAAAAGAGCGAATAAAGCGTGGGTAAAAAATATAGAAAAAATTCCTCGCGCAATAGGCCACATATCATCATTGGTACTTTTTTTATACTCATTCCAATGCTTAAAAAACCAATACACACCGTACATTCCCATTGTCGCTATGAATAAAATTAAGAACTTTCTCTGTGAGACGACATAAAATTTGATTTCATCTGATTCATTTTCAGATACCGACGATGCGTTGTTCAATTCCATTACTACTCCTCATAACCTAATCGACCATAGACGCTGACTGTGTCTTCAGGGGATATTTCAACATTTAAATTGCAATATCGCCCATTATGCCATAAACGCACAACACCAGCTGACTGTTAAACTTAATTAACCCTACACCTAACGATACGACAGATGGAACCACGCCAGTAAATTGATGATTTCGTCTTTAAACTCATTCTGTTTGAATTTCATTCGATTTAGTCGCTACCCCCTACTGTAAATAATTGGTTACATATAGAGCTCTGTTCTTGCTACTTATTTCGCTTTGTATCCTTCCAAATAAACAGGTCTGACCATGAGCAAATTATCAACCACCTATTGCATCCAAGGTGTATCTCAGATTATTTCTAGATCACTCAATAATGAGAATCTAAGGATATAACATGAAAATTACACTTTCTGCACTGGCAGTATTTACCTCACTTTTGAGCGCTGGTATTAGCGCCTCAGAATTGGATATCACGCCAAATATCGTTGGTGGTAGTGAAACACCGGCATACTCTAGACCCTACCAAGTTGCGCTGTTGATGAATGGTCGTCAAGGCTGTGGCGGCACTCTGCTAAGCCGAGATTGGGTACTCACCGCTGCGCATTGTTTAGACAGTGCTTCAACCAGTAACCTGACTGTGAAAGTGGGCGCGCACTCCCTATCACAAAATGATGGTCAAGTGTTGCGGGTATCTCAGATCATTAATCATGAACAATGGCGTGGTGCCAATGGGATTCGTTCAGGTTACGACATTGCCGTTTTACGATTAGCTTCGCCGGCTGATGCCAAATATACGCCAGCTAAGCTTCCAACCGCCGACATAGAGCAACAATACGCAAATATCGGTAACTCTGTAACCGTATCTGGATGGGGGTTAACCTCAAACAGAGGCCGTCCAAGTGATCGACTACTTGAAGTTGCATTACCAGTGATCAGCAATGCCAGTTGTTCAAGCCAACTCAACTATAATATCCCAAGTTCGGTCATATGTGGCGGTGGCCAAGGTGGGAAGTCCGCTTGTAACGGCGACAGTGGCGGGCCCTATGCCGTGCGTGTTGGTAACGATTTTTACAGTATTGGTACAGTAAGCTGGGGCATTGGCTGTAGTGGCGCAACTGCATTTACAAGAACCACCAGCTATTTAAATTGGATACAAGACAAAACAGGCCTGATAGACCCAATTGACGCACTACCGGTTGCTGACTTTGATGTTCAAGTCAGTCAACTCACTGCACAGTTTAATGATCGTTCTAGCGACGATAACGGAATCATCGCACACGCGTGGTCATTTGGCGATCAACAAGGGGGGACTTCAAATGCCGCCAGTCCTAGCTACCAGTTTTCTCAAGCAGGTAATTACACTGTCAGCCTAACTGTGACTGATACTGCCCAGCAAACACATACAACTTCTAAATTAGTAGAGATAGGTGTCACGACAACCCCGTGTAATGGTGTTCAAGCATGGGATGCAGCACAATCTTACGCACTGGGTGATAAAGTCAGTTATAAAGGCTTTGAATATGAAGCAACATGGTGGTCACAAGGAGCAGCACCAGATCTATATAGCCAAGTATGGAAAAAGGGTAAAGCCTGCTCTGTTACCACAGATCCGCTGCCGAGCGCTGACTTTTCCGTTACAACATCTAAATTGAACGCCACATTTACCAATTTAAGTCGTGACAATGGTCAAATTGTTGCTAGCAATTGGTCATTTGGAGATGGTAACAGCAGTACCGAATTTTCTCCAACCCACAGCTACCGAGCGGCTGGAAGCTATCAAGTGACACTTAATGTTACTGATGACCAAGGCCAAGTGAGTCAACATGTTGAGACGGTCACGGTAACGAATGGCGATACTTCTGGTTGTAATGGTATTCAACCATGGTCGCCTTCAACGGTATATACCGCTGGCGATAAAGTGACGCTGAATAACACGGTATATCAGGCAAATTGGTGGGTACAAGGTGAAAACCCTGAGGAATCAGGTCCGTGGGGCGCATGGACTGACGTTGGAAAATGCCTATAAAATTTTTATAAGTTCTCAACCTGACTTTTAAAAAGCCTAAGTCCCATGTAATCTGAACAGTATGATAAATCGAACTGCTTAATATCATGGGACTTAATCAATTAACTTCTTCAGAACTTATGCGTCTTGGAGAGCGAATAAAAAGTGTTTTAAAACTCGTGCTCACTGAGTTATCACCGCATGTACATAGCATCAATAGCATGACGCAATTTCTAAGCTATCATCGCTCAAACAGTCAACGTATTTTTAATGCGCAAAAGTCTACCGACGGGCATCAGGTACTTTGTGCATTGCCGGGGGTTAAAGCATTTGAAGAGTTTATTGATAAATCCAAACCGTACATCAGCACCGTAACGTATGAGAAGCTAAGTAAAGCACATTTACTCTATGCGCAAGCCATAGCATGCCATGCGACAAGCCATGCGGATCTCAAACGACAACTGGATGCCATGCACACCAAACATGCGCCATCAAAAAGTGATAACCGCGCGCAAGTATACTACGCAGCAAAGTCTTTACTTGGTTTTAGCGTCGAACATGTATGTTGCAGTTATATTCTGACCGTTAACCAAACTAACCCCAACTTTCTACAAGAAGTTGCTATGATCAGTAAGTTAGGGATATCAAGAACACAGGAAGCAGCCCCTTTTGTGCAATTTTATAGTCACCCTCATCCAAGTGACTTTAACAAGCCAACCCTCATAACACATGCCTCTCGGATCATACCCAACGAATTTAGCATGGGGATTGTTGAACGTTACTCATCGTCTGGTTTATATGATGCTTATAGTAGTTACTCCGTGAGTAACTCAGGCATGGTCTTTGACGATATTCCAAACAATGATACGACCGATGCAACGTTTATTTTTAATAACCCAGATGAGCTCGTCAACCCTCTCACACACAGCAGTCAATGCACATCAACCAGTATTTCAATTAAAAATCCAGCAAAAAAACTCACATTATTGGTCTTTGTCGACAAAAAAATTAACGCCACGAGCAATGTTAAAGTGGGCTGCTATCATGGCAATCAAAAAGTCGATGAGGGTAAACTCAATGCGGCTGATATGTGGACTGAGCGACTACCTGACTTTCCACAGCTTCAAGTCGTCTCGTTGGAGTCCCCACAAAATTATATAACCGAACATCCTGAGCTAGCAGAGAAAATTGGCTTTTTATTGAACTATAGTGAACTAGATGATACACATTTTGCTTGCTACGCGATGGAGGTTGAGTTTCCCATTTGGTCGTCAACTTATCGTATTTATTTTGAGCACAGTGAGTAACAATCACGACCTTAAAACACGAACTATCTTTTGGGTGTGCTAATTGCCTATTCATTTAATGTCATTTGGTATAAAACAGGCCGTTAATATATTAAAACATGGGCCAAGTAGCCTTTGTTGAGTAACATAAATGGAGAAAGGCTTTCATCATCTACACTTTCTCCTGTTGCCATTTATTGTCACTTACAGTGCTGTAGTCGTAAGGTATTATTTGCTTCGGTGTTTAAAGCTAAATGTACGTTCTTTTACTAACTCTCCGGTGCCAGAATGTGGCGTAGTATAAAAACCGACCTTGAGTTCATCAGCCAGATTGTTAAGCTCAATATGTGCAAAACCCCACACAAAACTTTTCGACCACACCAAATCATATTCTGCATAACGCCGCTCTTGTTGCTCAGCGAACGGAGTATGTTTACCGCGCATTTTTGAAGCCGCACCACTAATAATCAATGGTAATTTGGGCAGGTTATTACCGGGTAATACTCGACTACAATCATCCGTGAGTAGCTCTAGGTCATGCTCATGCCCTGCAATATATGCATCTGCATATTGACACAATTCAGGTAGAATTAAGCGCCTTAACACATGCCCTTCATCATATTTACTTCCACCAATTGACCATAAAATATGGTGACCATACACTACTTTCCATTTTGCACTAGAGTGTTTTAAACCATTGGCTAACCATGCAAGCTGTCTATGATCCTCTCCATTAATTGGTGTTTCATGTTTTTCAATATCTTCTATACTCGCTTGCTTGTTTGCAAGCGCACTCGCCAAGCCTTGTTCAGACCCGTCTTCGCGCAATGGCACTTCATAGTAATGCTGTCCAGCTAATAACATATTGGTGTCGAGCACAAAAAACTCTACATCGTTTCCAGGCGCCCCTTGCTTATAGCTGTAATACCCTTTTTCATGCATATAAAAGTTTGCTTGTGCATCCATCCATTTAGTCTGTAATGCCACCCCTTTCCTTGATGTTTTCCAATCATGGTTACCTAATGCCGAATACACAACCAACTCCGGTTGCTGTTCAAACAAAGGTTTAAGTGGTGCTAAAATTAAATCATCCATGCGCTTTTGGTCGTCTTTACCATCATTGGCATCAGCGCCATCTGGGTAAATATTATCACCTAATTGAATCGCAAAATCACATGAGACAGACGTACACAATTCAGCCATTGCTTTACCTACTGCAATCGCGCCACTTTGCTCCGTGGCAATGTCAGAGTTTGGATATACATAGATAGGTGCATGATTAAACTCAGTTAATGGCCTATGTTCCTCTAACCAATCAGCCTTCTCCGCAGCAATAAATTCAGTTCTGGTTTTGGGATTTAAAATGTGCTTTGTTTTTGGATAATCAACGTGATATCCCCCATCGCCCAATGCTAAAAATGCAATGTTGTTGACGCTAGGTTGAGCTGTGGCATTGTATATTACGCTGCTTCCACCCGCTAAAACGGTCATAGCGGCAATAATATATCTTAAAGAAAATTTGTTCATATTGTAGCCGCAGGCTCACACCTGCGGTCCTTTCGTGTTTAATTCGGATCAAAGTGAAGTGAGCGTAAAGCCAAATTCAAAAGAGCGTCCATAACTTTCATATTGATAGTTATATTGCGCAGTACCATGATAGGCATAATAAGGCTCATCGGTTAGGTTGACGGCATTGAAGTACAGTTGGGTTTGATCTGTGACGTAATACTTAGCGCTGAAATCCAATTGCAGATGATCATCTTGCAAAACGCGTGCATTTCCTTCTTCAAACATGAAACTTTTGCTTTTATAACTCGCACTTAACCTGGTACTTAAGGTAGTACTCTCATATCCTAACATTATGTTAGCAACGGTATCTGACTGGTTGGGTAAAGCGTCATCAGCGTCAATAAAGGTCCCATTAGCTGAGAACATCACTCCATTTTCAAAGTGTTTTGTATACGCAAGTTCAATCCCACGTAAGCTCGCAGCGCCTCCGTTCACCGCTTGTGTCACTTTCTTATAGCCTTGCCATTGCCCATTGTCTTGGACTTGTTCAACGCTAATAAAGTTATCAATGTCTTTATAAAACAGTCCTGCTGATATCACACCAACCTTACCAGGGTAATACTCTATAGACACATCTAAGTTGTGGGATTCATAAGGGTTCAATTGAGGATTACCCACCTCGGCCTGACGTTCAATCACAATGCCGGTATCTTCTTGTGTTGTTTCCGTTTCTACGATTTGAAATGCAGATGAATCAGAAAAACTCGGGCGGGCGATGGTGTTGGTGTACGCAAAACGCGTTAACACCTGTTCACTAACGTCATATCTTGCGGTCAAGTTTGGCATCACATGATGATAGTCTTTTTGTGCATGCCAAGCCGTTATATCAACACGTTCACTATCAGCAACCTCATCTTTAATTAACTCGACTTTATTACCCGAAGTACTAAAATCAGTGCCCTCATAGCGCAGTCCACTGATCAGCTGCCAGCGCCCCATATCTAGGGTCATCATCACATATGCGCCAACAACCTCCTCGGTAATTTGGTAACTTTTACCTTTGCTGTCTATGTCAGTGTCTTGTTGATTAATATCAAACTGCTGATGGTTTTGCATCACAAATTGTGCAATGCTGCCTCTAGACAGCCCTGGACCGAAATCACCACTGTGGTACTCAGGCGCCACAGTCGCAAATTGCAGAGCGGTTGCATCATCGAAGCCCCCATCAAAGATTGTCGTTTGTGTGTCGTTAAATTTGTCTCGTTCTGAATACTTAGCACCAAATTTCAATTCACTGTTAAAACCAGCAATGGTGAATTCTCGACTTAAATCTATTTTGAAACTAGTCGATTCATCCTCTGTATTATTGTTCTCTCTCACGACTTCATCTAATGCAAACAAATTCAAATCATGTGCAGCCTCAGTGCGGCTTAAGGTAGGGGTATCACCCAAACTACCATATCCTAATGTTAAATCCTCACCAGCAAAATCTGCATCAATACGATTAGGCTCCTCCTCGCTCGACTTAGAATACCCTAAGCTATATTCAACAAACCAATCACTAAACTGATGCTCAGCGCCCAGTACAACAGACATAATTGTCTGTGATTCATATCGGTCTTTTGTATCACGGTCCATTTCAGCGCCACTATATACTGCGGCTGTTGATGTATTCGAACCCGCAACCAGTGTACCTTTTGCAAATTTATACTCGTTTCTCAGGCGAAATTCATCATCCGAAAATTCACTAAACAACGATCGAAAGTAATATTTGCTTAACTGTGAAGAGTGTAAATCTAGGTTCAACGCTGCACCTAGTCGTTCTCGTTTGATCACATAATGACGCTGCTCTATTTCCTCAGCACCAAACAAGCTCACTGATTGACCTGCTGTATCCTCAACATCGAGCATTTGCCAACCACCATCCGTTTCCATATTGTGCGAACCGAATTGACGTTCCGACCACGACAAAGCCGTTGCCACTCCTAAATCAAACTGCTTAGAAAGCGTAAACACATCAGTAAAACTACCCGATACTTTTGGACTGGTTTTATCTACTTGTTTATTATGAGTTGCTTGAGCTGTGAAGCTATAGCTTTGCCCTTGTCTATCAAATGCACTAAGGCTTTTCACTTCGATACTCCCGCCAATTGCACTGGCATCCATATCTGGCGTAACGGTCTTACTCACTTCTAAGCTTTGTACTAATTCACTGGGGATCACATCCATAGCGACACTGCGTACGCCAGACTCTGGTGAAGGTACGTTAGCCCCATTTATGGTGACGTTATTTAGGCTAGGGTCGATGCCTCGGATCCCGACAAAACGACCTTCACCTTGATCACGCTGAATAAACATTCCCGGTAACCTTTGTAATGCTTCTGCAGCATTTTGATCGGGTAATTGGCCTATTGCATCACTACTTACGATCGACTTAATCCCGAGTGCATTTTTTTGTCTATTTAGTGCACCAGCTTGACCTGCTCTGTGCCCAACAACAAGTACGTCTTCTAATAATGCATCACCTGTGCCTAATTGAATATGTGTGTTAAGCGTTTCACCTTGATGGATCCGAACTGTGCGCTCGACAGGTGGCGCACCTAAATAATTTACAACTAAGGTATATTCTCCTTCAGGTAAATTCGCCAGTCTAAATGAGCCATCTCTGGCAGAGCTGACACTGCGAGAAAGCTCTTTAATGGTGACTTTTGCTCCTTCAAAATAAACGGCTTGATCATGGTCGCTAATACGACCTTGCAGAGTATTGGCGTAACTCTGTGCGGTAAATAAAACACCGGCGGTTGCTAACGCCAGTTTTGTATAGGTAAAATTCGACGGTTTTTGTAATTTCATGTGATTTTCTCTTGCACAGGAGGTTAGTTGTCCCGCTATAAGCGGCAATGCTGCAAAGGTAAAAAAAACACATGAAAGAAATATGTCAGCACATTATATCGGTTTCAAAAAAATGCCTTATAACGCATTTTTTTAGCCAATTTCTGTCATTTTGAGCCAATTTCACCCCCTATAACATGCCTTTTTTTGCAATAAAGGGGCTTAATCCACATTTAAAGGCAACTTTTGTCATAAATTCATCCACTTTGGTGAGCTAAAGTGACCCTGTTAGATAAATAGTGAAATTTATAATATGGCCTACATATTCAGATTAATAATTTAGTTAAAACAAAGGTCCCCATGCCTCAACCCTTTATAAAACTCCATGTTACCTTGCTTAGCACACTGCTATTGATGTTAATGCTCACGCTATTCACTGTGAGTCAATTAGGGACTCTCAAACACCTTGATGAGATTGAATGGATTGACAGCATTGGAGAAGGGGGCATTGCCGTTATGACCTTGATCTGGCTACTGGCAACACTCGTTACCCGTCCTAAAGGCGCAGTCACAAATCTGCTTTTTTTTGGCCTAAGTGCCATGCATATCTCCATGTTATTAGATTTTTTAGATGAATTCTTTATATTTTCAGAACGTTATAACTGGTTAAGTAGCTTAGAAGCTTTTCCTGCAGTTATTGGCATGATCCTGATGAGTTTTGCGATGTATTATTGGTTTCATGAACAACAAGTGCTCAACCACCTATTACAAAAAAAAGAGCGTTTTTACCGTACGCATGGCCTCAGTGATTACATTACAGGGTTATATAAAGCGGATTATATGAAGCAACACATTGAACAAGAGCTTGCACTACTAAACAGCCACTCTCACGGCTTTTGCTTAGCGTTATTTGATATAAAAAACTTCACACGCTTTAATCAACAATACGGCGTTATTCAAGCCAATAATTTGCTCTTCGACATAGGGCAAATCATGACATTAAACCTGCGTAGTACCGACTTAGCGTGTCGCTTCGCTTCCGATTGCTTTATTGTACTGTTTCCCAATACATCCTATCAGGAAGCTATACACGTTGTTGAGCAAGTCACAAAAATGGTGTCGTACCATACGCCATACAACAACAAGAAGGTAATAACCGGGTTTAGTGAAATACGCTGGCATTGCGTTGAAGCAGCACATACAGATAGCATCGATGGGTTACTTGCACAGCTTAACAATGGATTAGCGCAATGTAAGGCATCAATAGCATGAAGCATTACTTTGATACCGACACGGAATGCTTAACAAGCCATACTTTGGCGTTACCTATTGTTGAAATAGCCATACAACGTGGCGTGAATAGTAACAGGTTACTAAAAGGCACTAAGCTATTTCATGAAGATTTGCAAAACCCGCAAAAAAAAATCAGCTTTACGCAACTCAATACACTCGTAAGTAATGCGGTTCGTTTATTGCCCGATGACGGACTGAGCTTTTTGCTTGGTCAGCATTGGTTATTCAATCAAACGAGTCACAGTGGACAAGCACTTTTAAACAGCAAGCACTTGACGCAAATGAGCCGTGTGCTGCAAATTAAGCAGTTTGAGTTATGCCCATTTGTATTCTTTGTCCCCTATCGAAGCCAAACTCACACCCACTATATCCTTAACTTTGCAATTGCCACGCCCCCTCCTTTAGTTGCTGCATTTTACTTCGAGATGATCACAGCGCAAATTAGCGCTTTATGTAAGTGGCGGTTCGGTTTTGTTAATAAGATAACGATCAAACTACCCTTCAGCAAACCTAAACATATTGAGCAATATTATGCCCACTTAGCGATTCAATATCAGTTTGACTACCCTTGTTTCAGTCTTTGTATTCCAAATGAATTACTTCACGTTAAACAAGTATCAACTCCCCCAATCATGTGTCACTATCATTTACAGCAAGCACACAACACACTACACACTGTCGGTTTTATACAGTATGTATGTGATCTTTTATTGCAAGAACCAAAAAGTGTTTGTGATGATATTGCACAACAATTAGACATAAGTCCCGCAACGTTAAAGCGAAAATTCAAGCAGCATAATACTTCAATGCAAACGCTCAAAGACACATTACAAAAGCAGCTTGCGGTAATAAGTATTGGTGAAAAAGGCTACTCTAATGAACAAGCTGCTGAGCAATTAAACTTTACCGACTTAACCAACTTTCGTCGCACTTTTAAGCGCTGGACAGGTATGACTCCCTCACAACTTCGCGAAATCATGATGCTAAAAACATAACACGCACACCGTCATTTATTGGCCATGTTAGTCCTATATTTTACAAAAAACTCAGACGAAAACGTGCAGCGGTAAAGCTATTCAAAACCATACTCTTCAACATCAAGATGATACTGCAATATCTCACAAGCATAAGTGAGCTGTATCACATCTTTTCCATTTTCAAAGGATAATGTCCAGTCTCAACCTAAAATACTTTTCAGTCATCAATTTAAATGTTAAATTGATATAATATCACATAACAAAACTTCATATTCTGATGAAAAGTAATTTGCAAATACAAAAGTACTCCTCACACTACATTATCGATAGCAACGCCAGCGTGTTACCGCATATTTATAATTCAGAAACCTCATTGGTATGTTATTGTCAGCCCGCGAGTTGGGCTCTTTCACGCGCCGCACAGAGTTTTGTTACGCGTCATCCTGACGATAGGTTCACCTATCAAGGGGAAATCAGCCCAAAGCTTATACAACAACTCAGCAGCAAATTTACGCCATCCCCCCATGGTAATTTGATCTTGGGCCACATCGAGCTCATGCTGGAAATGTTCAACACCTTATTGCAACCTGAAGAGATTGGCCTTCGAGTCATAGCTTGTCAGCATGCACACAGCCCTGCATTTCATGAAAACAGAATGATCGCACGTATGACATCGAGCCTTGGCGGCTCTGGAGAGCAATGGATTGAACGACAAGATGCACAGTACTTTCCACTACAGAAAAATCAAACTACCGCACAGATCAAGCCACCGCAAGCACATACTATCAACAGTTTATGTGATGGCGATATTGCAATCTACAAAGGGACCAGTTGGCTTGAACATGAACACAACGCACTTATTAGTGCGTCTCCGACGTTTAATGACAAAGATGCTAAGCTGTGTGTATACATCGATTTTATAAGTTAGGCGCCAGTGACGATGGCCGTTATACACGTTACACCATATTAATCCCAGCCAATACTCCCCCATCAACAGGCAGTGCAACGCCTGTCATATAACTTGCTTGCTCTGAAGAGAGCCATAATACGGCTGCAATTACTTCTTCACTGCAAGCTATTCGGCCAATTGGTTGTAACTGTGCCAGTCGCTCAAGCATATCATCAGCCATAGTCGCTAACATCGGTGTATTAACACTTGCAGGACAGATGCAATTAACCCGGACACCATACTCAGCACTTTCCAATGCCGCCATTTTAGTTAGTCCAACCACGCCATGTTTCGCAACACAATAAGCGGCATCTGCACCTTTTGCAGCTGTAAGCCCTAACACCGAGGCATTATTGACAATGGAGCCAGAACCTTGCTGATACATGAGTTTTAGTTGCTCCCGTACGCACAACCAAGTACCTTTCAAATTAATATTCTGTACTTGATCCCATTGTTCACTGGTACACTCAATAACAGAACGCATTACGCCATACCCGGCATTGTTAAAGGCAACATCAACTCGATGCCAATGCGCATCTATTTGCGCAAATACATCAACAATAAACGCCTCATCGGAAATGTCGCCAGCAAAAGAGAGTACCTCACACTCCAATGACTCAACCAGCAGAATTAAAGCATATTCATTGATATCAAGTAACGCCAACTTAGCCCCCTGTTGAGCATAAGCTAGGGCGGCAGCTTTCCCCATTCCTGACGCTGCACCACTGATAAATACCACTTTATCGTGAAATGGTGCTGGTGGGTGATTTGACATACGTTATCGCCATAGTAAAGGTATTAAAAGTGTTTCTATTTCAACACCTAACAAGGTTGATTTATAGGGCGGTTCGGTGATCATAAGTATTAATTCGATAATCATAAGCATTGATAAGCTATTAATTATATGATGAAAATAAGAATATCCATGATTGGGCTAGTACTGTACGTTCCCCCTTATATAACGATTCGCTTTACTCTAACGCACTCTGTAACTTCCCCCTGTCAGCATGCTTTATAGCACGCTCATAAATTGTTTCAGATCATTGTGTTCCTTCAGTAAATTTACCAACGGCAAGAACAGGGGCTCCGGCAGTGCATCCATATCAAACCATTGCCATCGCAAGCACTTTGTTGGCTCCATAATATGTGCTTCACCTTGCTCACTTTCACCCAACATAAATAAGGTGACATAATGCTTGTTTTCCAACTTAAAGATATCGTTGGTAAAACCAAGTTTTTTTACTGCTCCCAATACTAAACCAGTCTCTTCATACACTTCACGAGCTGCGCACTGCTCAGGGGTTTCGGTAAAATCTAAATGCCCTCCAGGCGTTGCCCAAGTTTGGGCACCATGCGCACCAATTCGCTTTCCGAGCAATATTTTTCCTTCACGCACAATGATCACGCCAACACCTACCCGAACTTCGTCTTTATTACCCATATTTACCCTAAGCCGTCATTTTCTGCCAATATTAGCAAGCTTTTGTTTCACATTGCTATTATTCTGCTAACCTGCTGAAAAAATGTTGATTTTGGTTGTTTTTTATCAACGAGTAGCGCTAAAATCACGCGTATCATTATGATGATCGGGATTTCGCTTGCTGGTTTGGCCATCAAAACATCGCACAATTAAATTTCCAGCGCAACTTAACCACCACCGACATCCACACCCCATATCTATACGTTCAATGTGAACGCATATTGGTTATTTAGCTTACCGTACAATTCGAGTGACCCTATTCGTTCAAACCCCAATTTAACGAGTAAATTATTGGAGCTGATATTGGTTGGTGAAGTTACAGCCAATACCTTTTCTAACCCATGCTTCATTAACTCATATGTCAATACCGTTTTAGCCGCTTCATACGCATAACCCTTACCCCAAAATCTCGGTAATAATGCATAACCCAAATCGGCATGAGGCAACTCTTCTCGTTTAAGTAACCCACACATACCGATTGGTGTACCGCACTCTTTTAAAGTGACTAAGGTGAGTCCAAAGCCAAACATCTCATAACTTGCCATCGGCCCAGAGCGAAGATACTGATGTGCATCCGCAATCGTGCGCACATTTTTATCCGTAATATTTTTAATAAATGAGTCTTCATTCAATAGCTCAATGATAAAGTCAGCATCATTGAATGAGAAATGCTTCATTAATAACCGCTCACTTTCTATTTTAAACACCTTATTTCCTCTCCTTAAAATCAAGTATAACGAACCCATATACTATAAATAAAAAATACAAGCCCCCTCTCATCTGGATCCTTTATCCTGAGTGGGTTATTCATATTCGGTGAATACGCCCTTTTAGGCGTCGCTATTTACCCTATACCGAATTTACCACAACGTCATCCTCCACTTTTTTAATACCTCCCCCACTTGTCTTCAATCATTTTTCAATTCATATAAACGTTTTGAGCGATGACGTTAAAGCTATTTCATACATAAGCACTAGTAAATTGTGGTTTGAGTGATTAACGTAAGGTATGAATCTGGGCAATTATCATTCAAGCAAAAATAGCATATGACAAAAATATTTTAAATTAACCTACTCCTTACTTTTCGCGAACAATCGCATCACACCACTGAGAGTTTCTTACTTAAGACTCGATGAAACAAAAAACTAATCAATTGAATTTAAAAGAAAATTTTAAATTAGAATAATTATAGACAAAAAAGATATATAAATTAGGCAAGATTATTTTGCATACAGTATACAATTTACGGTATAAAAATTAAGACAATATGACAAGATTGTAAAAATACGAATAAAAATAATGGATGACAGTGCGTAAGCTTGGCAAAAATGTTTGTCATGCGAAGGAATAACAAACTTTACGTTCATATAACCACAACATGTTGATAATAATAATGAATAAAACTATGAAAAAATCGGTTCTAGCAAGTGCGGTACTACTTTCTCTCAGTAGTAACATTACTTTGGCCAACGCCCAATGTGGGGACCCTACTCTGCCTCGCCAAGGTGAAGTAAGCGCCAACCAAACACACTGTATTACGAATTATGGTCACTATTTCTATGTAGAAGTCCCCTATGAGAACAGCCAACTAGTTATCAGCACTTCAGGTGGTACGTACAACGGAATTGATGCAGCAATAAGTCTATATGAGGGTAACCACTGGAGTGGCACTGTCACACAGCGCAGTGACACAGCAGACACAAACACAGAGCAAGTATCAGAAACATCACGAGCAGGAAGACGTTACTTTAAAATCGACGGTAATATTGCGCAAACCACATTAAGAGTCGACATTACTGGAGGAGATATTCCACCTCCACTTGGCGACTACATTATTTACAACACCAATGTCTCCGTTAACTTACCTAACCCGGCTATCAGTTCAAAATCTCAATACGGAAGCATAATTCCCACTATTTTAGCGGCAAAATATGCCGATTTTGAAGCGCTCGCCGGCGCTGAAAATGACCCACTCACTGATGTACTCGAAGCAATTCATTATCTTGCTGATGCCGATGACATTGCCGACCCTGATTTAAACCAACTATTGTATTTCCTTGGGTCATATAAATTTTATGCGCAAGCAATTACCACAACAGAAGCAAGTAATCTAAATACCGCGATGCAAGCCGTTGCAAAAATGACTGCGTTTTTATCACCGACGGGCAGTGTTATCCAAGAAGGCTATGCAAAGGCCATCAATAATTTTCAACGTGGCAATGGCGCAAACCACTTTAAAGACCAGCTTCCCCACATACTGGCCGCAATCCAATATCATTCATTGCAAACAGACCCATTCAAGGCAAACAACGCCAGTGATGCCATGATGGAAATGCTTGGTGCGGTTGCTAATGCCGCAATGTATGGTGATCCGGCTGCGAAAAATGCAATTAATGAGCGGATTTTAGATGTGATGTCTGTTATTCGCTCATTTGCAGTATTAGGTGAAACGGCCATTGATTTGCGTTGGAGTAAAGAGTCTGACCGTAAATGGATTGTGCCACACAGTTATATCGCATTGGGGAAAATTGCCACCATTGCCACTGACGAAGCAAAAGCACGCTTTGACAGTATTGTGCTTGAAACCCATGAAAAGCTCATCGCATGGTTGAGCACTGAAACCATTGAAACTATGACCACTAAAAAGTACCTAGATTCGGCTAAACGACTATGTGAAAGTACCGATCCACTCTTTGGTCATTGTATCGTACCACCAAAAGAGTCTGATATTTTAACTGTGACTCATAAATGCTCTGACTCGGTCACTATTCGAGCACAAAGCACGATCAGCCAGTCAATTCTAAATAAGTCTTGCGCTGAAATGGCTACGCAAGAAACTGAGTTTCATGCATTTTTTAATACCCAAGGCAGCCCGGTTGCTAACGATAAGAACACCACGCTGGAGGTTGTCGTATTCTCAAGCCCAGATGAATATAAAAAATATGCGCCTGAGTTTTTTGATAATGTAGACACAGATAATGGCGGAATATACTTAGAAGGGACACCAGAAAAAGAGGGGAACCAAGCACGATTCCTAGCGATGCAGTGCCCTGATGCTTGGGTCGGTAATTCTTGTCAATATGAAGATCAAATTTACAACCTACGCCACGAATATGTACATTATCTAGATGGCAGGTATGTCAAAGTTGGTGGTTTTAATTATTACAACTACAACGTGTCTTGGTCTGAAGGCATGGCTGAATATTTAGCAAATGGCACTGATATCGCTCGTACATTAAAGTCAATAAAAGGCAAAGTGATCCCGCCCCTTTATAACTTGTTATTCATGGCTTATGGCTATGATGAGTTATACCCATGGAGCTATTTTGCTATGCGTTACTTAGATGAGCAACACAATAGCGATATGCACTTGCTCAAAGATGCATTAAGAAATGGCAGCAAAGAAGGTTACGTAAGTTCTTTAAAAGCAGTTGCGCAGCGCAGCCAAGCGGACTTTGAAGCATTTGTTATGGCCAATTCTGAAGCCATTGCTGCAAAAGCTGAAGTCATACCTAACGCTGGAAAAATCGGTAGCTGTGATCTCACACAGCAATATGTGCGCCCCGTTGACGCAAATAACACCGACTACACGATCACCAACAACACTGATACACCGGTGTCTATTTTCTGGATTGATAATAAAAAAGGCACAGCCAACTTTGCGAAAAACTACAAGACATTAGGTCAAGGTGACACTTATAACGCAACAAATTGGCGAGAATTCGACAGAATCATGTTGTCAGACAATAACCTCAATTGTCTCGGCGTTGCGTCATTGAAGTCGGCGGGTAACACTTTCACAATAAACGCAGATTTAGTAAAAGATGTTGTGCCAGAAACATTGCCGGCCCAGCATACTTTGGGGAGCTGTGAATTAGTTAAACCGCATATTATTGGTGACGAAGCACATCAATTTAGCATTACAAATACCACAGATTACCCTGTTCGATTATTCCGTATAGACAATCTGACTGGCAAGCCTAAATATGAAAGTGCGGCGGATGGTTTTGATTATGGCTATGGCACATTACAAAAAGGACAAAGCTATACGTCTGATATTTGGTATGCCAATCGCAGATTCATGATCACCGATGCACGCTTAAATTGTTTGAGCGTGGGTGTTCTTGATAACCCAACTGGCAACTTTACCATTGATGAAGCGATGGTTGCCAACGCAAAAAGCCCGGAAGTGCTACCAGCAGCGAATCAGTTAGGTTCTTGTGACTTAATGGAAAAACATCTAACAGGTCCATTTGAAGCTGATTTCAAATTCACCAATACCACTGATACCACCGTACGTATCTATCGTGTAGACAACGAAACAGGTGCATTGAGTGACAGCTTTGAGTTTAAAACATTAGCACAAGGTGAAACATACTCAAGTGCCGACTCTTGGAAATGGTTTGGTAATCGACGCGCAGCTATCACCACACCGTCTGGACAGTGTTTAGCCGTTGCCGTCATGAGTGAAGAAAACACCCTCAATGACTACGTGATCACCAATGATATTCTCGATAATGGTAACGGCAATAATAACGATGCCGATGGCGATGGCGTAATCGACTCAGAAGATGCTTTCCCAAATGATCCAACTGAAACAAAAGACACCGATGGTGACGGTTTTGGAGACAACAAAGACGCATTTCCAAGTGATAGCTCAGAGTGGCTCGACAGCGATGGGGATGGCATGGGTGACAATAGTGACCCGTTCCCGAATGATCCTAATAATGGGGCTATTCAAGATTGTGGCGCTGCCACAATTAATTATGGACAATTAACACTTGGCAAAAATGAATGTGTCGCTGGGGGCCGTAACTCATTCTATGTGTGGGTCGCAGCAGATAACACCACACTAACACTGCAAAGCCAAGGTGGTGAAGGTGATGTCGGTATTTACTTCAACGCCGATACTTGGGCTAGTAAGGCCAATGCACAAAATAAATCAGATGAAGCTGGCACAGCACAAAGTCTTGTTGTTACGGCAAATCGTGGCTGGCGCTACATCACCTTGAATACGAACTCTACCTTTAAGGGGGTAACCTTTAGCGTTAAGGCAGAGTGATCTACCCTTAATTACATGTAAGTAACCAATAGGCGCCACCCTACTTGTGGCGCCTATTTTTTCTCCCCCCACCAACAATGGCATAAAATCCTCACTAGTAAAGAGTCAAAAATTAACAAAAAACAAACAAAAAAACGACATGCTGTTTATTTTTTGTTCTTCGCTGCTATTATTCCTAGAGACAACAACATAAAGGAATAAAGTAATGAAAAGAAGACTTTTAATAAGTGCGCTCTCTTCAGCCATCTTTGTGGCTAATACGGCAAGTGCTGCGCAAGTTTCTGCCCAAATAAATTTCCTAAGCTCTCTACTGACAACTGAAGGTGATATTCATGTGGAACTGGTACTAACCAACCATGACAACTCCCCAGTTAAAGTGCTTAAATGGTACACCGCAGCTGATGGCGTACAAGGTAATATATTTAACATTACCCGCGATGGCGAGCCCGTTGAATATACAGGCGCATTGTACAAGCGCACAGCACCGAGTGAAAATGATTACCAAATGCTCAAACCAGGCCAAAGTATTAACTACTCAATCGAACTCTCTTCACTCTATAATTTTGCACTCCCAGGTGAATATCGTGTTCAATATCAGGCAAATTCTTTGCATCTATTTAAAGCGCCAAAAAATGAGCATATGCAGTCATTAAAGAACAATGCGGTACCTTTTGCATATTCAGCTTTGCGCTCTACTGCAATTTCAACTTGGGTTACAGGTGATCCGATAGCAGAAACAGTCGCTGCAAACTCCACTGTGACATACAATACACAAACGCTAGCGACATCTTATACATCGTGTAGTAATAGTCAGAAAAACACCATTAATAGTGCATGGAGCAGTGCCAAAAACATGTCAGCTAGTGCGATTGGTTATTTAAGTAGCCGCAGTACGACACAATTAAAAACGGCACCGAGATACAAAACATGGTTTGGTGATCCATCAATACGCGTGGGTGCTTTTTGGTCACCCAAGGCCCATGAGCGTGTTGAAGAGAATTTTTCAGATATCACAGATGCCATAAAAAATAAGCCGCTTTCATTTGACTGCGGTTGCACCAGCTCAGGGACATTTGCATATGTATACCCAAACCAGCCTTATAAAGTGTATTTTTGTGGTGCATTTTGGAATGCGTCCCGTACTGGCACAGATTCACAAGCAGGGACTATAATTCATGAAGTCAGCCACTTTAATGCGGTTGCAGGAACCGATGACCATGCTTATGGGCACTATGGCGCTAAAAACTTAGCGATTTCAAACGTTAGGAAAGCGATTGAAAACGCCGATAGTTATGAATACTTTGCTGAGAATACTCCGCAGCAAAATTAAATTTAAAGGGGGAGCGTGGCAACACGCTCTTGATTAATATGATGGTGTATCGCTCATTTATCGTTGGATTAGTGTTACTCGCAAGTGGGTGTGATCAGAACATGAAAAATCTCATTGGTTTGGGTTCTAATAGTTCACTCACTTGCACAATTAAGTCAAAAAAGTCAGGGGACAATCAATATTTAGTGACCTTTATATTTACAAATACCACAAACGAACCAGTTCGGTTTCTAAAGTGGCACACGCCTTTTGAAGGCTGGTGGAGTCAATTTTTACATGTCGAGCAAAGTGGTGTCGAGCTACTCTATCAAGGTCCGATGGCAAAACGCGCAAAACCAACGGAGCACGACTATATAGAACTCGCAGCACACGAACATCGTAGCATTACATTAAACCTGCTTAATGCTTACGATGTTGCGTTAGGTAGTCCAACGACCATTACACTGTCCTCTGAGCTTTCCTATCCCGATTCACCAAATATAGATTGCTCCATGATTTTGGTAAGGCAGTGACTTATTCCGAATTGCCGGCTAAATGTTGTAAAAAAGTTAGGCTTTGACGTTCTTTTGCTAAAGGTTCATAAGGTGTTTGTTGCAGGCTATCATAGGCAAATTCTGTAATATCAAACTCTTTTATATCACTCGCACCAAAGATACTCGGTTGGGCTGGGCTAGGTGACATTAACTCAACCACAAACCCGCTCAGTGTCATAGTCTCTATATCTGGATTAAGTACAGACCAATGTGCTGATAGGTCAATACTTTGTTGCCCTTTGCGCAACAGCCCTCTCGTGACCAAATGTGCGATAGGTTCACCTGCGGCATATAAGTTTGCTCTTACTCTGTATAAGCCTGCTTTCTCTACTTGTAGCTTTGCAGGGATACTCATTTTATCATCATCTGGCCGTGCATCACCAAAGCCAACTAACCTCGCACTAGGCGGCATGTATTGTATTTGCGCCACAATTGGGACCTGTTTACGCTTAATTTTAGCATGCGCAACAATTTGTAAATTCCTAGAGTAGCTTTTATCGCCCGAAAATACGATTTTGTCATTGAGTTGCTCACCATAAATCGTACGTTGTGAAAATATCTTTTTTGTCTCTACATCCATCAAACTCACCGCAATATTTTCAATATTATCACCCTCTATCTCTAATTCGATATGGTCAGGGTACACAAATCGATATTTTTCTAAGCGCATTGTCAGTTTATTTCCACTCTCATCAAGGGGGATTGAGAGGGGATAAAACGCATTTGGTTTTAGTCTATCTTCATCAAATCTCGTTAGTGGCTGAGAGTATTGCGGATAGCGTAATGCCGCTTCGTACTGGACAGCCACTTGCTTTGCGGCAAGTTTGATGCTGCCATCAAAATGCGATGTTAATTGTGCCTGACGTTGCTCTGCTTTATTGACAATTTGTACTATCGATTCAGCTGAGCTTTCACGAGTTTGACCATTGTTTGTAGAGACTGTATTACTTTTTGCTTGGCTATCATCGGTAAAAAACCAAAATAGCGATAAAACACATACAGTAACTCCAACGCCTAATTTATAATGTTTCATATTCTGGCACTCTTTATGCGCTTTGCTATGCCATATGCTTCAACAAAGCGCGTGATTTATCAGCTTTAAGGGATTGCGTCATAGATTAATTCGGATGCACTTAGCCTATTGGAGTCCGCTACAAATCGATACTGCTTCTTCCAAAACCAATGACCCGTTGTTTCATCATATGTTTGAAAAGACACCTGCTTACCTCCAACATTGGCAGCGTAATTCGCCACAGTCACCTTCCCCTTGTGGCCTGCATTTCGAATTGAGTTATGACTATAATTGTCTGACATTAACATTGGATAATGATTCGGCATAAACCCTGAAACTCCATTACCTTGATGACCCACCTGACCATCTGATGCAATATGACGGCTACAGCTACTAAAAGAATCTACACGACTTGCGCCACATGAAGAGTGAGATGCAACGACACCGTCATCGCTGCCTTTTAAGAACAACTTCGTGGCACCAAAGAAATCATCTCCATCAGCCACAAATCTAAGCCTGGGTGCTCTATCATCAGGTACAGGCGATATTTTACGCGCATTGTTCACTTTCAAGTCATGAAGTACACCAACCGCTTCTGTTACGTCACTGCCTAACCACCATGTTAATGCTTGATCAATAACAAAGCTCCAAGAGGCTGCACCCGTTAATGCACTCACGGCAATATCAGCAAGCTCACTACCACCACCGGCTCCTGCAATGTCAAATGTTGCTACAATATTGAGAGGCTGTAACCCTGCATTTCTTAACCAATTTGCTTGATTGTCGATAATATAGCGTGCCACCAGATCCCCTGTAGAGTGTGTAACAAGCACACAACCAGAGTCACATAAGTTCGCCTCAGAGAACTGTTTTAATTTTGGCCAAATCCAGTCTGTCGCTATTTTTCCTTCAATTCTTTCATATGACGGCCAGTCAATGCGCTCGTCTGACACTTGCCCCCAATACGACGACCAATAAGATGCCCCATCTGCCTCAACATTAGTCGCAGACGCACTGATCAGTTGTTGTGGTTGTAATCCATGGATTAGGATTGTTTTATATTCTTTGCTCATCACAGAGCAGCTCGTACTCAATGCAATGATAATGCCGCATAAACTGCTTAATGTGATACTGCTTTTATTTTTTTTCATATCAATTCTCAGCTTGTTGTTGTCATTTAAATCTAATATTACCAACACATCAGATGTCAGACCTCAGATCACTAAGGCGGAATTCAGTATTGTGAATAAACGATCAAAATTCAACCAAAAATTAACATTCTAAACAAAAATTATTGAGTTTTGTGGAAAGTAAAGAAGGCACATTAAATTGTTAACATTAAATTCAAAGGGTTAAGAATTTAACCTGTTTGGTGCTTTATTGTGGAGAAGCATAGAAAAACATGTGATCTTTCAATAAATCACTCAATAACTTCAAAACAAGTGAGAAGTAGAATCACAAACACTCAGCATCTTTGCAATTCAGTGATCATTTCAATTGTCATCGTTTTTTCTATTGTAGATAAATCTTCGTTTAAACTTACCTGCCATATCCCAGTGTTCGTCGTCACAGTCCGTTATTTAACCGCATTTTTCGTTTGTTTCAATGCAAAGAGCCTATCGAGTCTCATATGATCAAGCAAATATAAACTCGACACAATTAACTAGGAGCTGCCAGAGAAAGTAGATATTGTTGAAACCATGGCGCTATTCTCATAAAAAAAGCGCCTATCAGGCGCTTTTTTATTAAAACTTATACAAACCCATTACCTAGTCTGCTTTTAGTACAGATGCCAGTCTTTCAACATTTAACGTCTCCACTGCGCCGTTCACATAAGCCGTCAAATATTGTTCAAACGACTCTAAATTACCTTGTAATTTATCATCGAGTAACGCCACCTGCTCTCTCATTCTTTGTGACTTTTGCTCTGTCGGAGAGTCAATATTACTCAATATTTCTAGGCGCAGTAGTAACTGCTCTGCACTTAAAATATGTTTATGCGTTGAAGACCACTGACTTGGGATTTCTGTGCCTTGTTCCAGTGCCGATAACAAAGAAACAAACTTCTCTTTATCTCTTTGAATTTGCTTTTGCGATAAAATCGAATCAACTTTTTTAGCTAAGCTTGCTTTCATTTTACGTACACTTGGTAAGGCATCAAAGGTTTCAACCTGCTCTTTAACAGCTTGAAGCTCACCAACTGACATGGTATCGACAAGTGTATCCGAAATTTGCGCTAACTCAGCTTTCTGTGTTTTCTCTACTTCAACTTGCTGTTGTTTTTGGGCATTAAACTGCTCACTGCGCAAAGAAAATACCGTATCGTTATGCTGCCTAAATGTTTGCCACAAAGTATGCTCTTGTTTTGCACCGGCAAATCCAAGAGTTTGCCATTGCTTTTGTAATGACTTTAGCTCATCGCAAGCTGTAGCTAACTCATCGCTTGACACTAACTCTTGCGCGCGAGTTACTAATTTTTGCTTTGCAGCTGCATTGGCTTGATGAAATGACTTCAACATGCCATTCACACAACTATGCGCATCTCGATATTGCTCATTAAGTGCTTTATACGCTGCACCATCAACGCTACCAGCACTTCGCCAAGCCTTTGCTAGTCGATTAAACTGACTCTCAAAATGACGCCAATCAAAATCTGATGTCTGCGTTGGTGCATTGGTTAGCACGCTCATTTGCTCGATTATTTGCGTTCGTTCAGTTTTTGCGGCTTTACGCTGTACTTCTTGTTCTGCAAAATGTGCACGACACGGTGCAAATAACAATTCAATTTTTTCATCGAATACCGCAGCCTGAGCCTTCTCTTCGTCGGTATCAATTCGACCCAACTCATTCCACCGTGTACGCAGTAACTTAACTTCAGCTGCGCGTTTCTTTGCATCAACATCTGTTTCTTTTAACTTTTCATCAAGCGCAAGTAATAATTCAGCTCGTTTTGGCGTGGCTGCATATTTCTGCCAATCTCTGGCATCCGCCAAAGCAGTTGAAAGAGCGGTATGCACCTTTTCAATACTTTGTTGATTGCGTTCTGTCAATTCAGCATAACTTTCTAAAAAGCCATTAAAAACACCAAAAGCAACGTTGAAACGACCTTGATCTAATAAACGTTGTACGTCTTTTCCTTTACGACGAGCCTGTTTTAAGTGCACTTCTTGCCTATTTACTAATGGCTCCATTGCGGCTTTAAACTCTGTGCTTATCGTCCGTAATTTCTCTGAAGCAACTTGACGAAGCGAATGTGGCAAAGGCTGGAGTGCTTTTTTACAGACATCATACGCAGCTTTTTGTGCAACCAGTTTCGTATCTAACTCCGCTAAGTTGTCTGTTGCTGTAATAGCTGCTAATGCTGTTAATGCATCCTGCATTTCTGAGTTAGCAATCACTAACTCAGGTAAACGAGCCAGTTCTTTTTGTAGCGATTCAATGCGGTTAAACTGTGCAATGAACGCCACATCTGATTGATATTCAGATGTAGCTACGCTGCCTGTTAACTCAAGCACCTTAGCAGATAATTGTACTGATTGCTCTGTATCTAACGCCTGTAATGCATTCGTCAATGTAATATCAAAGGCATCAATATCCGCAGTCAATTCAGCCAATGCCATAGCTTTGTGCTGCTTTGCCAATAAAGCTGTTTGTTCATCATCATACTGAGTTTTTAACGCACTGATATGATGGTTTAGCTTTTCACTAATACGCTTAAACTTATCATCAACTATGCTAATATCTTCTTCACTTAGCCATTTCAATTCAATACTTTGCCATTCACTAAATAAAGCTTTACTCGTCTCATCTACTAATTGATAGCTGGTTTTATCACGCAGTGCATTCAATTTAGCTAATACCATTTTCGTCTGCTGTTCGACTTGCTTTGGCATAACTTTCACTAAGCGCTGCTGTTCTAAATAATCTTGTAAATGTATAAGGGCAGCGCCTTGTGCTACTTTCAAAATTGACTTTTCAAGTTGATATTGTTCAATCAACGGCAGCAGGACCACTTGTAATTCTTCAGAGCCTTCTCTAAAGGCTTTTTCAATTAATTTTGCATTCGCTAAACGCTTCAATAATTTGAATCGTACTTGCAATTCTTTTTCAGCAAATGCCAATTTTTCTAAAAACTTAGCCGGCGCGTAGCGGTCTATGTATTCACTACGAATGTCGTTTGACAATGCGCTATTGCTGTTTAGTACCGCACTGGATATCTGTTGCTCTGCAAGATCTTTTAAATTTTGGTCTTGCTTATATGCCTGCCACCACAAAACTAAGTCGTTAACTTTATGAAGTGCCTTTTTACGGATCTCTGCTGAGCTATCTTCTAATGCAATTGTTTGTAATAAATTGGCATCTTTACCTGTATCCAACTTATCGATTGCGGCTAAACGTATTTCCGTTTTAGGGTGTTTCCATTTGGGCGTAAAAAGGTGTTTAAAGATCATGTTCACTGAACCTAGCTATTTCGTTTTGGGCTTTGAATTCTTGCTGTAACTCGCGTTTAGATTTTTGAACCATTTCACCCTCTGAGTTTATGGTGAATTGTTCGTTGCTCTTCGCAACTTTTGCTTGATACAGCATAACCAGCTGCACCGTTTGCTCTTTCTGTTCTTGCGTTAAAATTGTGCCATCAGGCCACTTTCCTGTTGCTGCGCCATATTGTAAGCGCTCAAATAATTCTGGGGTCAAATTGTTAACTAAGCTATCAATATTCATATTACTTTTTCTTTTTCAAATAAACCAAGATCACACGATTAACGAGATACCAAAAGCACCCAATGCCAATCGCCGCTTTTGTCAGTGCCATTTGAACTGTGCCAGTTGCGGGCTGCTGCCAATACAAATATAAAAATCCACCTAAGAATAAAATCAACGCCAAAAAAGAATGGTTAATAAACATTTGTTGTTTCTGAATCCGTTTAGTTGATGCTATTCGAGCCAACTGTTCTTCAGTTACATCACCTAATTGTGTTTGACAATGAGAGCAAACCATACTTTTACTCGAAATTGATTTATTACAACTAGGACATTGCACAATTGCCATAAATAACTACTCCTAATGCTACAAAAAAATGGCGCCCCTAAGGCGCCATTTTACTTGTTTTCTTAATGAATGTCTTTGTTCAATTACATTCATTCACCATGAGTTTATTTTTCTTGCGGATTTTCTTTTTTGAACTTAGTCCAATAGTCGTCAATTGACTCTTTCATCTCTTTGCGGAGTAAGAAAATACCAAACAAGTTAGGTAAGGTCATAACCACAATGGCAACTGCCGCTAACTTCCAAACAAGTGTCGTATCTGCAAATGATGCCCAGAAAAAGCCTGCGACGTAAAAGACCCGATATGGCATAACTGATTTACTACCGAGTAAGTAAATCATCGCTCGGTCACCGTAATAAGACCAAGCTATTGCGGTTGAAAATGCAAACAATAATAGGCCAATAGATACGATGTACTTACCATTTTCACCAAAAAAACCTCGCGTAAATGCTTTTGTTGTAAGCTCCGCAGAATGCACTAATGATTTACCCATGATACTGATACTATTGTCAACTGGTACACCATTTTCTACTTTCACCACACCGGTATAAACGTGACGCGGTGTAATACCAAAACGAATATCTTCGCCAATAGAGCGAGAATGGATAATCGTAAAGTCATTATTAACTGCGCGACCTTGAACAACGTTAATGCCGCCATTATACAACTCGACGCCATGCCCAGTGTGGCCATTTAAATATTTATACAACGCGTCTCGTTGTGCAGGCTCATTTTCATCAAACTTACCTTGTACAATGGTCATTGATGAACGTTCAAAGTGCGTATCAAATTTTTCTGTCCATACGCCAGACGATAAAATAACTAATCCTGTCAAAGTACAGATCACGATGGTATCAATAAATGGCTCTAGTATAGATACCATGCCTTCCGATACCGGTTCGTCGCCTTTTGCCGATGCATGAGCGATTGGCGCTGAACCTTGCCCCGCTTCATTAGAAAATAACCCGCGGTTAACACCTCGGTTAAATGCATAAGCAAATGAAGCACCTAAGAAACCGCCTGCCGCAGCTGAGCCTGAAAAAGCATCAACAAATACAGATGCGAATGACGGACCAATATTTTCGATGTTATATAAAATCACACCTAAAGCACCAATAATATAAACAGCAGCCATCAGTGGTACTACGCGTGATGTGATTGCCGCAATACGTTTAATGCCACCAAGAATAACTAAAGCTAACAATACAGACAGAACACCACCAGTATGCCAAGGTTCAAAACCAAACGTCGCTTCCATACCCTGAGCAATATTATTAATTTGCGGTAAACTACCTGTACCAAATGAGCTAATAACAGTGGCGATAGCAAACAATACCGCCAACCATTTCATATTCAAACGACGGTCCATGTAGTACATTGGGCCACCAGCCATCGTACCATCATCCGTCTTCACTCGGTATTTATGAGATAAGGTCACTTCCACAAATTTTGTTGTCATACCAAAAAAAGCGGTCATCCACATCCAAAACAATGCTGCAGGCCCACCGATTGAAATCGCAAGTGCCACCCCACCAATGTTACCCGTACCAACAGTACCAGAAAGGGCCGTTGCTAACGCTTGAAAATGCGTGGTATCTCCTTCTTGGTCTTTTTTATCGAACTTACCTGTAACGACCTTGCAGGCGTGTTTAAAGTAACGTATTTGGGGAAATTTCAGGTAAATGGTAAAAAATAAACCAACACCTAGTAAAACGTATGGGAACCAGAAAGCTCCTCCTAATAAACCATCTAGATTATCTAGCAGTTGTCCAAATGCATCCACGACTCATCCTCATTGTTGTTATACATAAAAGGCAATTCATTGCTGAATTGCCTTTTGAAATTTTATTATTATCTTAATTTATCAACTACATTCACAATAGCTGCTAACGTATCTTGGCCAAATTGATAAGACCTTCTATCTGACCATCCATAATATGGGTCAGGTAAGTCGGCATTGTCTTTAAATGGCATTTCAATGGTATATGCCAAGGCTTTAAATGCTTCACCAACAGCACATGAAGCAACGGTCAAGTTAGCCTCACCCGGTGCATCTTTGTCATACCCAAACTCATCTTGAAACTCCGGAGTAATTGCCAATAATGCTGATTTAAATGACTCTTCTAAGTCTTTTAAACGTGCATCATAACTTGGAATACCTTCTCCGCCAGCCACAAAGTTATATGGCAAAGCTTCATCGCCATGAATATCAAGATACAAATCTAGCCCTGACTCATGCATTTTATTCAACACATGAAATACTTCAGGTGATTTATCTAACGATGGAGTGGCCCATTCACGATTCAAATTCACGCCTTTCGCATTGGTACGTAAGTGGCCGCGAACACTGCCATCAGGGTTCATATTTGGTACAATATAAAACACAGCTTTAGATAATAGAGCAGCTGCATGCGGATCTTCATCATCTAGTAATTTATGTAGTAGACCTTCGACAAACCATTCAGCCATGGTCTCACCAGGGTGTTGACGTGCAGTGATCCAAATCACTTTCTTATCGTCGTTCGGCTCTCCCACTTTTAGCAAGCTAATATCTCGCCCATCAAGTGTTTCGCCTAGCGTCTCAATTTCACAAATATCGTGGCTTTGTGCCCAATAAACTAAATCTAAATGGCGCTCATAACTATAAGGTGCAAAATACGCAAAGAACGTATGTGAAAACTCAGGTTCAAAATCGATAATTAATGAACCATTTTCATAGGTACTTGGCACACGAAACCAAGTTTGACGGTCATAGGATGCAACCGCTTGGTAACCTTCCCATCCTTCAGGATAAGCAGATTTTTCTAAGCCATTAATATGTAGTTTATGAGATAAAAATGGTGTGCTTTCTAAACGAAAATGAAACCATTGGAAAAAATCAGACTCATGGTCCTTATTAATTTCAAGCTGAATATCTAGCGGATCTTGTTGTGAGATCACCTTGATATTACCACTGTCAAAGTTACTAGTGATGTTCATTCTTTACCCTAAATTGAGTCTTTTTTGCAATATGTAAGATCTAAACGTCGTGTTTAACCTTACTTTGATAAATACACATCTAAAATGTTAGTTTTGTGTAACACACAACAGCAAGGGTATCATACCCATACACGTTCAAAAACTAAAAAAGCCAGCAAATGCTGGCTTTTTCGAACAAACTACAAATTAACGCGGTAAGCTTGGAAATGCAACTTCAGCCATGTCACGCATTACACGTACAACCTGACAGCTATAACCAAATTCATTGTCATACCACACATAAAGTACAGCACGATCACCATCAACAATTGTCGCTTGTGAATCAACCACACCTGCATAGCGGCTACCAACTAAGTCGGTAGATACAATTTCAGTAGACGAAGTGTAATCTATTTGATCACGTAGGTCTGAATACAATGACGTATCACGTAGGTAACCATTTAACTCATCACGATCTGTTTCTGAATTTAGATTCAAATTAATGATTGCCATCGATACATTTGGAGTAGGAACTCGGATTGCATTACCCGTTAGTTTACCTGCAAGTTCAGGTAACGCTTTAGCAACGGCTTTAGCAGCACCTGTTTCAGTAATAACCATGTTTAATGCAGCACTGCGACCACGGCGCTCTGCCTTGTGGTAATTATCAATCAAGTTTTGGTCATTTGTGTAAGAATGCACAGTTTCAACGTGACCATTTTTAATACCAAACTTATCATTGATAGCTTTTAGCACCGGTGTAATTGCATTGGTTGTACAGCTTGCTGCTGAAACAATTTTATCTTCACTTGCAATATCTTGGTTGTTTACGCCATATACTACGTTTTTAATTTCACCTTTGGCAGGTGCAGTTAACAACACTTTTGCTGCGCCTGTCGATTTAAGGTGTAACCCTAAACCATCTTCATCTTTCCAAATACCGGTATTATCTACAATTAGAGCATTTTCAATACCATATTTAGTGTAATCCACCTCATCTGGTGAATTTGCATAGATGATTTGAATGTAATTACCATTTGCTTTAATGGCTTTCTTTTCATGATCGACTGTAATAGATCCGTTGAACGGACCGTGGATTGAATCACGGCGTAATAAACTTGCACGTTTTTCCAAGTCACCGTCTCGGCCACCACGAACAACAATTGCACGAAGGCGTAAATCAGCGTGAGAGCCGCCACGTTCAATCAATAAGCGCGCCAATAAACGACCAATGCGACCAAAACCATATAAAACCACATCTCTTGGTTTCTGGCCATCGCCTTTATTTAATAATTCAGACAGTTCAGCATTAAGATATTCTTCGATTGAACGGCCTTCGCCTGCATTCTTGTAAATATATGCATAAGCTAATTTACCAAGATCAATGCGAGCTGGTGCGAGGTCCATTTTGCTAATCGCTTCTAAGAACGGGAAGCTTTCACGTAAACGCAATTTACTTTCTTCAAAGCGTGCCACTGTTTTATGTGCTTTAATTACATCAATAACACTGGTATTTACAAGAGGACGACCATAGATGGCGATTTCAATACCTGAATTACGGTATAAACGGCCAATAATTGGCTGCATGTTTTCTGCGTAATCTTGGCGTTCTTGCCAACTATTTTGATATTCTTGCTCGTGAGATAAGGTCATTTTTTTCTGCCTAATAAACAATTTTTTGAACGGATAGCCCTTCTGGGCAACGGTATTCTAATTTAAACTGCTATGATTCTCCACTGTTACCGATTAAATCATTGCGTTAAAATGGTAAATATAAGAAGAAAGAGAGAAACGAAAATGGTATTAAGACAATCCCTTGTCTTATCAACACTGCTACTTGTGGCTTGTGATCAGCCACTTACATTGAGTCGTGTTTGTAAAGAAACACCTGGCTTTTGTACCGATTTAAATAAAGATAGCCATTGTAAAGATCAGCGTGCTGAAGTAACAATTGCCCGATATATAGAATACAAAGACCCTACAGATGATAACGCGTATCAATTATTAAAGTTATTTGAAAAGTATGATGAGTGTGTTTCTTTGGCTGCTAAGATTGAACATATTAAATTAAAAGAAAAGACAACGTCACGTGTTGAAGGACACCTTACGAGCCTAAAAGAAATGAATCGAATTTACCAAGATTCTCTTGATACGACACACCCTGGATTACTTTACTACCACTGGTCTCGCAACAATAATCAAACAGCGATGAATAAACTACTCAAAATGGAAGACTCACCAAAAGTCACCTCAGATCCAGAAATTCAATTATTCTTAGCCTCGTATTATGCAAAGTTTGATGACGAAAAAACCATTAACTTGCTTTATAGAGTACTTGAGCTCAATAAAGAAGGTGAAAAGCCGAATATTGAAGTGTATACCTCCCTTACTAGCCTATTCTTCAAACAAAGAAAGTTTAAGCATGCGTATATATTTTCTAAAGTTGCTTTGATGTCAGGGTTTGAAGACATCGATATATTACCGGTTACACATCAAATCACCAGTAGAGGTCAGTCTCTTGCGCCACTTGATGACTTAGCAGCTGAAACATTTAATAATATCCAAGATGGTACATTTGTTTCACCAAGGGAGTTTTAATCACTCACAGCTTAAATACAAAAAAAGAGCGCTCCCAAACGGGCCGCTCTTTAGCTTTAACTTTAAGTCGGAAAGTTAAATTTTTACACTTTGCTTTTTAACTCATTGGTCACTGTCGCTAACCCAACTTGCGATATTCTTCCTGTGATTTCTTTTTGTTTTGCACTCAATAAAGAAATACCTTCTGCAACCATGTCATACACTTTCCAAGAGCCATCTTTACTTTGCCTAAACTTGAAATGCATATCAATATCTGGACCAGCTTGTTCTTTAATCAATACTTTCACAGTTGCAAAGTCACTCTCTTTACTCAGTGGCAACTCTTCAAATATGACTTCTTGCCCTTTGTATTGCAACAAAGCCGATGCATAAGTGCTAACCAAATAATTATCAACGGCAGAAATAAATTCAACCGCCTCTGCGCGCTTAAGCCCTTTAATATGTTTACCTAGTAGTTTGAACGAAACAAATTTAACATCAATGTGAGGCATCAACCGACTACGAACAATGTTTTTCATGGTGCTGCTGTCTGCATTTCCATCCGCATTCACATGCTTTATATCTGCAAACATTTTGTCGCCAACTTGATTTATCAACTGAAATGGCGATTCAGCGGCAAAGCTAAATGTAGAAAAAAGAAATAAAGTGGCAACTAGTAATTTGTTCATAAGTAACATCCTCAATGTTCAATAGTGCTATGTTACGTAAAAACATCATGCTATAGAAGATACAATAAAGCACATATTTGATGCCCTTGTGGCACCAATTAAATTTAAAGGTCGTAACATATTCCGATAACACGTATTTTATCTAATTATTGACAAAATAAATGTGAGAATTTGTAAGGAATATTGAAGAAATGTGTCAAGAATAAAAATAAAAAATTAGATTAAATTCAGTTAGATACTGTATATTGCATCCATCAAAATAACAGAAGACGTAATTGCACGCTTTAGACCCGCAGGTGTAAGCACACAACAGTACTTTATGTGCTTACATTTCAAGATGATACTACCTATGCGACTTTAACAACTTGATAAAAGTGGCTAGTACCTGTCATACGTGCAGACAACGCAGAATGAATATTCTCAGCATCAAATGCAATAATTTCTTTTTCAGATAAACACAGTTGCTCTTGCTGTAAATAATCAGTCAAAACATTACCCAAAAATGACATCCGTTGCTGAGCACAAATACTTTTTGCCAACCACGCACCAGGCAGAGAAACTATGCCAATATTTGGGGCTTTCATAAAGAGCAATGACTCATCAAGCTTAGCCAGCCCTGACACACAACTTATGCGGCCACAAAATTGCAACAGTTCAAGCAATTTATTGGTATTTTGACCAGATAAGTCAATGATCCCTTGAACATTATCAACACCAAAGTACTGCTGGATCTTCTCTGCAATATCATTTTCTTTATCATCAATGACCAGTTCTGCTCCGAGTTTTTTCAAGGCCGTTTTACACTGTTTAGGCGACGTTGTGACAACTGTTAACCCTTGCTGTTTGGCCATTTGTATCGCCAACTGTCCAACACATGTATTTCCAGCTTCAATAAACACCGTATCGCCCTCATTTAGTTGCAGCTTGTAGAGGGCAATAAGCGCGGTCATACCCGGCGTTGGTAAACTAGCTGCAACTGCTGGGTTAATGTCCGGTGGTAATACAGTCAATGCAAAATTAGGCACTTTTACATATTCACTTAGTACCCCTTCACTGGCTATATCGTTATGCCACATGACCCTAGTGCCAACTTCTGGATGCACACCTTTGGGCCCAGCAACAACAGTACCGACCGCATCTAACCCAAACACTCGAGGGTACTGCCAACAAGGTGTGCCTTGTTGAGCAAACTTGGCATCCAAACCATTTAAACCGACATACTCGATTTTCACCAGTACTTCTTGGTCGCAACACACAGGCATAGGTATCTGTGCGTTCTCCAATTTAAAGTCCGGACCAACCTCGGTCAATAAAATTGCTTTCATTTTGTTTGGAAAATCAACCATAACTCTCTCAGCTTTAATACATTACGTAATGACTTATGGCGTCCGTGCCGACTCACTATCATGAGCCAATATTGTGTCAATTATTAGAACATTCTATTAAGGTTGTCTCAACCTAAACTTTACAAGAGGCTGCCGCTTGCTGCTCTTGCTCGACCGCTTTGGGGCTTCTACGATTTACAAGCATATAGAATACGGGCGTGAATAATAGTCCAAATACCGTCACACCTATCATACCAAAGAATACCGCAATCCCCATTGCATGGCGCATTTCAGCACCGGCGCCGGATGCCATCACTAATGGGATAACCCCAGCGGTAAACGAAATCGAAGTCATCAAAATTGGCCTTAATCGTAAACGGCATGCTTCGATAATGGCCTCAAAATAACTCTGTCCTGCATCATTCTGCTCTTTTGCAAACTCCACCATAAGAATGGCATTTTTACACGCTAACGCGACCAGTACGATTAATGCAATTTGAGTGAAAATATTATTGTCTCCACCAATCCACCACACTCCAAGCAATGCAGAGAAAATAGTCATAGGGACAATTAATATAATTGCCAACGGTAAGCGTAAACTTTCATATTGTGCCGCAAGAACCATAAACACTAACAGTACAACCAGTGGAAATATGTACATCATAGTATTACCCGCTAATATTTGCTGATAAGTCACGTCTGTCCACTCAAAAGCCATACCTGTTGGTAAATGTTTTGCAAGTATTGCTTCCATTGCTTGCTGTGCTTGATCTGAACTAAAACCGGGTGCGGGGCTACCATTTAACTCAGCACTTGGATAGCCATTATAATGCATCACTCGATCCGGTCCTGTCGTCGGCGTCACCGTTAGCACAGACCCCAATGGCACCATATCGCCTCTGGCATTTCGTACTTTTAAGTCCAATATTTGTTTCGGGTCTAAACGATGTTCCGCTTGTGCTTGTGCCGTTACCTGATATGTCCTGCCAAACAAATTAAAGTCATTAACATATAGCGAGCCCATATAAACTTGCAAGGCTTGAAACACTTCCGATAAAGGGATCCCTTGAATTAAGGCCTGTTCGCGGTCTATGTCAATATCCATTTGTGGCACTTGTATTCTAAAACTTGAAAATAAGCCCGTTAACGCAGGGTCTTTTCGTGCTTCATTGGTCACGGTATTCAATGCCGCGAATAATGCCTCAAAACCTTTGTTGTCACGATCTTCTATTTGTAGCTTAAATCCACCCGTAGTACCTAGCCCTTGAATGGGTGGCGGCGGGAATACAGCCACGAACGCCGCATCAATTGCCGTAAAGCGTTTATTTAGTTCCATGGCAATTGCCATCGCCGACTGGCTTGGATCTGTTCGATCCTCAAATGGTTCCAATGGTGTAAATACAATGCCTGCATTAGGGCTATTCGTAAAACCATTCACAGATAGGCCAGGGAAAGAAACGGTATTTGCAACACCTGGCACTTGCAGTGCGATTTGTTCCATTTGCTTCACAACGTCTTCGGTACGATCTAAGCTCGCCGCATCCGGTAATTGTGCAATGGCCACCAAATACTGTTTGTCTTGTGCCGGAATAAAACCGCCAGGCACCATATCAAAGAGCTTTACCGTTGAACCCAGTAGTGCAATATAAACCACTGCAATAACAGCCGACATCCTAATCAACTTTTTGACAAGTTTTTCATACCCTGCACTACTTTTATCAAAAAACCGGTTAAATGGATTAAATAGCCACTTAGCGAACAATGTGTTCAATACTCTGGTCAAAAAGTCTGGTTTACTGCCATGAGGCTTTAATAACATCGCAGACAAAGCGGGTGATAATGTCAAAGAGTTAATTGCAGAAATAATCGTCGAAATAGTAATGGTTAGTGCAAATTGCTTATAAAATTGCCCCGACAAACCGGTAATAAACGCAGTAGGAATAAACACAGCACATAAGACGAGCGCAATCGCAATAATAGGGCCTGTTACTTCATTCATAGCGACTTTTGTAGCTTCAACCGGGCTCAGTCCTTTCGCAATATTACGTTCAACATTTTCCACAACCACTATCGCATCATCCACCACAATACCAATTGCGAGTACGAGTCCAAACAGTGATAAGGTGTTTATAGACACTCCCAGCCATTGCATAACCGCAAATGTGCCAACCAAAGATACGGGTACTGCTATAAGCGGAATAATAGATGCACGCCATGTTTGCAAAAATAAAATCACAACTAAAACAACCAATACAATCGCTTCCAGCAATGTCGCAATTACCGCATCAATTGAGCCTCTTACAAATACAGTTGGATCATAGACAATGTCATATTCAACACCCTCAGGAAAAGAGTGACTCAGCCTTTTCATTGTCTCTCGAACCTGATCTGATAACTCGATTGCATTCGAACCCGGTCTTTGAAATATAGGCATTGCTAATGCTGGCTGTCCGTTCAACATTGCCCGAAGTGCATATGAATTCTGACCTAGTTCAATTCGTGCCACATCGCCTAGACGTGTCAATGCGCCATTACTACCAACTTTGATAACAACTTTATTAAATTCTTCAATACTACTTAAGCGACCTTTGACATTAAGCAGTACCTGAAATTGGGCTTCATTCGCTGTAGGCTGAGCACCTAAACTACCCGCAGCAACCTGTTGGTTTTGCGCTCGAAGCGCACTTACGACATCCATCGCAGTAAGTTGGTTCGCGGCCAGTGCATCTGGGTCCAACCAAACACGCATCGCGTACTTACCACCACCAAATAATTGTACATCCCCCACACCTGGAAGACGGGCGATTTGGTCTTTTACGTATAAGTCGGCATAGTTTGATAAATAAGCAGTATCATGGGTCTTTTCTGGTGAAAACAAATGGACCACCATAGTAAGATCTGGTGATGCCTTTTCAGCAACGACACCTAAGCGTTGAACTTCCTGAGGCAAACGTGGCAATGCGCTATTTACTCTGTTCTGAACTTGTACTTGCGCTCTATCCAGATCAGTACCTAATGCAAACGTCACGGTCAATGTCATACGTCCATCACTGGTCGCCTGTGAAAACATATACAGCATATTTTCAGTACCATTGATCTCTTGCTCTAAAGGTGTGGCGACGGTTTCAGCAATGACTTTAGGGTTCGCACCAGGGTAATTCGCAGTTACTACAACCGTCGGTGGCACCACCTCTGGGTACTCACTCACCGGCAATTGAAACAAGCTAATTGCACCCGCTATGAGGATCACCAGTGACAGCATGGCTGCAAAAATAGGTCGCTTTATAAAAAAGTGAGAAAACGACATACTACTCTCCTCGCTGCATTGTTAACGCTGGCAACACGCGCTGGGTATTACCTAATACGAGTAATTGATCTTTTGTGCTAATTTCTACTATCTTTGGAGAGATTGGCATGCCCGGCCCAACTCGCGCAGGCCCATTGACTGCAATTTTATCACCCACTTGTAAGCCCGAAATAATGGCACGCAATGTTCCGTATCTTTCACCTAGCGTCACTAAGCGATATTGCAAAACATCGTTTTCATCGGTTACCAGTACAAATCGGTTTTTCAGATCAGTACCAATTGACTTTTCGGGCACCAATACTTGTTCTTTAATATCACTTGTTGCGAGACGAATACGTGCAAATGCTCCCGGTTTTAAATGTGACTCAGCATCAAAAATGGCGCGTACTCTTAATGTACCTGTTTGCTCGTTGATCCGATTATCAACAAAATCAATCACACCTTGGTGAGCAAAACTTTGCTGGGCCGTTAGCTGCATTAATACGGGCGTTTGTTTATCACCTTTTAAGGTTGCGAAAGCATTTTGCCAAGTCCGCTCATTGATATCAAAATACGCATATAAGTGAGAATCAGATACAATGTGAGTCAATTCACTTTGCCCCGCCTGAACTGTATTTCCTGTTGTGATCTCTGCGCGAGAAACCACCCCATCTATCGGCGCTATAACCTGTGTAAATGTTAAGTCTAGCTGTGCAGCATCTAACTTTGCTTGTGTCGCAAACACATCCGCTTGACGTTGCGCTAAAACAGAACGACGACTTTCAAGTTCTTCTTGTGCGATTGAGTTGCTCTTAGACAGCCGCTCCGCACGTTTAGACTCATTTTTTGCCTGTTGTAATACCGCATTTGCACTGGCTAACTGCGCAGTCAGTTCTGCAACTTTTGTTTTGAAAGGTCTTTGGTCTAAAGTGAATAGCGTGTCTCCCGCGCTGACCTTCTGCCCTTCTCGAAAATTAACCGAGTCAACAACCCCAGAAACCCGAGGTCGCAAGCTTACCGATTCAACCGCCTCTAGTCGGCTGGTATACGTAAACCAAGATTGCACGGGGTAACTTTGTACTTGTGCAATATCAATCGGCTGCTTAAACATTTGTGTTGCAGGTGCTTTAGTTTCTGCATGCGTTTCCGTACAACCTGATAGATATGCCAAACCGGCAAGAATTGATAGTACAAGTAGTGGTTTTTTCATCTTTAGACCTCCAAATCATAATACGGCACAGTGTAACGGTCATATAAAAGACAAAAAAGCATCGATTTTTAAACTCTTTAGTGCCAAAATAACACCAATAGTCATTACAAAGAGAAGATAATGGATATCGGCACACGATTACTCATGTTTTTAGACGTCGTAGAACGAGGTTCATTTGCCAAGGCGGCGCAGATACGAAATATAGATCGCTCCGTGATATCAAAACAAATTGGTCGATTAGAAGATGAGCTGAGCGTCCGCTTGCTCAATAGAACCACGCGTTCTTTTTCGTTAACCGCAGCCGGCGCTGAAATGGTAAAAAAAGCACAAGAATTAAGAAAGCTTCTGAGTGAAACCCAATTACTTGCCGAAAATTATCATACAGAGCCTAAAGGTTTACTGCGCATAACCAGCTCAACTATCGTTGGTCGACGGTATGTGCAGCCCGTGATCAATGAATTTCAAAAACGCTTCCCACAAGTTGAAGTTGAGTTGCGCTTAGAAGACCGACTCGTTGATATTGTTGGGGAAGGTTTTGACCTTGCATTTCGAGTCGGTGAGCCCAAAGATTCTTCGCTCATCGCCAGAAAAATAGCGCGAAACCGACTCGTCATGCTCGCAACCCCCCAATTTCTCGCAACATATGGTACTCCTAAGCACATCGATGAACTTACCGAGTTACCTGCGGCAACATATGCAAGTGAAGGCCTACGCTTTACTGGTGTTAGTTACTTTGACGTAGATGACAATGCGAAGGAAATGCCAATTAAGAGCGTGTTTCGTTCAAATGATGGAGATCTCATTCTGTTAAAAGTGCTTTCTGACACCGCATTTTGCGTGGTTCCTGCATTTTTAGTTGATCAAGAAGTTAAACGCGGTGAGCTCGTGCCCTTTTTAACCGATGTTAAACTCATGGATTACAGTGCGATGTACGCGGTCTATCCACATCGGGATCTGCCTGTTAGGACTCGGCTTTTTTTCGATGCTATCAGAGAATATATTGGTAAAGATACGCCAATTTGGGAAAACAATATACCGAATTACTCTGCAATGTATGGTTTTGAATCACCAAAGGCAAGGCCACTATTTTGATAAAAGTGACAACAACCAATGCCACCAAGAGAGATTGTTTGGCTGTTTCTTAGTTGGATGGTATTTATGCAACTTAGCTCGACGCTCTGTCGCAATGTTTGCCACTGTGGTAAAGCGTGCTCGCTGCGATGTATTCATCTCAGTAATATCGGTATTGCTCTTTGACTGTGTTCGACGACTTGGTTTTACACAACTACACATTGTACTAAACCCAGATTTAATAACGCTTACTCAATAGACCGAGCCACATCATAAAACTGTTCATTTTAGGGGCTGTTGATCTTTCAGATTCATTTTTGCAGCAGTTTGATTGGATTTTATACAAGGCGGAGGCTGCATAGCATGGTTCTTCCATGTGAGTCAGCCGATAACATAGTAGAAAAGCCAATCAAGCGCTGCCTACCGGTTCTTTTGAGCAGCCCTTTCTCTTTGTTGCTTAATATTCGCTTAGATTACTAGGCCACATATTAAGCGCCGTGATAAAAGCATGCGCAAAGAGAACAGCAAAGATCAACAGCCCCTAATACTTACGTAGCGCAGATTTCACCATACCTGATGACTCAATCCATTTGATACACGCAGCTAAGGGCAACGCTTCGCTAATTTTAAACCCCTGAAAGTAATCACACTCTAACGTAATTAAATAATCAATCACGCTATCACTATCGACCCCTTCAGCCACCACACTGCAGCCCAAACGCTTCGCTAAGAATACTGCCGTTTCCACAATCACTTTGTCTTTTTCATTGTTAATGCAATCATCAATAAATGCACGGTCAATTTTTATTTGCGCGATTGACAACTCTTTCAACAGCGAGAAGGAGGAAAACCCAGTACCAAAATCATCAATACTCACTGAAAAACCCATTTCAATCAGAATTTCGACTAGCTCATTAGCCTGATCCAAATCAGTCATCATCATGCTTTCAGTTAGCTCAAACATAATATGCTGTGCACTTTTTTGAGAATGATTAACCTGAGCTGCGAGTAAATTCACCAGATCTTTGCCTATGAAATCTTGACTCGATAAGTTGACATGTACAATTAGATTAGGTTCCGCTTGCAGCAATTGTGGTAAATCTTGAAAAACATGGCTGATCACAAATAAACTGACTTGTCGGATCATGTTATTATTTTCAGCAATAGCAATAAAACTTTCTGGCATTATCACAGAGCCATCTTGTTGCGGCCACCTTAGTAACGCTTCTACTCCATGAATTTCACCTGATTTTGCGGAAACAATTGGCTGATAGTAAACCGTCAACTCCCCCCCATTTAACGCTGTTTTTAAACGGCTAATTAAATGAAACTCATCATCAGAGTCTTTGTGAAAGTGCGCATCAAAAATGACTAAACTTTGTTTTGTGCGTTTTGCGCTATACATGGCGATATCAGCTTGCTTAAGTAAGGTAACAGCATCTTTGGGCTGCTGCCTGTCATAGGCACTTGTGCCTGCACTATAGTGAATATCCACACTGAGCTCGTCTACAATTAATGGTGCATGCAGTTCGCTCAATAAGGCGTTATTTTGCGCATAAATATCTGTTTCTTGACGTCCTTGAATCACAATTACAAACTCATCTCCCCCCATTCTATAAATAGAATTATGTGGCAATAGTGCACGCGTGAAACGTTCAGCCAACCCTATCAGGACTTTATCACCAAACACGTGGCCAATTGCATCATTCATTTGTTTGAAGTTATTTAAATCTATGAGCATTAATGCAAAGTCCATATCTGCACTTTGCAGATCGGCTATTTTTGCCATGCACCTTTGTCGATTCTCTAGACGCGTTAAATAGTCATGATGGGCGTTAAAACGTTCTTTTTCTATAATGCTAGCCAGCTCTTGTAAACTCTCTTGCGACATACCATTAATAATAATGACAAAGACAGCCCCGAAGAACAAAATAAATGAAATACCAACATCAAGCATATTCGCGTGGCTTTGCTGCAACAAATAAGCAGAAAAAGTGATATAACCAAGAATAAAAAATAAGATCAGACCTAATAATACTCGCCATCCTATCCGAGATGAGATCTGACAAATTTTTACTGCTGACTTTAATGAAAAACACAGGCCTAACGCACCAAATAATACTAGAAATAATGCAAGTAAATTCACCTAAGCATACCTATGCAACAAATATGCTTTGAGTATAGTTTATTATTCCTAACCTGCTGGAGCACAGGTTATCGAGGCTTCAATGTAAGACGCCCCGACTCAGTTCTGTGCAGCCCTGCTAGCTATTTCGCAAAATATGATATAGCTGATCTTTAAGTTGCAAGCGCTGTTTTTTTAACGATTCGAGATAGGCATCTGAGGTATTTTCAACCCCATCTTCAATGCGAATGACCGCATGGTCAATTTCATGATAATCATCAAATAAACGTGAAAAGTGACGATCATTCATTTTCAAATGGTGAATTTTATCTTTGAACTCTGGCAACTCTTTAGCCAGACTATGACGCTCTATATTCATATTGATTTCCTATTCTTACGTTGAGTTCATACCAGTTATTATCCACTGGCTACTGAATTAATATTACGTAAAGGGCAGGATCAGTCTTTGATCTAAGACATAAGAAAGGCCCGAAATTACCTTCGAGCCGATAAGAAAGCAATTTTGAAAAAGCGTTACGGCTTTGCCGTTGATTCTCTCGTGATCAGCTTTGCTTCAAGTGTTGTTTGCAATACGCCAACGTCTGCGCCACCTATTTGGTTGATTAAGAGCTCAACCGCCTGACGCGTCATTTCTTCCACGGGTTGAGCAATGGTTGTTAAACCCGGCCAAATATGGCGTGCAATAGGGGCATTATCAAAACCTGCGATAGAAATATCCTCTGGCACTTTAAGATGGCGCTGTGTAGCCAACTTAAGTACCGCAGCCGCCATATAATCGTTGGAGGCAAACACCGCACTCGGGCGAGGTGTTATATCTAATATGGCCTTTGCACTGTCAGCACCCGAGTGGTAACTAAAATTACCTTCTGCCACCAATGCATTATTGAATGCAATGTTATGGGTTGAAAGCGCGCGTTGATAACCTGAAAAACGCTGTTCGGTCGCGCTATGATCTGGGTGTCCTTTTATAAAGGCAATATTAGCATGACCTAATTCTATTAAGTGTTCTGTAATTTCAAACGCACCTTGTTCATCATTACTGCGTACCGATATTGACTCATCGTCTTCAATTGCAGACGCGACACGTGCATAATTCACATTCTTACGTTTTAGAAATTCAATCAATTCAATTGAGTCTGAAAAAGGCGGGGTTAATACTAAACCATCAAGTCGTGATGTAGTCAGTAGATTTTCAATATTTGCGATGAGCGCATCCCCGCGTAGCTCACAAGGGTGTATCAACAAATTATAATTATGTTTGTGGCACGCTTCCAATGCACCACTTTGCACCCGGGTAATATAACTCTTACTCGGGTTATCGTATAAGCAACCAATAATAAAGCTACGATTACGGGCCAGTCCCCTTGCGATAGGGTTTGGTGTATAATCCAGCTCCTTAAATACCTTAAGGACTTTTTCTCGCGTTGCAGGGCTTACATTTGGTTCATTATTTAGCACACGAGAAACCGTTTTCTTTGATACTCCTGCGTACGTAGCAACACTATTAATGGTAACTTTTTTCATTCAGTCCAAACCCTAACCTTGGCTACGCTCATGAATGCATGCTGCTGCACCTATGAGTGGTATATTGTCTTGTACAACCAATGTCACCGGTATTTGCCCGGCATACTGCGACATTAACCCTTTTTCAGTAAATCGTTCTACAAACCGACTTGATAATAAGCGATCTGACATTCTAGGTAAAATCCCTCCCCCTATGAACACGCCCCCCAATGCACCAAACGTCAAAGCTAAGTCCCCTGCCACACTGCCTATCCAATCACAAAAGTGATTCAAGGTTGCATCGCACACTTCGCACTCTGACGCTTTGTCACTGACTTGCGCTGCGGTTAAGTTTAAAGGTGTTATGCCTTTAACCTTTGCCATTGTTCGATATAGACGCGCTAAGCCGCGGCCAGAAAAGACATCCTCAATGGAGATATGCTGCAACTCTGAGCGCATTTCATTGACCAATGCTCTATCTAAATCCGTCACCGGTGCCAGCGAAATATGCCCAGCTTCACAGCTCATAACAGCACACCCATTAATATCTCTCACCAAACAGGCAGCACCAAAGCCGGTCCCCGGACCCATAACGGCTATATTCGCAGTTTGTTCAGCTTGGCCCGACTTTATGGTGATATTTTTATTTGGATCTAAATAGGGGGCTGCATAAGCAAATGCCGCAAAATCATTAATAACAGACAGTTCGTCAAAACGCATGGTATCTTTGAGATCTTGGCTATTAAAATGCCAACCTAAATTGGTCAAATAGACTTGATTTGCTTTGATAGGGCCTGCAACAGCTAAACATGCTCGTTTGGGGGTTTCAATGCTTAATTGCGCTAAATAGCAATCTAACGCAGCCTCAAACGATTGAAACTGTGCACTTGGAAAAGTGGCCTGATGAGAAATCGTAAATTGGTAAGTATCGCAGTTGTACTGTGTGATAACGGCAAAACGCGCGTTTGTTCCCCCAATATCAGCAACGATGATAGGGTCAAACTTATTCACCTGAATGTGTGTTGTCTGGCTCATGCTGTTTTCTCTTTTGTCATTGCGCTTATCACGCTTTGTTATTATGCATAGAGCTATCACTCCCCTGCACTTTATTCCATTCGTCAATCAGTTAATTTTGCACGTTAACTGACGTAAAAAAATGCTGCCCACATAAAATGGACAGCGAATACGTTTTGACAACAAAATGATAAAACGCCCTCATTATGACACCGGTGTCACATTTCATCAATAAAAATTTAGTAGAATAACGAAATTGGTTGAAATATTTATGTAAACCCTGACAATGTTCAGGTTACATTGATTTGAGAGCCATATGAAAAATAAAGGTAAAGCCACATCATTCGATATTGCCCATTATGCAGGGGTATCACAATCAACGGTTTCGCGCGCTCTCAGAAATAGTCCGTTAGTGAATGAAGAAACCCGGCAACGAGTGCACGACATTGCCAATCAACTCAATTATAAAGTAGATAAGAATGCCAGTAACTTACGGACACAACAAAGTAGTACATTGGCGCTGCTACTCTTTGAAGACCCGACGACTGATGAATCTCAAATTAATCCTTTTTTTCTTAGTATGCTGGGCAGTATCACCCGAGCATGTGCCAAAGAGGGCTATGACCTCCTCGTCTCTTTTCAATCAAATAGCTCTGACTGGCGCGCCGACTATGAAGATAGCCATCGCGCTGATGGGATCATTCTACTGGGATACGGTGATTATTTAGATTATCAATCTAGACTACAGCAACTTCTTGATCAAGATACTAAATTCGTCTGTTGGGGTGCAACCGTTGATAATCACCCAGACCTTACCGTCAGCTGTGACAACTATGGTGGCGGGCAACTTGCCGCGCAACATCTCTATGCGTTAAATCGGACCGATTGTGCGTTTATTGGTGATGCGTCCAATCACAGCCCTGAATTTTGCTCTCGTTACAAAGGATTTAAAGATCAATTTGATACGTATGGGGTCACCCTGAACGACCGAAAAATCGCTAACGCCATTTCTACTGAAGAGTCTGGGTATCATGCAACCAATTCTTTGATTGCCAATAATATTTCCTTCGACTCATTATTCGCAGCCAGTGATTTGATTGCTATCGGGGCAATACGCGCACTACTAGAAGCCGGTATTAATGTGCCCGAAGATGTGCATGTTGTCGGCTTTGATGATATTCCTGCTGCCAGTTATGTCTCGCCTTCACTTACCACTGTACAACAAAACACCACACTCGCTGGTCAGATGCTAGTCTGTAATTTACTCTCGTTGATAAAAGGTGAAGCGGTCGAATCAACATTACTACCACCATCACTGGTAGTTAGAGCATCGTCTCACACAAAGCGCTAACATTTGACCATTAGCGCTTTGAATCTGCTTTGAAATTGAATTTATTTTGTTTAAAAACGAGTAGGTTAATCTTCGCTCGCATAAAAGCTGCTGGCTTTATTGGTATTCCCTTTCCCATCATATTTTACGGACAGTGGATAAGGAAAAACAGGCCGAGTACGGACAACCTTACCACTTTTATCTTCCTTTTTTGTGAGTAAACTGTCAGGCGCTACTCCCCCAACAACCCAGTTTTCTAATGCCGTTAACGCATCATAAGTACTGGGGCCCGGCCCTTCAATTCCGCAATGTACAACCCCTGGTAATAAGAATAACCGCGCAAAATCTCTGACGTTCAGTTGATTCTGTGACATAAACTCATCGACTGTTTCGTACCAATCAATGGTCGCGTAAGCAGGCACTGCGGCATCAGACCAACCATGTAAGATCAGCATTTTCCCGCCGGTTTGTTTAAACGCTCGCAAATCGGGGTCATCCGCGTTCATAAATTGACTCACCTCAGCTAAGTTTTGCCGTTCATCTTCATACGAGAAATCTCGCCAGTCATAGTCAATATCAAGCGCTTTCGGGTAAGCGATGTATTTTAAATATTCAGTCGCAGCGTAGTAGTAAAATGGTTTCAATTGCGGTATTTGAGGCGCAGCCCACCCTAACCACTCAGGCTCAGAACCATAAGGTAGCCCTCCAAAAACTTCTTCACCCTGACTATTTAAAGAAGGTGCATATAAGGCATTAACGGCTGCGACTTTATCTTCCAATAAACAGTTCTTTACCTTACCAGCCTCACACTGCAATGTAGCGGGTTTAAACGAGCAAATACGCGGATCACCAATAACACCATCTATAATGCCATCATCACCATCACATTCACTCATCACCGCCTTTGAGATCATCGCCACATCATCAAGGTTTAAAATGGGTTGGTCATTGTGATCTAAAATGGCTTTGGCGTTATCCATACAATTCACTAAGTTTACGTCGGTATAGTTAATTGTTGGCCCTCGGGCAATCACACCATCAAAGTCGTTTGGATAACGTTTAGCCGCCATCACCCCCGCATGGCCACCTTTTGAGCACCCTGTAATAAACGAATATTGCGGCTTGCTATGGTAATACTTTTCCATAATCTCTTTAGCAACCACGGCCACAACATGATTGGCGCGATACGCAAAGTCAATTTTTAACTGTTCATTGTTCCTTGCCCATTTGCCATCAAACCCATAAGCAGTATGACCACCATCATGACTCATCGTCGCATACTTTCTGATGATACCAGCCATACTCGGATAAGGGCTTACCTCGCCACAAAACCCCATACATGCGTTGAGCAAATATTTTTGGTTCCACAGCGCCCTTGCAGGAAGTCTCAACTGAAAACGAATTGTGGGCGTTACATAGCCCTCAACTAAACAATGGTTGGGTAGGTCTTTTGCAGCTCTGTCGACTGGCGCACCCATTAAGCGGCTATATTTATACGCCCAATTCGCGGCTTCATCACTCATCGTATAGCTTTGTACAAACCGCGACTTAATCACATTTGCCGCCGCTTCACCGCCTTCTAATTTGGAAAAATCAGCAAATTGTAAAGCAGCACATGCGCGCACTTCCACTTGGCTAACTTCAGCTGTAGCCTGTGAAATTTGGGAGTAACTTAGTGCAGCTAAAACAGCCAAAGACATAAAGCTTTGCGCACCTTTATGTAACGTATTCATCATATCCCTTTATCTCCTTTAAATATGGGAAAAGTCATAACTGATAAGTCAGTTATAGTGATATGACGATAATAAAAAAGTTTGATTTAATGTTTTTTAGTAAGAAATAAGAACTGGTCATATTGAGAGGACTAAATAGTTGGCCCCCATGCATAGCTGTTTTTGTTAGCATTAAATACTGTTTCTACATCAATTTAGGTGTACCGCTTACTTTTCCCAAACCTATGAATTTACAACATCACTCATTTTTTAAGTCTGATCACTTAACGACTACATTAGCGACTACTTGTTAATTTCAATTTGTTTATTGTGGCTCCATAAATCCAAATATTTAGAGGTGTCCAATGGCAACAAAGCGTCGAACATTTAGTAAAGAATTCAAACTTGAAGTCGCTTGCTTCGTTTTAGGCAAAGACTACTTCCTCCAAAAAGCATGTCGCGCTTTGCATATTGATGAAACCGCTTTAGGGTGCTGGGTACAACAGCTTGAGATTGAACGAAACAGTGAAATACCTAAATCCAAAGCAGTGACCCCAGAGCAACAAAAGATTCATGAGCTTGAAGCCTAAATCAATCGCTTAGAGCGAGAAAAATCGATACTAAAAAAGCGACTGTAGCCTTTTTTAGTATGCCCTTTCTAACTCAATACGTTGCATTTGCTTTTTAAGCTCACGAATTTGTATTTGTTCTGGTGTCATTGTTGCTGCTGTCGAGAATTGATCTCTACGTTCTTATTTAAGCTGATTAACCCGTTTGCTCACCGTTAATTTACCAACGTCCATTTCTTTGGCCGCTTCTTCTTGTATATAACTTTGGTCTACCACCAACTGAGTTGTTTCTAATTTAATTGCCGCAGAATAGGTTACGCGTTTTAACTGCGTCACTTTTTACCCAAATTTATGTGCTAAACCACATAACATTTCTTGCTCAATCGGTGACCAAATCAACAATGCCACTACAATTGCTCTAACAATTTATTATGAGTACAAATGCGTAGGCGTATCCACCTTTAAAATTTACAACATATTAATTAAAGTGAGCGCGCTTGCTTCCCCCTGATTTTAAAATACTTGCTTACAAAACTGCTGTTTACTTTTAATACAACCGAACTGTACCATTAATTGAAAAATAACAATGAAAACAGGATATTTGAATGAAAAACACCATGCTTTTTTTTTTCAAGCTGAGTTTTACCACCTTAATATTTCTTTGTTCGCACTCTTTTGTTTATGCAAATGAATCAATTCGCGACTTCGTAAATGGCAATATCAATATTATCGATGGTCGCTTTGATCGATACAATTATTACCAAGGCACACACCCTGATGGACAAAAAATCGATCCTTTTGACAAAAATATCACTTGGCAAAGCACCAGAAAATTCACTGGGTCATGGTATGGGATAGCTTGGGATGACGCTAACTTTACCAACTTAAAATTTGCAGGTCCTTCAACTACGGGAGGCGTCAAATCAGCCCCTATGGCGGTAAAAAAAGGGAGTAAAACTTACTTTGTCATTAATGGTTCTTCCGAACTGTATCCAGAACATCAGCAACCACATAGCCGCATGGTCGCTTATTCTAGCCTAGCGGTCATGGTTGCGTCATACGATAACAACACAGGTAAAGTCTCAGCCCCGGTAACCGTCCACGTAAAAGGTACGGGTGATGGGCATGATAATGCGGTGATTAATATAGACGACCAAGGTCACTTATATGTATTTGTTTCAGGGCGAGGCCGCGTACGAGGTGGCTTAATATATAGAAGTAACCGCGCAATTAACGACCCTTCTGGTCTACCATTAGAAGGTGGCTTTAAAATCGTTTATTCCGATAAATTTCAACAAAAAGACTTTTGCGAAACAGGCCTTACAAAAACTTGTCAACATCGTGAAAACAACTACCTTGGATTCACCTATCCTCAAGTATGGTGGATTGAATCTAAGAAAAAGTTTTTAATGGTTCATACTCGTTATGTTGGTGTATATAATTCGCAAAACAATAATCATTGGTTACCGGGCGACCCTAACTATATCCGTGCTACATACACGTCTTGGATCACACCGCAAGGCAATGACGTCGTTAAGTTTACGACTCCCAGAGAGTTAATTGCTTTAACAAAAAAGAGTTACCCTAATTCTACGCCACAAAGCCATTACTTTGCTAGAGGCCACTACAATGTTAGTAAAGAGCACAATGGCTCAGTCGCTATTGCATTTAATGTGCACCTACGAGACAGTAACCCAAAGCGATACTCTCCTTCAGATAACAGAACAAATTTATATTTTATGTACACCAATGATGGTGACACGTGGTACAACCACAATAACGAACTGATACTCTCAGCAAACGATTCAATTAATGAAACAGCTGAACTTAAACGCTTTGAAGTGAAAGAGTATCAAAGCATAGAAAACAACCATTCAACCGAGTCATGGTGTAGTGAACAAACGAATAGTTACTCCACCGTATGCCGCCGAGTTTACCTGAAAGATCTTGATTTTAGAGTCGATAATCAAGGGAAGCTGGATCGCGCTGAGTTGCTTGTTGCAGGCAATAGCAGTACTACACATGGCCCTCACCCGAGTAAATTCATTGCTGATCAAGATGTATACACCAGTCGCTTTTCTTTATCTGACTCACAATGGCTTGAAGAAAGAGTAACAAACCGATTTGCTAACGAGAGTAATGGCGCAATGTTATCTGGTTGGCCCAAGATAGATCATAACTATTCGTCTGGCGCCATTAAAATCGCTGGTAACAGTGTTAAAATTGCAGTGCCAATTGCCTCATACAAAGATGGCTTTGCCGGCGGAGAACGCATTGCTTTATTGAATAATCCTAATGGTGAATTAGGTAACTGGCAATCACCTATTTATACCGATAACTATCAAGATCCAGGTTACAGTGACAACAATGTCAGAGCAGTTCATCACGCTGACGGAACAAGCGGCATCGGCTTACTATGGAGCCGAGGTTTAGCTACGGGGCCGAACCCAGATGGCAGTGCGTCGCAAATATATATTGGTGACTGGTCGGCTAACAAAGCGATGTTACCACAAACAGATATTGTCCTTAGTGGGAAACAACTTATATTAGCAACACAAGACATGAACCGTAACAATGATCAAGGATGTCATTCACAATCTGGCACAGAACAGGTTGGCAACAAATGCGTTAAAACACAACGTGCTTATTTTAAGTGTGCCGATGGTTCGAATCAAACTTATGGCCTAGCCTGTCCGCAAGCTAGCACCAGTAATACATATAGTGCCCATAATGGCCTATATTATTGCCGCAAACCTGCAGTTATGAGCAATACAAATGGTCAATGGCGTTGTGACGTTGAATTACCGAAAGATTCAATTACTGAACGTAATTTGCAAGAATATGCTTATACTTGTAATACGACCAATGATGGTAAAGTACATTGCCAGCGAGGACTAGAGTACTCAGAAAAGTACTACTGTGGCGATGGATTTTCAATCGTAAACTATAATCAATGTGGTAAAACATATACACCTAGATTTACTAAAGCGTGTGCAAACCAAAATGCCACCATAGTGGGTGAGTATTGTTTAATACCGTAAACGATTAAAAATAATGTATGGCGGTATAAACACATACCGCCATCACAATCTCTACTTCAGCTGCTCACTGACCAGCGGATAGTGATCCCACACTTGTTTATCTGCTAACGAGCGCACCAGTTTGATGTATTCAGCATGTGTCCACGCTAATGGCGTAGCAGAGTTAGTGCCTTCACCAAATTTGTAACCGTGCGGATTAACCCCTACGTTGTCCCAAACTTGTTCTGGCAGCATCATGCCTTCATTGGCAAATAGCTCCATGCCTTTGACATAAGTGTGCTTTATTTTATCGGCTGTTTTCGTATTAAACGTATTATTTTGCACTGCTAGCGCAATATCATAGTGACCACGCTCACCAGTGAAAAATGGCCAAACTCGACCGCGTTGACCAGCGGTGTTTTTGCCACTTTCCGCGTAATTTGTACCGCTAATTTTGTCTTCGCCGTAACCATCATTACCATAGCGACGATAACCTGGATACGTGCCCGACTCGCCTTCAAAGGTAAAACTGTATTTTACTCTGAGTTCATCAATCATGGTTTCGTCATCATATTCAGGCAGTGTTGCTACAATACTGGGGGCATCAGCTGAGCGTACACCATAGCGTACTAATTCTAAAAATCCGCCATCAATAATGGCTTTTTTATTCATGCCAGCTCGGCCATTATTAGTGTTTATCTTGCTGTTGCTGCTTGGGTTTGAATCTTGCCCAATGCGGAAGAAGTACTGTCCATCCGATGCTTGGCTATTGCCCTGTTCTGCAAGCACACCTTCATGGGTAAACATTAAAGACTCAACTTGCATATCGTACTTACGCGCCGTCTCTAAATATCGCTGGGCAGCCGCCATATCGCCGCTGCGTTTTGCGATATCAGAAGCAGTGACTAAGCCTGATATGATCGCTGCTGTGGTAGAAGGTGAATAGCCACTTTGCTCTTCCCAACGTTCTTGCTGTGTTGCAGGCGGCGTAATTTGCGTATCATTCCATAAGATTTTAGCTTTGCCTCCTTCCACCAAAAACTCGGCGGCCGGTTTCAGCATTTTCTTATACCAATATTGTAACTCTTCATCACTGAGTACATTCGCTTGGTGCAGTTTCCACGCCAGCATAATCGGCATTGCTGTTTGATCTAACTGTACCCCTACCCACTCTAGCACGCCATCCACATGGGTTTTTTGTAAAAACCACCCGATGTCGCCTTGATTGCCCGGTGTTTGAGCACTCACTTGCACTTTCTCTAAGTATTCAAATGCCGTTTTAGCCGTATCTGCATCGCCCATAGCCATAAATGCCATGGCCACTTGGTAAAAGTCTCTTACCCATACAGCTTTGTAACCAGTGTGGCCTTTAATGGCTGGCACGGTGTCGCCCCAAGGGTTCGAGAGCGATGCAATCAGTGCACCTGCATGGGTTTTATCTTCTTGTGCTTTTAACACCAAAGCACTGGTATACAAGAGCTTGCCTTTATCTGCGCTATAATTCGACAAACGCGTTATGGGTGATAGTGAGGCGATATAATCTTCCCAGCCAATGGCGTTACCCTTACCATTGTATGTATCTAATACCGCTTGATAGCCTTTAGATAACGTCTGTTTTGCCTGTATTGCACTGGCCGTTTGTGAATCAGCAAAGCTCAGTACCAAATCAAATGTCGCTGTGTTTTCTACCGCTCCTAAATCTGCCAGCATACTGATATTACCACTGAGAGCGCCTGTCGATGTGTACGTTTGTGCCATTTTTTGCTGCTGTTGCAGTGCACTTAAATTATCACTTTGCCCAGTAAAGCCCACTGATGCTGCACGAAACCCATTTTTAGCTTGCAGTGTTAGATAGTGTTCGCCTTCAAACGCCACCAGCCCGTGCTCAGTGACTTTTGCGCTGTCTCCCACGCCATTATTATTGATATATGGGTTAGCTGACACATAGGCATGTAACTTAGATAAATGCGTTCTTACAATGCCTCTAACAAACAAGCTTTGTCCTTCAGAGTCTGTAAATACATGCTTTTCTAATGTAAAGCGGCCTTGCTTATCGGTACTGGTAATTTTGTAGGCCAATGACAACGGCCGCCCTTGTGCATCTTTATATAAATAATCTACCGACACATCCAGTGCATCAACATGACTTTCTTGCACCGTAAACGCCGTACCTGAGCTGTCAATTCCGGTGACAATAAACTGCATATCTTTAAGCTGCGCTTGATGAATTAACCCAAACATGGTTTCGGTGATCATCCCCTGTGCAATAGAAAACCACACTTTTGATACCTCTGTGGTCGTCGCACTATCACTATATTGGCCGTCTAAATACGCTTCATAGGATGTACCAATGCCGGTTTTGCCTGCGTATGCCCAATAAGGGGTATCACCTGGGGCACCTGGGGCTACATTTTGCGTCGTCAGTTGGTTGTCTGCATGTTGGCAACCCAATAATCCACCGGCCAACATGGCACTGGTAACGATCGCAATCGCACGCTTGCTAAATTGTTTCATGATATTCCTCTAAGCTATTGTTGTTTTTATACGCAGTACTGATACGGCAGCCAGTAAGAATGACACACCGCCAATGAGCAAGGCATAAATAGGCTGATTTTCAAAAAGTTGTCGAAGGATAAGCCCCAAAATACTGGCAGCAAGTAATTGCGGGATGACAATGAAAAAGTTAAATATCCCCATAAATACGCCCATTTTATGGCTCGGCAGCGAATTACTTAACATGGCATAAGGCAATGACAAAATAGAGGCCCATGCAAAACCAATCCCAACCATAGGCAACCACAATAAGGTCGGGTCCGTAATGAATAGAAAACTGATTAAGGCAATCGCGCCCAACACCAAGTTCAGTGCATGCGCACCTTTTAAGCCAATGCGTTTAACCATCATCGGAATACATATCGCCGCCAATGCCGCAAAACCATTGTAGGCAGCAAATAACACCCCGACCCAATCAGCGCCATTATTGTATGCTTGGCTGGTGGTATCTGTTGTGCCGTAATGAAAACTGGTTACCGCAGACGTAGTGTAAATCCACATTGCAAATAACGAAAACCAACTAAAAAACTGCACTACTGCCAGTTGACGCATGGTGTTTGGCATTGTAAACACATCATAAATAACCTGATAAAACCCACCTGCGATCCGGTTTTTGTTTTGTAATACACCCGCAATCAGTTGCACTAATGCAAAACTCAGTAATAGCCCAGCTAATAAGTACAGCTCTTTCTCTAATTCAAACGTCGCCACCGATGACAGTAAAACACCACCCATAACCCCAAAAATTAAAGCTCCTTTAGCAAAGTTAATGACTTTTAGCGACGAATTCTGAGTTGATTGCTGTTTGGCTGGCGTATCAAACCTTGCTAACTCAGTAGGGCTATATTCTCTGGTTTTCAGGATGGTCCACATAACTGCAATAAATAAAATGACGCCACCAAAATAAAATGCGTATTTGACTGACTCTGGTATTTGTCCTGCTGGTGCCGTATTGCTTACACCAAACCAATTCGTCATCATCCACGGCAGCGCAGAAGCTACCACCGCGCCCACACCAATGAAAAAGCTTTGCATCGAATAACCCGAAGCACGTTGCTTCTCATTTAAGTTATCACCTACCAGAGCACGAAAGGGTTCCATAGTGACATTAATTGATGCATCCATGATCCAAAGCACGCCAGCTGCAATCCACAGTGTTGGCGAGTTGGGCATTATCAATAACGACAAGGTAGTAAGTATTGCCCCATATAAAAAGAAAGGTCTACGCCGACCCAGTTTACCCCACGTTTTATCACTCCAATAACCTATTATGGGTTGTACGATCAATCCCGTGAGTGGCGCTGCAACCCATAAAATAGGGATTTCATCAACCGATGCGCCCAATGTTTGAAAAATACGGCTCACATTACCGTTTTGCAGTGCGAAACCAAATTGGATCCCTAAAAATCCAAAACACATATTCCAAATCTGCCAAAAACTTAAATCGGGTTTTTGTTGTTGCATGGCTAATCCTCTTTTTGGTAAACCACGCTTTCACGCGGTGCTAACGTCACTGTAATATGCCCTGTCGCATCAACTTGACTATTTGCATGTGCTTTTAATAAATCTGTCACAGGTAAACCTTCTCGGCTTTGCCAACTTACTGGCAACTTAACTGTCACCGTATGATTTCGCTTGGCATCAAAATTACTGACCACCAGCAATTGCTGTTGTGCGTGCTCTCGGGTAAACGCCATAACGCGTTGACGCGCAGTATCACTGGCTGTTTGTAGTGACACTTGCCCAAGCTGTCCGTGAGCAACCGCAGGCGCTTTATTTAACGACATCAAGATCTCATAGAATTGACGTAACGCGCGTTGCTCATCAGACAACATCCCCCCATCAAACGCGCCATTGTTCATCCAAGCTTGATGTGCTGGTACGCCAACATAATCAAAAATACTGGTTCTACTTGGCTGACCAAAGCCCGCATTTTCTGAGCCATCTTCACCAACAGTTTGACCAAAATACAGCATACTGGGCGACTGGCTTATTAAATGCGATACCACCATAGCGGGTTTTCCCATGTCCGCATCGCCCACAAATTCAGGACTTGCTATGCGTTGCTCATCATGGTTTTCTAAAAAATGTAGCATATGGGGCGCTATATCTTGCACACTGCGATGTGCTGATATCACTTGTTTCGCACTGCCTGTTTGTTGCATCAGCGCCTTTAAGCTGTCGTAAAAACCCACTTTGTCATACAGGTAATCCATTTTACCTTGTTGAATATAAGGTCGGTATAAAGTTGGGTTATACACTTCAGCTAACAAAAAGGCATTCGGGTTTTTGGTTTTAATGGAGGAGTTTAAAAAGCTCCAAAATTCAACAGGCACCATTTCAGCCATATCATAACGGAAACCATCGACACCTTGCTCTAACCAAAAGTACACGATCTCCCTAAACTTATACCAACTACTCGGTAAGCGATGTTGCTGCCAAAACGCATAGTGCTCAGCAGTACTTTTGTGCGCAAAGTCATCTGGTAGGGTCGGAAAATCATAGCTACCATCAGGTTTTACGCCATAATTAACTTTAACGGTTTCATACCAATCATTGATATCTGGTTGTGCAGCGCGTGCGCCGTTACCTGTCCACTTCGCAGGGTACTCATTAAACTGACCATCAGCTAATGCATGCGCTTGTCCCCCAAGAGGCTGATACTCTGAACTGAGAGGCACTGAGAATGCCTCATTTGTGACGTAATAAAAATTATTATCCCGCGCATATGTCACACTGGTATCGTCATTTTCACCAAAGTTAGTCACGCCTTCTGGCATAGAGATTGAGTGGTAATTACGTGCCACATGGTTTGGCACAATATCGATAACCACTTTCATCCCCGCCTGATGTGTACGCGTAATTAACTGTGAGAACTCCTGTAGTCGATGCTGCGGATCTTGTGCTAAATCAGGGTTCACATTGTAATAATCTTTAATGGCATAAGGTGAACCGGCACGCCCTTTTACCACATCTGGGTCGTCACTTGTTATGCCATTTACACTTTCTGGTAATACAACTGCGTGATGCAATACTCCGGTATACCACATATGCGTGACGCCCAGCGTTTTAATTGCTTGTAACGCTTTTGGGGTAAAGTCATTGAATTTACCTACGCCATTCTCAGCGGCCGAGCCCCAAGGAATGTTTGCAGTATTGGTATTACCAAATAAGCGTGTGAATACCTGATAGACAACAGGTTTCTCTGGCATATGTGAATCATCGGGTATAGCTTGCTGAGGCAACAGTGTTGGCTTAACGTGCGCCTGTTGCTGCGAGCAAGCAGCCAATGTTAAACAGCCCAACATCGAGCTGAATACCACGGTTAAATGTGTCGGCAAACTTAAAAATTTATTTCTTATCATAATTATTTCATTATTATTAAGCATCTATTGCAGTCTACATTGCCATGTACGCTAGATTGAACCACTTGCATACGTATTCAGCACATCTATTCATCTATCAGTATGCTTAATGTGTATTAACTGTGCTGAATGCGCCGGTATGCTCCTCATTTCATTCAACCTGATTGGCTTTTGTGTTAATAACTCGTGCCCAGTGTGACTGCCTTTTGTCACTTCTTGAAAACGCACAGGGTCAACCGTAACAGCACGACCTTGTTTGTTTAACAACACCAAAATTGTGTCTGTCGCGTTTCTTCGTGCATAGCTATAAATACCGTCAAATGGACTAAAGTGAATTAATTGTCCTTGTGCTAATACAGTATTACTGTTACGTATTTGAAGTAACTGACGAACATAGTTTTGCATCGATTTTTGACGTTCAGTAAGCCCTATCTGTGTTTTCGCATCTTGAGTTTGCCCAGCAAATCCGCCTGGAAAATCAATACGAATATCCCCGTGATCATTTGAGCCAGTGTTATCTAACAACACCTCAGTACCATAATAGATTTGTGGGATGCCACGCGTTGTGAGTAGCAAGGTTATTGCCAGCTTAGTTTTCGCTAAATCTTGCCCAAGTTCAGTGTAAACACGGCTCATATCGTGATTGTCGGCGAAAATCAGTAAATTATTCGGATTTGCATATAAAAAATCATTCGCGAGTGATTGATACACTCTCACCCACCCCGTATTCCAAGATTCCGGTTCATTCAGTGCTTTTATCAACGCCTCTTGTAATGAAAAATCCATCACGCTCGGTAACGCCGAACGATAACCATCTTTATTTACTTTGCCCGCTTGCCAATAAGATGCAATGGCTGGGTCCGCTGACCACTCTTCACCGACAATGTTAAACTCAGGGTACTCACTCATTATTCTGCGTGTCCATTGTGCTAAAAACGCTTTATCTGAATAAGAATAAGTATCGACCCGAATACCACTTAAGTTAGCTGTTTCAATCCACCAGATTGCATGTTGGATCAAGTAATTCGCTAAGAGTGGTTGGCGCTGATTTAAATCTGGCATGGTTGGAACAAACCAGCCATCCGTAAATTGCTTTTTATCATACTCACTGGCATTTGGGTCTTGAACCGTCTGCCTTGCGTGACTTGTTGAGCTAAATTTTCCGCCAAAGTTCAACCAATCATTGGTCGGAGGGTCACCCACCCACCAATGCTCTGAACCGGAGTGATTTAATACCATGTCCATGATCAACCCTAGGCCTTTTTCTCGAGCTTGAACACTCAGCTCAATATAATCGTCGGTACTGCCCATTCGTTCATCAATACGATAAAAATCCGTGATTGCATAACCATGGTAAGAGTAGCTTGGCATGTCATTTTCACGTACCGGCGTTAACCACAACTGGCTAAACCCCATCGCCTGTAAATAATCTAAATGGCCGATAATGCCCTGTAAATCTCCACCATGGCGACCACCACGGCTTTGAGGATCGGCGGCTTCTCGCATTCCCAGTAGTGTGTCATTTTTTATGTCGCCATTTGCAAAACGATCTGGGTTAATTAAGTAAATAACATCTTTACTGCTAAACCCTTTACGCTGTGCACTGTTGTCAGCTCGCGGGTATAAAGGATACGTAACTTCATACGACTTACCCTTTAATTGGTAAGTAAAGTGCAGCTCACCAGAACGTGCTTGCGGACTGACTTCAACATTTAAAAATGCATAGTTGTTACTGTCCCCGCGACTAACCCCTACCAGCGACACACCCTGGTATGGAATCAGTTGCCAGTTGGCTTGCTTAATATTAGATTCACGTACTAATATCTGTAACGATTGATGTGCCATCCCTGTCCACCAATTTTGTGGCTCAAATACCAAAGCCTGGACATTACGGCTTGTAAAACTCAATACCAACAAAACACTGGCGATAACTAACAAATGTTGCTTCATGAGATCCTCAATTTATTCTTTTTGTAATGATGCTAAAAACGCATCATGTGTTGGCAGTGATGCAACCGTTGCATCAATTAACGTTTTTAAATTAACAAGTAACTCATTTCGTTGCTGAGCACTCAAGCTATCTATCAGTGGGTGTTGTTGCTCGGGTATCAGACCTTGCCCTATCATCACTTGTTGCCAAGCCATTTCTGCAAATAGCGCATCAGCTTGGTGAGGTAATACGCCCGACTCTTTAAATAGCGCAATTCTGTGTTTTAAGCGCTCAGGAATCGCCATTCCTGAACACAAACGCCAAAAGTCACTATCGGCTCGGTCGTTAAGCTTGTAATGCAAGATAATAAAATCACGAATTTGCTCAAGCTCTTGTCCTGTTTCACGATTAAACTGCTCAACGCTGCTTTGATTTATGTTGCCTTGGGGGAAAAGCTTCAATAAACGCACGGCTGCGGTTTGAATTAGATGAATGCTGGTCGATTCAAGTGGCTCTAAAAAGCCACTTGAAAGGCCTATGGCAACCACATTTTTATACCACGGTGTCAATCGCTTACCTGTACGAAAGCGGATCACTTTAGGGCTCCCTAATACCTCTCCTGATACGTTTTCTAACAACGTTGCTTTTGCGCTTTCATCACTCATATGTTTACTTGAATAAACAATGCCATTACCCACTCGGTGCTGTAACGGTATTCGCCACTGCCAACCAGCACGGTGCACAGTAGAACGCGTAAAGGGTTCAATTTTTTCACTATCATGCGTACTTTGTACCGCCATCGCTCTATCGCATGGCAACCAGTGAGACCAATCTTCAAATCCACAGTTGAGTGTTTTCTCAATCAGCAAAGCCTGCATGCCGGTACAATCAACAAATACGTCTCCTGATACTTGCTGACCATCAGTTAATGTTAACTGCTCTACAAACCCAGTTTCTGCTGCGATACCCACTGAATCCACCGTACCTTCAATTCGAGTCACCCCCATACTTTGCGCATGCTGGCTTAAAAACTGTGCATATAAATGCGCATCGAAATGATAGGCATACGACAGGCCCTTTAGTCGTGTATTCGGTATGTTTTGTAATTTGGCAAATTTATGCTGTTTCGCTGCTTGGTAATTCAGGGAGAAATCCCAAAAATCATGTTTGTTTCCCAGCGCTTTAGCGGCTAGCCAATGATGATAGAAATCGCAAAATGGAAAATCCTTGCCGATATTGCCAAACGCATGCATATAACTGGGTTTAGTTTTGCTCCAGCCTTCAAACTGGATCCCTAATTTAATGGTCGCTTTCGTGGCTTGTATAAATGTATTTTCATCAATACCCAGCGCCCCATTAAATGGCAAAATAGGCGGGATGGTTGCTTCGCCTACGCCGACGGATGCAATATTGTCAGATTCTACCAATATAATATTAAGTTGCTTACCCATCACTTTTGCAAATAAACTCGCTGTAAGCCAACCTGCTGTACCACCGCCCACAATCGTCAGTGTTTGTCGTGTTTGACTCTCCATTAACTTATACTCCAAAACGATTTGTCTACCATACCTTATGCTCAGCCCAACTAAACGCTTACTAAAAAGCCCTTGCTGCATACACAACAAGGGCTTTCACTCTATTTGCAATTTAATGCTTGATTAAAATTTGTAGCTAAAGCCCACTAAATAAGTACGGCCATAGTCTTGGTAGTCACGTACTTGTAATGCATTGTCACCAGAGAGCGCTGTAAATGGTTCTTCAGTAATATTCTGTACTTGTATACTAACTGATAACCCAGCCAACTCGTCGAATCCGCCTTCAGCAAAATCGTAGCCTAACTGCGCATCCCAAATCGTTTCACCTAAAATATCAACTTGAACAGTATCAAAGCCTAGTCCATATACGTCGCCTTTAAAATCACTGCGTTTACGCATACTTGTTCTTGCTTGGAAACCGTGGTTTTCATAGTAAAGTGTGAAGCTTTGTATGCGGTCCGATAGACCCGGCAGATCATATTCATTCCCATTTTGGTCATCAATATCAGACTTAACACTCGTATGACTTGCCATCAAACCAAAACCCTCAAGGCTGTCATGGAAAAGGTTAAATGGTAACGTTAAGGCCAGTTCATAGCCCCATAAATCTCCGCCACCACCATTGACCTTACCTGAACCACTGCCCGTTGAGTTTGGCGGTAACTCTCCTGAGATAGGATCTACTACCCCTGTCATGTCTATTTCGTATGTTCCGTCAAATATCCACTGCTTTAAATCTTTTTGGAATACGGCAACAGAGAAATAACCTTCAGCACTAAAGTAGTTCTCATAAGTTAAATCCAAACCCACCGATTCTTTCGGCTCAAGTGTGGGGTTACCACCACTGACTTCCCAATAGTTTCCATTCTCATCGGGTCTTTGGTTATATTTGGCATTGACCGACGCGTTCATTTCATCCAAACGCGGTCGAGAAATCGTTTTTGCCACACCAAAGCGAATCGTTTGTGTTTCATCAAGTGCCAATGACAAATTTAAGCTTGGTAATAAATGAGAATAATCATGCTCAACCATGGTTGGTGACGTCACCACCTTACCATCGACACTGTTAAAGGCATTACCTTTCCCCGTTTGTTTTGTCTTGACATAGCGCAAGCCAGCGTTTCCTGTTAGAGGCAACCCTGCAACTTCGGCATCTATATTGGCTTGAATATAGGCAGCAGTTACTTCTTCCTCCACAGACCAAGACTTCGTTGCATGGCTCGGATTGGTTAAGCTTTCTGCGAGTAAATCAAATTTGCCATCAGCAACCATACGACGTGAGTCATACGCAATCATATTACCCATACCAATAAAGTCTAAGTTGGCAGTACCTAATCGATATTCCTCTGGTACAGACATCATGCCAGGGTTATTGGGGTAAGAAAATTCTCCTGAAGTCATAAAATAGCCTTCAGATACTTTTGTTTTCTCTCGCTCTCGACGTGAAATACCAAACTCTACACTATTGATATAATCATTTTCCAGCGCTTGCTTAGCGGCAAATTTCAACGCATTCAATTCATCATCAACCGTTGGCGCATTAATAAAACCATCTTGCAGTTGGTTTTCGTATTCAGTGCCTACAACACCATATTTTTCGTTCAGAGCTGAACTCCAACCCCATGACAATGGGCCACCTATTTGAATTAAGTTATAATCACCATAATCTAACTGGTGTGAAAATTGCGCCCCAGTATTGCTGCCTGAAAATGTATAACCTAGGTTGTCTGCAACGCCTCTATCATCTCCTCGTCCAGTACCTGAATAGCTTTCTAAGCTCCAAACTTTACGTTCAACACTCGAGTGGCTTGCATCAAACTCAAATGACAGTGTTTCACTAACGTCGTATTTTGCATTAAAGCCAAATGAAGTCAGTTCCGCGTCTCGATCTTCATAATCGTTACGAACAACCACTCGCTGACCTTGTGTCACGGCACTATTAACAAAGCCTGAATTGGTATCAATAGTAGCACTTGACGCAGGAATTGAGCCTTGTCCCCATGCAAATGGGATCTCAATACCTCTGAGTATTTTTTCATCTTTGTAGTCAACATAAAGCGCATCAAATACCATCGACAATTTATCGCTCGGTGCCGCTTCAAGTACAAACATGGCAGAATCACGTTCAAGGGTCGATGAACGAACAAAAGGCTTTGCTCCGCCTAAAATAGAATAATTTTTACCGTCCGTACCTTCAAATTCAGGGTAACCCCATGCATTCCAACGTTTTTCCTGATTTGGCGAAGTCATCGTAGATAATGCAACGGCCACCCCAATCGTATCGTCTGCAAATTTGTCTATGTAGGATACCGTCCCTCTAAATCCATCATCGTTACCGTCTGGGTTTAGCTTTTCAAAACTGGTTTGCTCATACTGACCATTAACCTGTATAACTCGTTCATCAACGCTTAACGGCTTAACCGTTTGCATATCTATAACGCCTGCTATTCCTTCAGCCTCTAAGCGTGCACTGGGCGTTTTGTATACGGTTACGCCACTCATGATCTCTGATGGATACAAATCAAATTCAACACCACGGTTATCTGAAATTGACACTTGCTCACGGCCATTAAACGTGGTCGCACTTTCATTCTCACCAAAACCGCGAATGCTTACTTTACTCGCACGGCCATCAAGACGCTGCGCTGTTAACCCTGGTAATCGTGCTATTGACTCTGCAATAGAAGAATCTGGTAATTTCCCTATGTCTTCAGCTGAAATGGATTCAACAACTTCTGAAGAGAAGCGTTTGGTGTTGATAGATTCAATTACACTCGCTCTAAAGCCTTTAACTTCGATAACTTCGACTTTTTTATCTGAATCGATTTTCTTTTCTTGCGCTGCATAAGCTGTATGAGAAACAACCCCCGCTCCAATAAGAGCCAGCGTTAACATACTTGGTTTGAACATAGACATAGTGTTTTATCCCAATTACCCAATTTTTATTGCCAGAGTATATGCCGTGATAGATGTTTGGTTATTGTCAAACAGACTTATCTCTAACTTCTTTTGTTGTCAGGATGAATAGTAGCGCTCTCTTAATTTCATAAACAACTTTATGCATACGTATTCAAAGGGAGTGCCCCCGTAACATGTTTACATTTCCATCACATAAAACACAGCTAAGCCAATGTATTATATAGGTATAATACATATTGCACGCCTTACTATATTATCACAGCTATTTTCCTCACTTTTACAAAAAACTTAACGTTAAACCACACAAAACGTCATACTTTTCACCTAAAAGCAAACACGAACAACTGATATTAATTGATACTGTTAATTGGTATTACCAAAATATCATTCTATTTCTCTGCCATATCAGTACCTATAAAACAAGGGGATAATCTAGATAACTAATTGGTAAACTTTCCTAACAAGTGGGCACTCGTCACAGTATGCGCCTTTTTCGTCCTGAGAGAATTCGTTATTTTTGCTGCATACGTATGCAACCTTTTTACAGCTTTTCGCGCATCACGTATGCTTTGAGCCAATATTGCACAACACTCACATTGCTTTTAATGAGTAAAACCTGAGTAAGTCGTATCGAGCACAAATTTGGAGAAAGTGCATGGCTCAAAATGAATGGTGGAAAGGCGCGGTTATTTATCAGATTTACCCTCGTAGTTTCCAAGATACAAATAATGATGGCATTGGTGATTTACAAGGGATCATTAATAAACTCGATTATGTCAAATCCTTAGGCGTTGATGCCATCTGGATATCCCCTTTTTTTAAGTCTCCTATGAAAGACTTTGGATACGACATTAGCGACTATCGCGATATTGATCCGATGTTCGGTAGCCTAGATGATTTTGATACTTTAATCGCTCAGGCACATCAACGCGACATCAAAATTATTATTGACCAAGTACTCAGCCATACCTCAAATGAACATGAGTGGTTTATACAAAGTCGTGAAAATAATCTCAACAGCAAAGCAGATTGGTACGTATGGGCCGATGCAAAAGCAGATGGCAGTGCCCCTAATAATTGGTTATCTATTTTTGGCGGCTCGGCATGGCAATGGGAACCAAGACGTTGTCAGTATTACTTGCACAACTTTTTAACCGAACAACCCGACTTAAACTTCCATAACTCAGACGTTAGGCAAGCAGTGTTAGACAATGTTGAGTTTTGGCTAAAAAAAGGGGTTGATGGGTTTCGACTTGATGCCATTAACTTTTGTTATCATGATGCCCAGCTCAGAGATAACCCTGCCAAACCAAAAGAATTGCGCCAAGGTCGGGGATTTAGTGAAGACAACCCTTATGCATTTCAATATCATCACTTCAACAATACACAACCTGAAAACTTGGCATTCATGCAAGAGATCCGTCAACTACTGGACCGCTACCCCGGTGCTGTTAGTTTAGGAGAGATCTCCTCTGAAGATTCACTCAAAACCATGGCTGAGTACACCTCAGATGGTAATAAATTGCATATGGGCTATAGCTTTGAGCTGCTTACAAATGATTATAGTGCCGCATATATTCGTGAGACGGTGTCTAAGCTTGAACAAGAAATGACCCAAGGTTGGCCCTGTTGGGCATTTAGCAATCATGATGTAGAACGTGTTGCTAGTCGCTGGCATCACAGTGATAACACTGACCCTCAACAAGCAGCTATGCTGTCAGCGCTGTTGGCATCTCTGCGAGGCAGTGTCTGTGTTTATCAAGGAGAGGAGTTAGGACTTGGCGAAGCTGATGTGGCTTTTTCCGATTTACAGGACCCCTATGGCATTACTTTTTGGCCTAACTTCAAAGGCCGTGACGGATGTCGCACACCGATGCCCTGGCAAGATACAACTGAGTTTGCCGGATTTAGTTCACAAGCACCTTGGCTGCCTATCGCAGCAGAACATCGCAAATACTCAGTTGAGCAACAATTAGCGCAGCCCAATTCAACATTACACATGTTTAGTCATTTTATGGCATGGCGAAAAACAATGCCGACGCTATTGCTTGGTAGTATTGAGTTTATACACACCCCAGAGCCAATCGTGGCGTTTTATCGTCATTATCAAGGGGAGTGCACTTTATGTGTATTTAACTTAAGTGATGCGACCCATTCACTTAAGTTAACGCTCAACACGCCTTACATCCATGATGAACTGCCTCACAATACAGGTCAATATGGAAATGGTGAACTCTTACAGCCTCGTTTTGGCTGCTTTTTCGCAAATATTTAATCAACTTTCCTACCATATTTAAATACAAGGTGCCTTACCGCACCTTGTATTTATATCACACTACAGCATAAAGCCTTTAATCTACTTCTACACCTTTCAAACTAAACTTCTTGGTCATCCCCTGACTTGCAGGAGAGACCAACCTATATCCTAATTTTTCATAAAAAGTGGGTTCATCTGCTATCATGGATACATAAGAGCCGGTCAATACAACCGATGATAAATATGCGTCGATATAACTCATGACTTTTCGACCTAACCCTTGCCCTTGATATCTCGGGTCGACGGCGATATCCACCACCTCAAAGTTACAAGCACCATCACCTACCACTCGGCCCATCCCTATCAGGACTGAATCTTCTCTAATTGATATGCCATATAAGGAGTTAGGTAATCCTATTGTCGCAGCCTCTAATGATTTTGCTGACAACCCGGCTGTCACACGTAAAGCGCAGAACTCTTCAGGCTCTGGTACTTTTTCTTCAAATATTATTGCCATTATATAAACCCTCTTATTTTCAATAAGTAGGATACACAATGAAACTGTATAGATAAACAGTTGTTAAGTACTGGTTGTATTACATGAGCGACGATGATCAATTTAAAACCAATTTGATATGAAAATAGCAGTCTATTCTTTTCATCTTCGCGTTAAGAATGAATAGAGCCCATAATTAGCCCGCTTTACTCTGCGTTTGCCATGCTAATGTTTGCTTTAACATTATCTCTCTAAGGCGCGCTATGTTCTGTGCCTTAGCATAAAGCCACCCCTGATGAATCGTAACGCCATGAGCAAGGAGATATTGGGCTTGTGTATTGGTTTCCACCCCTTCGGCAATCAATTTTTTGTTTAGATTACCAGCCATGTCAATCATGGCGTTTAGTACTGGTGACTGCAAGTTATCTAGCCCTATTGAAGCCACAAAGCTCTGATCTATTTTAAGTAAATCAATTGAAAAGCTCTGTAGATAGTGTAAACCACTGTAGCCGGTGCCAAAGTCGTCAATCGCAATTTCAACGCCCCACCCTTTTATCATCTCAAGTATTTTCTTTACTCGTTCTTGTGAAAGAACGTCTCTTTCAGTCAGCTCTATGGTTAAAGTACTAATATCGCGACAGGCTTGTCGCAGCACCTCTAAATACCTCGAGTCCGTCAGTAAACGTCCATTTACATTAAAAGATACTTTAAACTCAGGTTGCGCGGCTAAAATAGGCCTTAACTCAATGATAGCCTGCTTAATTTGCGCGATGGAAATGTCTACAATCGCACCACTTCGCTCTGCTTCAGGAATAAATAACGCAGGACTTAGCTCTCCTTCAACGGGATGTTGCCAGCGGATCAATACTTCAACACCAATAATTCGGTCGCTCATAGCGTCAATTAAAGGCTGGTAAACATTAAACAACTCCTTTTTTAGCAAAGCTCGCTTAAGCTGCTGCTTTAATCCCAGTTGTCGTTTATCATAGTAATTCAACAAAACGCAGACACACAACCACATTGCCACATAGAGTAAAATAAACATGCTCAATAACTGTGGATTTAAATCGTCAAACTGCACGGTATTACTACTCACAATGAGTGCTAATTCAGGTAGTGCAGACAATGGCGTTGTCATGAAATACTTTTCTGCACCATCATCAAACTTTTCTGACCCCGTATACATATGATTTAGCGGAAATAGTTTTTTATTTAAAGGTAGGCTATACAACCCATGTAAAATAATGGGTACACCGGTTTTAGCATCAACTAAAGCGACAAAATCAAACTGTGAATACTGTGCTAAATTGAGCGATCCTCTCAGCCAGGTTGAGGGCATCAGTACATTGACTTCGTATCCATCTTTTCGTGTTCTTGCCAACACAAACGCTGACATTTCTAAGTAATCACTAATTATGGGGCCATGATACCTCAGGCCTAGCGCTTTAACAGGCTCAGTCGTTTGAATCGCTGGTGCGACAACGCCAAATGAGTTGCATGCTAATAGGCCTGCTGAATTTACAATACCAATTTCACTGACAGCTGGGTTTTTAAATACGTGTTGTCGTAGTATTTTTAGCGTGTCAGGTGTGCAAGTCGTATCAATTTTTTCTGCTTCAAGTAAAAACTCGTCTACCGCTTGAATCTGTGAGTTCAGCTCAAACTGTACTTTATGCACGATATCCTGAAGATGTTGTTTCGAAGAGTGCTGTTTTTGAATATAAAGCAACGATGCAATAACCCCAAAAACACAACTACACATTATCCAAGCATAAACAACATTCGTCATTAACTTATTAAATGAGCGGCCCCCCGTTTTTGGCATATCTGTCACATCTCCACTGAAGTATCTCAAAAACGCCACCAGTGTAAGTTACAAACAAGTCATTTTTATGACTGATAAAATATCAAATCGATGGCTTTACAACTTTTATTGCACTGCTGCAAGGTATTATTGAACACCGCTAAGCTTCAAAAAGCAGATCATAGGTCCCAATATAAATTCAGCATTCAACACGCCTATAACGAACTGCTATTTACGCGACTTTCTTTACCATAAATGTCTATTAGCCAGCATAGAAATAACTAGTATTCTTTATATATTTAAGGTAAAAACCCCATTAATAACGAGATGATAATAATGCTAATTTGTATTTAATGGTTTTTGGTAGGCTGTATGAGTAAAACGCTATGTGAATGGAAAAGAAAAGAAATCGAAAGCAAGCTCACTCAATTAACCGATATTGTTTCGCCTAGTCATTATGTGTGTAAAAAATGTGCTCGTACCGCAAATGACAAAAAATACCTTTGCAAAGGCATTAAACTGAAATAATCATTCGCATTTTCACTTCAAATTGTACCTCTACCATCAATTAAAGCCGTAATATGGCAAAGGAGTTTTAATGAGAGTGATTACGTTTTTTGCTTAATGCATAAATCCCCCTTCTCGTAACTTAAATTGTTATTTTTCTTCGAATTTCACGCTGTTCTGCTTGTATTTGAATACGTATTAAAGAACAATGCATGCATAATTTTTTTGAGGAGTTTCCCATATGCTAGCCCCAGAAATGGTAGAAAAGTTAAACGAACAGATTAACCTAGAATTTTATTCTTCAAACCTTTATTTACAAATGAGTGCATGGTGTGAAGATCGTGGTTTTGAAGGTGCGGCTGAGTTTTTAAGAAAACATGCAGTTGAAGAAATGGAGCACATGAATCGCCTTTTCACCTATGTAAGTGAAACGGGTGCATTGCCTATTTTAGGTGCCATTGAAGCCCCTCCTCACCATTTCGAATCTCTAGGGGACATTTTCCGTAACACCTATGAACATGAATGTTTGATCACAAAACGTATCAATGCGTTAACACACGTCGCTTTTACAACTCATGATTATTCAACATTTAACTTTTTGCAGTGGTATGTTGCAGAGCAGCATGAAGAAGAGAAACTGTTTAAAGGCATTTTAGACAAACTTGAGTTGGTTGGTGAGGATGGCAAATCGTTATTCTGGATCGACAAAGATCTTGCTGAACTCGCCAAAACGGGTAGTACGTCGATCATGGAAAGTGGCGCCCAGTAATACCAAATCGGCTAATTAAGGTAGCAAGTCATCGCTACCTTAAAAAAGCATTAGCAGCCCTTTAGAGGACCTCAGTATTATTGAGTTTATATCGAAGTAGCTTCGATTTACCCACTCAATATATGGATTTTCTATATGTTCGTCGTAATATCAAGCGACAAAATATCTGATACCCACGCTTTTTTACTCAGCAATATATAGTTGTTACTAAAGCTTGTGATTTGCTCACAATAATCATGACAGAAAGCCCGAAATTTGTCGCTGAGCTCTATTTCTCCGCGCTCAAATGAATAAAAGCCAATTTCAGGTTTCATGTTGTAGTCGTAGCGATAATAAAAACCCGCTGGTGTTGGATATATTTGTGTAATCGCACTCGGTGCAGTCAACAAGGTATGATCAGACCCGAATACAGTGATGCGACCTCCCGCTGCACTCAAGATGCGATCTTGATTATCTAAAAATACGTTACTTGGTAACACCGACCCGATCACCACCGTATTTTGCTGTGTGTCCAAATCTACTTTAACGATTCTATCGGAGTGGGTTTTCTTATCTATAAATAATAAAGCATTTGACAGTCTCACCCATGCTTTAGGCAAGCCTATCACATCTGGAATAAATTCAATTGTGAATGTGCTTTCTTGTAAATGCACAATAAATGGCATGTTGTTTACGGCACTTGCGAAGCGCTTGCTGTCATGGTCCCATACCGGTGAAGCTAACGACAATGCCTTGTCATTATTTTCAAATACTAACCGTTCTCTGCCGCTCGCAATATCTTGGACGAATAATTGGGGAACACCACTTTTCATTGAAACATACGCCATATATTGTTCACTCGGTGAAAAAGCTGCCCCTTTATCGACAGTATTCGAATCAATTATTTTTTTTGGTGTCAATAATACGTCGAGTTGACTTGTTAAAATATCTTGATCTGACTGGCCTTCAATAAAATACAGTTTATTTTTAACCCCCTGAGGATAAATCAAAAAATTATAGCTTTTAAAATTAAGATCACTGACCTTACCCGTGAGAGTCAATAATTTTACCTGGCTCCCGTTACTCAGCAGCAACACGTCTTGATCAGCCAACCAAGTCATAAAATGCCAATTGTGGTCAATTTTAGTAAGCTCTGATGTCTGATGCGTTTTTATCTTGTATAACTGTACTTCTGATATAGATTGTTCGTCAAAACCAATCAGTGCTAGCCGCTGGTGATCAGGAGATAGTGCCAGTTTGTAAGGCTTAAAGTCGTCACGCGGTGCTAATAATTCAATAATCTTTCCTGATATCAAATTGTGCTGATATAAACTTACATTACGGCTATGTTCAGAAGCATTAAAATTGGCTAAATAATATAAGTTTTGCTTATTATCAATATGAAACAAGCTATTCCAACGAATATCTCTGCGAGTAAACAAAACTTCATTACTGACTGGCTTCGTCTGACTATTAAGTAACACGCGGCCAAATGTAACCCCTTGTGGTGAATTATAAGAATAAACCACGGCGTGGTTGTTAGTATCCCAAGCAAGGTAAGTATACTCGTGCATTTCTTCACTCAATTGCCAGCTTTGCTTCGTAATCAGGTCTTTCATTAACAATCGTCGCTGTGCGCTGCTTTGGCCATTTTGGATATAAGCCATAAATCGACCCTCAGCGCCTACCTGCATGTAACGTTCACTTTCGTCGCTTGCTGTAACTGGGGACAAATTTGACAACTGAATTGTTGGTTTTGACATTACACTGTCATACAACCACACACATAAACACACACAACAAAGCCCAGCAGCAGTTAAAATTGCCACGTTGGCACCTGCTTGTTTATTCTTTACCTGTTTTTGTACTGGTTGTTCTTTCTTAACATCAGCCGCTAGGCTATAACCGCGCTTAGGATGTGTTTTAATTACACTTTTATCATTATCAGACAGCGCTTGCCTTAATAAGGCTATGTTGCGTCTCACTGAATTAGGGCTATAAACCGAACGAGGCCAAACTCGTTCAAACAGGTATTCAGCCGAAAAGACATAGTGTGGCCTTTCAGCCAATATCAGTAGCAATGCCATGACTTTTGGCTCTAATATATATGAATGCCCGTTAACCATCACTTCGCCTGTGTTTGGATCTATCAAACACTCATTGATATACAAACGTTCACACGGTTTTATTGCTTGTAAGCCCATCACCATCTCTTTGTTATTTTTAGTTATTTATCTCTTAACGCTTTCTTAATACAAACTTATTAACTCATTCATCGCCTTTGTATTTTGATTTGAGGTAACAAATACCTAACAGGCTAATTAGTCATATTAAATCAACAAATATGAAAAGGAATACAAAGTAATGCGATATTTTTTACCATGGTTATTTTTTACCACATGTTTTCACTTCTCTGTGACAGCGCAGGAAAAATTAGACCACATGAAACTTGCCAGCAAATTTTTAACTATTTTAAATAGTCAAGATATGAAGCAACTCGACGCATTTGTGGTTAACAACTTTTCGCCCGATGCATTATCACGCTGGGACGGAGCTGGCAAAGACCGATTCACAGGGTATTCGATAAACCAAGCGATGTTTCATGGCCATTTGGACGTCATTTCATCCAAACTTAACAACAGCGACAACCAAATTCGCTATGTTGGACAGTTATACTCCATGAATACCGATATGCAATATGAAATGGTTATCAATTTTAACCATGCTCAAGCCCGTGCAATCACTGGATGGTACATTCGAGAAAACCCACAAACAGCGCCAAACTCAACGCCTTTAAATGAAGCTCAAGTCGTCTCGAAATTAACAACATATAGTAAAAAATTGGCAAACAATGGGATTTTCTCCGGTACCATACTACTTGCAAAAGGTGAGCATGTGCTATTTACTGCCGCACATGGTCTTGCTTCTCATCGCTATGATGTGAAAAACCACCTAGATACCAAGTTTCAAATTGGCTCAATGAACAAAATGTTCACCAGCGTTGCTATTTTACAATTAGTAGAGCAAAACCGTTTATCTCTTGATGACCCACTCACAAAATTTGTAAACAAAGATCTGCTGGGAAAAGGTGACTTTAAAAAAATAAAAATTCGTCACTTACTCACACATACATCAGGCATTTCAGGTATGACTGGTTTTGAAGAAATACAAACAAAAGTACGTACTCTCCAACATATTCGGCCTTTACTAAAATCTATAGATACGACTTTCGAGCCTGCTAGCCAGTGGCAATATAGTAGTACTGGTATGGTACTGCTGGGTTATGTCATCGAAGCGGTTTCAGGCCAACGCTACTTCGACTACATCAACGACAATATTTATCACAAAGCCAATATGCTGAACAGCGGTAGTTTTGATCTAGACGTCCCCATTAAAAACACGGCACGCAATTACTGGTTCTCTGTTGAGACTGGCGCAATTACTGAAAACTTGATGTTCCAATCTGTTAAGGGTGATCCTGCAGGTGGGGGGTATTCGACTGTGAGAGATTTGCATAAATTCGCATTGGCATTACAACAAAATAAGCTATTAAGTAAAGATCTTACTCTCGCTGCAGTAACCGCAAAGCCAGCTCTAAATGCACCTAACTGGGGCTATGGGTTTTCAATAAGTAATAACGAAGGTAACACCATTGTCGGTCATAACGGTGCACATCTGGGTATGACAGCCCAGCTCAATATATACCAAGACAAGGGATATATTTTGGTTGTATTGGGAAATTATCAAGCATCTGCGAGACCTGTGGTTGCAAAAGCAAATAAACTGATAGAGCGACTTTAACGTATTAGTTTTGAAAGAGTGAGCTGCTATTTGGCTCACTCTTTTGATATTACCAATATGCTCAAATTATAAATAACAACTAAGGTACACACTTAATTTATTCATCTTTTGAGTCGTAAATTAGGTTCCATTCTTATGATGCTCTCCCCAAATTTTTTTATTCTGAAATGCGTAGAGGGCAGCTACAATATAAAAAGTGGTAATTACCCCAAAATTGAACAAGTCAAATTCACTACTCTCATACCACCCTAGGAGCTCATCAATGCTTGCAATAATAAATAGCACCTGCCAAAAAAAGCGCGTAAAGCAACGAATTCCTAATGAATAAAAAAGATATCCTGTTAAGAGCGTTGTAGTAATAAAGCTTCGTATGAACTGTATTGCATCCGGTAATTCAACAAAAAAAGAAATATTCACATAAATATATAAATGTAAAATAAATCATGGTGTCCATAAAAGCCTAAATGACTTCCATTTAGTCAATTGCATTGAGTTCCTGTAGAATATTAATATAGTGCTGGTCTTGTTTATCAGTTCCCTTTGTTATCAACAATAGTAAAAAATACATGACGGCTACACTTGGCTTATAAATTAAATAAGTAAATTTAAGTTTTAAACTTAGCCTAGTCTTATCGACTTGCGCTTACGTATCAGGAATACCTGTCACTGAGTCTTGAGGATAATTCTGGCCGGAATTTATAGTAATAACTATTAATGGCTGACCGGTCTACACACATTCGTTTAAATGACTATAAACCTTTAAAATAAAGAAATAATTGTTCTGTACCTTGCCAATTTAATCGCTCTCTTCTTACGTTCACTCTAATTTAAAATGCAAAAGACCTTGAATATGAAACATACTCAAGGTCTTCAAGTTCTACAATCGCTCCGTGCGATCTGTTAGCTTTCTTTGCTGGTTCCGACTTCGACTCGCGTCTTCAGTTTTTGTCCAGGGCGGAAAGTAACAACGCGACGCGCAGAGATAGGAATGTCTTCACCCGTTTTCGGGTTTCTGCCAGGTCTCTCTTTTTTGTCACGAAGATCAAAGTTACCAAATCCAGAGAGCTTAACCTGCTCTCCTTTTTCGAGCGCTGAGCGGATTTCTTCAAAAAACGCTTCAACTAAGTCTTTGGCATCCTTTTTATTTATCCCCAATTTCTCAAATAGGTGTTCAGCTATGTCGGCTTTAGTAAGCGCCATATCTAGTCCCTCAACGTTGCATTAAATTGTTTGGCCAACTCGGCCACCACGTTGTCTACAACTTGATTGATATCTTTCTCTTCGAGCGTTCTATCAACCGCTTGTAATGTAAGAGCAATCGCCAAACTCTTAAAATCTGGCTCAATACCTTTGCCCTTATACACATCGAATAAGTTTAGGTCAACTAATTGATTTCCGCCAACTTTCTCGATGCTTTTTAAAATATCGCCTATTTTTACGTCATCTGCAACTAAAATAGCAATATCTCTGCGATTTGATGGAAATTTAGACACAATAACAGCTTCAGGCAGCTTTCTTGTCTCCAAAGCGGCTACTTCCACTTCAAATACATACGCCGTGCTATTTAAGCCTAGCGACTTTTGTAATTGTGGATGAACTGCGCCAATAAAGCCAACTTTTACATCATCAACATAAATTGCAGCTGACTGTCCTGGGTGTAACCCCTCACTTGCCTCAGCTTTAAAGCTAAAACGCGCTGTATCATTTGTCAGTGCAAGTAATGCTTCAACATCTCCTTTTACATCAAAGAAATCAGCAGGGCGAGAGTCAACTGACCAGTGCTCGTTGTGTGTATTACCAAAAACAACCCCCCCTAAAACTGCAACTTGCGCAACACCATTTTCAGCAGACTCATCTTTAATAAACTTTAAGCCATGCTCAAACAAGCGAATGCGTGATTGCTGACGATTTTGATTATAAACAACAGCATTAATTAAACCTGGCATAAGGCTTACACGCATTGCCGACATTTCAACAGAAATTGGATGAGGCAACACTAATGCATCTGCGCTTGGATGCAGTAACTGCTGAACTTTAGGGTCCACAAAACTGTACGTAATTGCTTCTTGGAAGCCACGTGCCACTAATTCATTGCGAAAACGCGCAACTGGCAAATTAGCTTCAACATGCGTCGTCATTTTCAATGCAGCAGTGGGCGCCACATTTGGAATATTGTTATAACCAAATACGCGAGCCACTTCTTCAATTAAATCTTCTTCGATACGAATATCAAAACGGTAGCTAGGGACAACTGCTTGCCATGTATCGTCGCTCACTGTTACGTCAAGGCCTAGACGCGTTAGAATGTCTGTGACTTTAGCGTCTTCAATGTGGTAACCAATCACGCGGTCTAGACGCGCACGGCGCAACGTCACTGATTTAACCGCCGGCAAATCAACTTCTGATACAGCTTCAACCACAGGGCCTGCTTGCCCTCCAACAATCTCTAGTAGCAGTGCCGTAGCGCGCTCCATTGCATCATGTTGTAATGTATAATCAACGCCACGCTCATAGCGGTGAGATGCATCGGTGTGCAAGCCATATTTACGCGCTTGTCCGGCAATCGCCAGCGGTGCGAAGAAAGCACTTTCAAGTAAGATATCTTGAGTTCCCTCTTTAACGCCCGACGCTTCACCACCGAAAATACCCGCCATGGCAAGTGCTTTATTGTCATCTGAAATAAGTAGCGTTGAGGGGTGTAACTTAGCAGTATTACCATCTAATAAAACAAGCTCTTCATTTTCATTGGCATTACGTACTTTAATACCGCCGTCAATCGCACTTAAGTCAAACGCATGCATTGGGTGACCAAGCTCTAGTAAAACGTAGTTAGTTACATCCACAACAGGATCAATTGAACGCACACCTGAACGACGCAAATTCTCAACCATCCAAAGTGGCGTTGTCGCATCAAGGTTAATACCTTTAATAACACGACCTAAATAACGCGGGCATGATGCACTGTTTACAAGTTCAATATCAATTTTGTCATCGATAGTTGGCTGGACAGGTGTGATCTCTACTTCAGTCACATCTAAAGAGTTCAAAACACCTACTTCACGTGCAAGGCCTTTAATGCCTAAACAATCACTGCGGTTTGCTGTCAAGTCAACATCAATGGTCACATCATCTAACGCGAAGTATTCACGAATACATTGACCAATCGGAGCATCACCGGGCAGCTCTAAAATACCGTCAGAACTTTCAGCCATGCCGAGCTCTTCAAACGCACACAACATGCCGTGTGAAGGTTGACCACGTAGCTTGGCTTTTTTAATTTTAAAATCACCTGGCAATACAGCGCCTACTTGTGCAACAGCGACTTTAATACCCGTACGGCAGTTTGCTGCACCACACACGATATCAAGCAGTTCCTCTTTGCCAACATTGATCTTTGTTACACGTAATTTATCTGCGTCAGGGTGTTGACCACATTCGACTACTTCACCAATTACAACCCCAGAGAAATCACCAGCAACCGCTTCTAAACCATCAACCTCTAAACCAGCCATAGACAGCTGTTCAGATAGAGCCTCAGTTTCAATGGCTGGATTAACCCATTCACGTAACCACTTTTCACTAAATTTCATATTTACTTCGCTCTTATCTGAATTGGTTTAGGAATTTTAAATCGTTTTCAAAGAATGCACGTAGGTCATTTACGCCATAACGCAGCATCGTTAGGCGCTCAACACCCATACCAAATGCAAACCCCGTATATTTCTCTGGATCAATACCAACAGAACGCAATACATTTGGATGTACCATGCCGCAACCTAGTACTTCTAGCCATTTGCCATTTTTACCCATCACATCTACCTCGGCCGAAGGCTCAGTAAATGGAAAGTAAGAAGGTCGAAAACGTATTTCCATATCTTCTTCAAAGAAGTTACGTAAAAAGTCGTGCAGAATCCCTTTCAATTCAGTAAAGCTCACATCTGTATCGACCATCAAGCCTTCTACTTGATGAAACATCGGTGTGTGAGTTTGGTCGTAATCGTTTCGATATACTCGACCTGGTGAGATAATACGTAGCGGCGGTTGCTCTGCTTCCATTGTACGTATTTGCACACCACTGGTTTGCGTACGTAATACCAATTTCGGATTAAAATAAAATGTATCATGATCAGCACGAGCAGGATGATGCTCAGGAATATTTAACGCATCAAAGTTATGAAAATCATCTTCGATTTCAGGACCTGACTTTACTTCAAAGCCTAGTTCACCGAAGAATGATTGAATTCGCTCTATCGTGCGAGTCACCGGATGTACACCACCTACAGGCATAACACGCCCAGGCAAAGTAACATCAATGGTTTCAGCCGCGAGTTTTTTTTCTAACGCTTGTTGCGTTAATAACTCACGCTTTTCATTGATCGCGTTTTGTACTTGAGTCTTCGCTTGGTTGATCACTGCACCAGCTTCTTTACGCTCTTCAGGCGCCAAAGTACCTAGTGTTTTTAATAGTCCTGTGATCTCACCTTTCTTTCCAAGATAATTTACTCGGACGTCCTCAAGGTGCGCTATTTCACTTGCGCCAGCGACGGCTTCAAGCGCTTGCGCTAAAATATTCTCTAAGTTCATTCTATACCTGATCTTTATTGAGGTAACTTGCTGTGTGTTGACTAAGTATGATAACTGAAAGCATAGGTCAGATTCTAGCCCTAACAGGGCTCTGTTTGTCTTTCAGTCAGATTATTTTGAAATTTTATCAAAAAGTGGGGCTTTTCAAACAAATTCAAGCGCATTTATAATTATTGATAATCACAGTGGCTAAATAACACTCACAGTCGTAAAGTGGTTTTTATAAACGGAATAGTTAACTTTCGTTGTGCTGCCATGGAAGCGTGATCTAATTTATCTAACACGTCGAGTAATGCGCGCATATCTCTGCTTAAGCGTGTCAATAAAAAACGAGCACACTCATCAGTCAACTCTAGTCCCCGCATATTCGCACGTTTCACTAGTGCTTCAGCTTTATCATCATCACTCATTGAACGTATTTGAAAGGTGGTTCCCCACGCTAAGCGAGACTCTAAATCAGGGAGTGAGATATTCAACATACTCGGCGGTAAATCCGCAGTCACAACTAGGCTTTTTCCTGGCTCATTAAACCGATTATAAAAGTTAAAAAGTGCTTTTTCCCAACTTTCAATTCCGGCAACTAGATGCACATCATCAATACACACCACATCTAAACTTTCTAGTGAATCTAAAACCGCAGGACCAAAATCAATGACTTCTCTTAAACTGAGCAGAATAGTTGACAGTCCGAGTTCTTGAGCATGAATACAGGTTGCATAAAGCAAGTGCGATTTCCCCGAATCAGCAAGGCCGCACAAATAAGTAAAATGAAAACTGTTTTTAAGCGTCGCGAGCGTTGTTTTTAAGTGAGTCACTTCAAGTGAGGCTTCTCCGCCAAAATATGAGGCAAAGGTTTCATCATCTGGTAAGGTAACAGGCAACGCCATTTGCAATGGTTCAGTTCCCATTATGGTCCAACCCAGCTGTATTTTAAATTTTCGGCATCAGCCACTTGATAAAACGCTCGTGGATCTATATACACCGAAAATGCCTGCTCTAATTTTATTGCTTTGATTAAATCTTCGAGGCTTGAAGTATGTTCAACTTCAAACTTAACTTTATCTTTCGAGCGGTAAATAATATCAACATCCGCCACTGTACTGATACTCTTCAATTGACGCTTTGCTCTTTCAATATGCGTGAAGCTCTCGAGTTTATCGATTGTAAAAATGGTGCTAGTTGTCGCATAAGACACCGCTGGGTCAATCACGTAATTGGCAACTAATACAGAAGACAAATCATTGATCATTTGTATGAGCACTTGTTGTTTATCACCCACCAGTTGATTTGACTCAAACAGCTCGGCATCAGTATATCGCCACTCTAACTGCCAACGACTACTATGAGGCTGCTTGAACATACGTGCGGTGATCACCCGTTCAGCATTATATCGGATAGAAGCTTGCTCAACGGGTTCTGAAAAATTCCCCCAAACTTCAGCTATGCCAACACTGGCTCTATCTTGTAAATCTAATAACGGAACCACAACTGGCACTCCCCACTCAGCCGCAGTATCATAAATTAAACGTCCAAGCTGTGGATAACGCTCTTGGGTCACAAAATCACGTTGTAAATCGTCTTCAATTGCTAACCAAATTGCTATCATAGGGCGTCGATTCCCCCAAAACGGCAACTGTGCTGTGCGTACCAGATCTTCAACCTTATTTGCTTCAAATTTAATGCGAATTTTCAGCTCATCATCATCGTCATCTAGATTTAAATACTCATATTTCAACATGTAATCAGAGATTGAACGTTTTGCACGTGTGATTGACGGGTGATCTACAGTTTCATAGCGACCCGTCAATTTTTTAATCACGTTCATTAAGGCCTGTTGGCTCGCCTTAACACGTGTCGCACGGGTTTTATCAGACACAGCCAAAGTACTTTGATAAAGGTCAGTGACCTCAATGGCCAATATAGGGGCCGAAATAAATAAGCATACAAATAATAAAGCTCTGATTAACATAGCACTAACGACAAAGTCTTCTACATACTGCGATCCTAAAGCAAACGGTGAAAAAGTACAAAGACCTATTCATACTCTTGGAAATGAATTTGATTCTTGCCTTTCTTTTTAGCCACATATAATGCTTCATCAGCAGCGTGTAACAACTCTTCAGCGTTAAATGCACGCGCATGATTGCCAGCAATGCCGATACTGCAACCACATATCACGCTAGTGCTACTTTCCAATGTTACTGGGACTTGAATACTCTTTAATAATCGTTCACATACTTGAAAGAGTACCTGCTTTTCTAGTGGTTCTGTTATTACCACGACAAATTCATCACCACCTAGGCGAGAGACAATATCGTAGCCGCGCAGCTCTTCTAGTAAACGCTTTGCCACCGCTAACAGCACAAGATCCCCACTTTTATGACCATATTGATCATTAATTGGTTTAAAATCATCTAAATCTAAATAAAGTACGTACACCTCTACTGATAAACGTGAAGATTTTGCGGCCAATCGATTCAGTTCGCTAAACAAATATTTCCGATTTGCTAACCCAGTCAAACTATCATGTAACGAATCGTATTCCAGTTGTTGCTGTAGCTCTTCGCGCTTCGTTACCTCCTTTTTAAGCTCTTCCAAGCTATTTTGTAATTCTTTGGTTCGTTCCTCAACTCTATGTTCTAACTCACCTTGATAATTCTGCAACGTATGATTAGCTTCTAATAAAGCTTGTTGATTATTAAACGCATCAAGCGCTGAAGAGATCACATGACTAATTGTGTAAAGTAGTTCAACAATAACACCTGAATATTCATTCTCTCGTCGATATGATTGAATAATGAACGCGCCTAAGAACGCATCTCGGTTCTGCAAAGGAAAACAAAGCCATTGCATTGGTAATGAACCTAGCACTTCAAGCGTGCCTTGGCTAATTAGCTGTTCAATATCATTGTAGCTAAAATTACACACTTCTTTTTTAGTTAACGCATAAGCAGTCAATGATTTTGCAATTTCGGCAACATCTAAGTTCTCAAGATCTTCCGCGCGTATGTCATCTTTGACATCATGAAAATATGGGAAGCTTAACAAGCCATCTTGTTTAAACAGCACTACATAGAAATTATCTGCATAGGTAATCTTCTGCAAAATACAATGAATATCAAGCAGGAACCGCTGAATCGAATCACTGGTATTCAAACATGCCACGATATCAGCCATGCTATCAATTACATTTTCACTATCTAATATTTGTTTTGCCATCATTTCCCTGTTTGATACATATATGGTGTAACTATTGTTAATATTAGCCAAAATAAATTACAGATCCATAACCAATTTAGTTGATATTTCTCTAACCAATAGAATTATAACCAATAAATATTTCACACAAGGTAAATACAATGTAAATATTAATAATTAAATTTCAAACAGAGTGACTAGACCTTGCCGCGGCCCTTTTTTATTTTTTTACACACCATAATAGTAATAGCAATTTTTACAAGTTTATTCAGTGGGTTAAGGATAGCTACCATCAGCCACTCTGAATTGTTAGTGCTTGCGCCAATTCTACCTAGTGGCCATGTTCATTTTTGGCATATGTTAAGTGCTTGTATAATCACTTTGACCGCTATTTCTTATGTTTTTTATAAAAACAACGACATTACGCCAAACAAGTACACGTACTACCATACTTGGGTTAACCGATTTGGTTATTTTTCTGTACTTGGCTGTGTCATCACGGGTTGGAGTGTCTATTTCAATATAACCCAATTTCAAACACAGACACTTCACCTGATATCCTCATTCTTAATTGGTTGTTATTTATTACTTCATAGCTGGATATACTTCTTACAACTTGGTAAAAAGCTCATCAAAAGAGTGTTCTTCATCCCTCTAAAGCAACTGCCTTGGTTTCTTTCTATTGGGCTGATTTTAGCCTCTATTGGTACATATCACATGGCACAAAATACATACATCAGTCTTAATGTAGTCCCAATTGGTGCCAATGTTTTGATGGAAATTGATGGGCTTGCCGATGAACCTATATGGCAAGAAGCACAAAGTATCAATGTCCATACCATTGGTGGTGCAAACTTTGTCGATGGGCAAACAACCGTGACCATTAAAGCCCTCAGCAATAAACACGAAACGTTCTTCTTATTTACGTGGGCAGACCCAACACATAGCCTTTCACATTTACCAATTGAAAAAGTCAGCACGGGTTGGAAAGTTGTCGAAAATGGCTTCTATAAATTTGATGAACAAAGTCATTATGAAGACAAATTTGCCGTGATGCTGTCTAAAACCTGTAATAGCGGCGCAGATGGTACTGCCCATTTAGGAAAAACCCCCTTTCATGACAAACCCAGTAATTGGCACGGTAAGGGTTATCATGCCAGTGTCGATAACAAAGTACGTGACTTATGGCATTGGAAAGCAGTACGCACAAATGACATGATTTTGGCTGATGACAATTTTATTGGTCCCCCCACTAAAGTGCTATCTGGACAAAGACGCTACAGTGCTGGGTATTTGCCTGATGGCAAAGAAAGTGGTGCTTATGTAATGAACTGGCTTTGGTACAGTCCCAATGGGGTCATACCCAAAAGGCTACCAAAAGACGCCCTATACGAAGGCGATATTATACCATGGTTTGGGTCTAAGCCATACAAGAAGGATGATGATCACTACCCTATAGGTACTCGCCTCCCCTCCGTTCTCTACCGCTCAAACCGCTTTGAAGGAGATAGAGCTGATGTCCGCGCTCGTGGTCAATGGAAGAATGGCCAGTGGACACTGGAACTCGTGCGAAAAAATATGACCCCCTCAGAGCATGATGTTGCCCTCGAACATGGTACCTGTATGTGGGTCTCAGCGTTTGATCATAGTCAAATTGCACACACGCGTCATAACTTAGCCATTTCATTGAAGTATATATTATGAAAAACCGACTCTTAATATCCTTTTTACTGCTAAGCGTGATTGTTGGCTACTGTTTAATTGCATTACCTACCCAAAAAAGCCATATGCACCCGCGCTATATAAAAATATCAGCCGAAGGCAAACCATTAAAGCCATGGCAAGGTCCTTGGGCATGTGTGTATGACAAAGAAAAACAATTACTATGGGAGATAAAAACCGACAACGAATCTATTCACGATGGATACTGGACCTATTCCTGGTATCAAAACCAGAAAGGCGTGGCGAATTTCGGCGATTGCTACTTTGAGTCAAATCGCTGTGATACTGCTGATTTACTTCGCCATACCAATGAAAACGGATTATGTGGTGTACAAACCTGGCGATTACCCAGTAGTGAAGAATTAGCAAGCCTAGTAGAGCCTCCAAGCCGTCCCGGTAATACACATATTGCACACGATTTCTTTTTGCATATCCAGCATGGTGATTATTGGAGTTCAGAGCAAACTAACAAGCTATCTAAACATTTTAATCAATTTAAAGAAGGCGCTAAATCAGTCAACTTTCACACTGGGACGAGCATGACTTTACCGTATCGTAATGCTGCATTTGTCATGCTCGTAAGCTCAGTTACAGATTTACCTACCTCGCAGGTAAGCGGTCGCGAAACGTTAATTACAACCCCAAAGGAAATAAATAAATGAACAGATCTATTTTGGCCCTAATGATAGGACTAACACTTGCCAGCAGTTCGGTGCATGCAGGTAGCCAATATCATCGTCTCGTATGGGATGCCAACCCCAGCCAGCAAGCAACCATTGGTTTCTCACCCACAAGTGGGAGTAACCATTATGTAAAATATGGGCTCTCAACCAATGAACAAACTTGGCAGAATAAGTCAGTTTTAGCATCGCATACATTTGCAAGTAGTTTACAAAGTCAGTTTGTCACCCTCACGGGGCTACCTGAAAATAGTAACGTTTATTATCGTGTATGCGACAGTGAAGGGTGTGGTGAACGTTTATGGTTTAAAACGGCCCCAACTACCAGTAGTGGCTTTACTGTTGTTGCCGGTGGCGACACCAGAACAGGTTGGACGAACCGACGCAAAGGAAATGAACTCATTGCCAAAATAAGGCCTTTGTTTATTATGCATGGAGGTGATTACACCAATGCAAACTCGTCATCTGAGATGAAAGAATACTTAAAAGATTGGCAGCTGACTTTTTCAACCGACCAAATTGACGGCATTAGTTACAAACGTATCTACCCTTTTGTCGCAACACACGGAAACCATGAAGACGACAATTATAAAACACTTTGTCAGGTATTTGGCATTGACTTTAACCAAGATGGTAGTTGCACGAGCTCAGATACCTATGGCGCATTTAATGTTAGTCAATTACTGCGCGTATACACCCTGAACAGTCAGTACAAAAACAGTGGTTGGTCAAGCTATGCAACGGCCATGAATAATTGGCTAACACAAGATTTAACCGCACGAGGAAGTAGCGCGAAATGGCGAGTCGCTCAATATCATAAGCCAATGTATCCGCATTATTCTGGTAAATCTGACAACACCATATTGCACACTTGGTGGGCGCAAAATTTTTATGATAAAAAAATGAACTTGGTTGTCGAGTCTGATACACATATCAACAAAATTACCCAAGCACTAAAACCTTCTGGCAATAACTTTGTTAAAACCACTACGGGCGGCACTATTTATGTTGGTGAGGGTAGCTGGGGAGCCCCTGCACGTTCTGCCAACGACCCTAAGTCTTGGACTATTGACCTTGCTAGTATTCAACAATTCAAAGTCATGAGTGTGACCAGTAGCAACTTAACCGTGAGAACGGCACAGTTTGACAGTACAGCCAGTACGTTGAGCAAAGCACAGCGTGATGCCGATCCTCTCGCACTCCCTGCAAACATCAATTGGTGGTATGCAAGCGGGTTAGGAGAAGATTTAGTGCTCAAGCAAAGCGCTTCCGGTTTAAGTATCATTGATAATATGACAGATCCTGTAGATCCTCCAACAGCAGAGACACCACTAACGAATAATACCCCTTTAAATGGTCTAAACGGTAACAAAGGCGGACAAGCATACTATGTATTAGATGTTCCAACTGGGGTAAAAACACTTTCGTTCAAAACATCAGGCGGGACAGGTGATGCTGATATGTATGTTAAGTTTGCCAACAAACCCACCTCTACAAGCTATGATTGTCGACCATACAAATCGGGCAACAATGAAACATGCGAAATTTCAAGCATTCAAGCAGGTAAGTATTATGTTATGTTGTCAGGCTATGCACCTTATGCAAATGTGACATTGGTTGCTAGCTATGACTCAAGTACTACTCCGCCAGATAATGGTGGTTCACAGCAATGGCCTAACCTTGGAGCTGATAAAGGTCAGTGGATATATAAAACCCTTACTCTACCTACTGGTGTAACTACACTTACGGTAGATTCCGCAGCGGGCAGTGGAGATGCCGATCTCTATGTTCGTTTTGGCAGTAACCCCACAACGTCAAGTTATGACTGCAGACCCTACAAAGAGGGTAATACTGAAAGCTGTGTATTATCTAACCCACAAGCCGGCGAATGGCACATAGCACTTCGTGCTTACAGCACGTTTAGTGGTGTGAATGTGGCTGCAAACTACTAAACGCCTCAACTGCCCCTTGTTATCACGCAATTTACACATACAATAGCTACGATAAGATGATAAGGGGCAATTTTATGGAATTTTTACACACTATGGTTCGCGTGCAAAATTTAGACGCATCAATGCATTTTTATTGCGATTTACTGGGCCTAATTGAGGTTAAACGTTACGACAGCGAAAAAGGTCGATTTTCATTAATATATCTTGCCGCGCCAGGGCAATTAGAAGAAGCAAAAACAACATTCACTCCCACTATAGAGTTAACCTATAACTGGGATCCTGAGCAATATACAAGTGGCAGAAACTTTGGTCATCTGGCTTTTTCTGTTGATCATATTTATAACACGTGTACGAAGTTAATGAACGCGGGAGTCTTAATTAATCGCCCTCCTCGCTGCGGACATATGGCGTTTGTTCAATCTCCAGATGGTATTTCAATTGAGTTGCTACAAAAAGGCGAAGCTTTGCCCGCTCAAGAACCATGGCAATCGATGCAAAATACGGGCAGCTGGTAACGTCAAAAAAAATAGTAATAAATCATCAGTCAAATACGACGACATATAAACACTGACTAACAAAGAGAAAGTTTCAATATGTCGTTATTTTACATAGGCAAACTTTAACGCAGTTAATCATCATTGACTCCTAGGATCGTCACCGCATTAATAACGTTGGTATAATAACTAGTTTGAATTTCCAGTGTATTTTTACCGGTACATTAAACGGTAAAAGTTACTTTTGAACACCTATACTGGTTAAACTAAGGTGCCATGTAGCATATTGACGCCACTGAACCAACCTTGTTCAATCCCTAACTGCAACACACCAATCACAAACATCGAGCATGTTTGCTCATCATCAAATTCTCCAACAATAGATTGGCACACCATACTAAACGGCATACCATCTGCGATGCTTTTTAGACATAACCATTGCTTTTTATCTAGAGGATGAAATCCAGTTCGATGATCTGTCCCTCGTGCTATCAGCCAATGATGCGGCTCATGAATATCAGCCAATGGCGGCGTCTTTTTTTCTTTTAATGCTCGCCAACTTTCTACACTTGCGTAGGCACATTTAAAAAAATAGACACTAGGGTGCAACTGTAGCACCATATTTGGCCATTGATTAATGTCAATGGCCTGTAATTGCGGCCACCGTAACAATGATGCGTCACCACTATCAAACGAGCTCAATAAAATACGTTCAAACTCAGCGATCTCCGCTAAAATCCCATGTTCTGAAAATGGTGGAGTAATGCGTAAAAATTCAGGTAACCGTTCCCCAAACTGTCTTAGCGAGCGTGATTGTGAAGGGTAATAGTTGATGTACCCATCCATCATTGCTTCAAACAGCTCATCACCTAAATAAAACCCTAATGTTTCATGGTCTTGCTCTAAAACACCACGAAGTCTGATCCGATAAGCACTTTGATAAATCTCCAAGCGCTGGCAAACCTCTAACGGTGCCTGATCAACGATATTATTTGCTAAGCTATTATTTCCATTATGAAGCAGCGCAATAAAAGCATGCTGCAGAGTCGCTAAATCACTCATATTACCCCCAATGTGTTCGGGTTAACGCTTTTGCATGTTCTAATTCAGCTAGCAATTCCGCTAATGGTGGGAAGTTATCATCACGCTCTATCATAGTACTCACGGCTGGAACTTGTTGACTAAACTCTGAAAATAAAGACCATACAGCGTCACAGACAGGCTCATCATGTGTATCAATAATATGGCTATCAAAATCTTGATGTCCAGCTAAATGTATTTGCGCGATACTTTCTTTTGGTATCGCATTGAGGTAATCCATCGCTAAAAAGCTATGATTTCTCGCACTTACATATACGTTATTAATATCTAATAAAAACTGACAACCTGTTTGTTTATGTAATTGTGCCAAAAATTCCCACTCTGTCATATGGGATTGTTTGTAAGTTAGATAGCTCGACACATTTTCAAATATCATCGGCCTTTCTAAATAATCTTGCACTTGTGATATACGCTGAGTTAAATGATTTAATGCTTCTTCCGTGTAAGGCATCGGTAATAAATCGTGACTATTGAAATCACCTAATGCGCTAAAACACAAGTGATCCGATACCCAAGCTGGGTTAACCCGTGCGATGGTTCGCTTTAACTGTTTCAAATAGTCAGTATTAATGTCATCGGTGCTGCCTATCGACATCGACACACCATGCATAACAATGGGGTATTGCTCTTTTATTTGTGATAAGTAGTACCAAGGTTTGCCACCTGATACAAAATAGTTTTCTGAAATGATTTCAAACCAGTCGATCGCTGGCCGCTCTGAGATTATTTGTTCGAAGTAACATGTACGTAACCCCATCCCAAAGCCTAAATACGGTACTGACATAGACTTCCTACATAAAAAGGCCATCCATAGCCTAAGTGGACTAATTGCTAGTTATTAACTCTTTACTTTACCACCGATGTCACCACAAGATTTCGCTGGCATTGATACAAAACCCGTACCTTTACAAGATGCATGCCCAGCACAAGCATTGCTCGCGGTTTTACAGTCATTATGGCCACCACAAATATTTACATCATGACAATGTACCAATGCTGCTTTGGCTATTTCACCGACCCACGCATCTTTTGTTTTACCGCCTACATCACCACATGCTTTTTTCGGCATTGCAACAAACCCTGTACCTTTACATGACGCTTGCCCTGCACAGGCATTACTTGCTGTTTTGCAGTCATTATGACCACCACACACGTTTACATCATAACAATGAACAAGATCGGTCGAACTTGCACTCGCAGCAGCATTGGCTGCGGTTGAGCTTGCTGATGAATTTGCAGTATTTGTACTATTACAACCAACCAACCCGGCAACCATCATTGCCATTGCTGCGCCTGTAAGTGCTTTCATGTGAATTTCCTCTTAATGTTATAAGCCTGATAGTTGACCCAATAAAGCGAAGATCTATTTCAGTGTAGGTGAGGTTTTTATTTTTGCCGTGTTATAAATTTAAAAAAAGGTGGCACTGCCACCTTTTTTTACAAGCACTTAGTTTGAATAATTGACCTAACAGCCCCCTTCATCATAAGTCACTTTTATTGTTGTGCCGGCACTAGTTCCTGATACCTTTAAATAACCCCAATACTGCGACTGACCGTTGAGATTAATACATTCTACATTGCCGACATTATTTGAACTTGCATCAACATTTACATCGTTGGGCCATCCGGAATTACTATATTCCAGCGCAATATCACCTGTACCATGTGCTGTTTCTATTTTAATTTGAGTGTGACCACTTACATCTTCCATACTAAACCACATCGGTGCCTGATTGCCTAAACACACAGCCTCTCCTGAAATAAGACGGCCACTGGTTACCGCCCCTTGTGTTTGACATGTATCTGGTAATGCCACTGCTGCTTGCTCGAAATCTGCCAATAAGCGCACATCTGCGTAACTATTATAACCACGAACCATCACGTGATAGATCCCTGCCTCGGGCGTTGCAATATCACATTGCTCAGTACTGCCGCCTTTATAAGGGCGACAATCATATTCAGCCAATGTTGGCTTACTGCCAAAGCGAACATAAAGATCCGCATCTCCCGTACCTTCTCCAGTAGACACTTGCAAATTAGTCGCACCAACAGGCACGTCAATAGTGTAATAGCTCAACTCATCTTGTGCTCCAGAAATGGTTAATGGTATCCCTTTACGTAAAACTGGCTCCGAGGTGTCACCACCTGTAATAACCGCACTTGATGTTACAGCGCTACTCGCCCCATTATTATCGGTAACGGTCAAGCTCACCACATAATCTCCTGCATTCGCATAACGATGAATTGGGTTGGCAGTATTGCTTTGTGTGCCATCACCAAACTGCCATAAATACGTTACTATATCACCATCCGGATCGCTGCTACCTTGACTCGAGAACTGTATATCTGCATTGATCAGACCTTGATATGGGCCATTAATAACTCCGATAGGTGCATCATTAACTGTGCCATTGGCTAATTCTTGTGTCCAAGCAGTAAATTCACTTGCATATTGGCTTGACCAGCTTGAAAGCAATGTTTTGTACCCTTGCCAATCACCAACTCGGGTACGGGCTAACATAGCGTTTAGTTCATCATTATGACGTTCAAACATAAATCGTACTGCTAAATAACCCCACCGATATATCCTATCTTGGTCAAATCCGGCATACGTGGTCGCAAACACTTGCTCCAGTGAATAAGTCGACCCATCTTTTATCGTATCAATTGCCGCTTGGTTATCATTTAAGTTGGCAATGTACTCTGCCACGCCTTCACTCCACCATACAATTGCTTCTGTTGGTGCATTAAAATCACCATATAAGTCAAATCGACCATCTAAATAATGAACATATTCATGCTCTAAATTCCAAACATAGTGATCTGGCTTTGCATACGTCGCTTCATATGCAATAAAGTTTGCCTGATTGCCAACTTTACTGGGATCTCCTTCTAAATACATGCCGCCATTATTAGTATCTATTTTAAAGATAGCTTTGGCATATTTTCTATAATCATCGCTGCTGTTAAAAATATTAACTTGCAAAAAAGTATTATTGTCATCTGCTACTGGTGTTTGATTTGTTTCTAAACGTGTGTGAAAACGCACTTCTTCTGTTGCCATTGTGCTACACGCAGACACATGTTGGGCAGGCGTCATATCTTGCGACCGGATCCTAACTGTATCACTACACTGATACGTTTGTGATAGCGCCTGTGCAGTGAGTTGAGTTTCAAATCCACAAATATTGTATTTACTACAATCCGCATAATACGTTGCCACATCAGCGGCATTTAACCAAATAGCATCGCCATAGCCAAAGCTTTTATACGTTGAAAAAAGTTGAATTAAGGCCGTATCAACATGAGTTTGAATTGGGGTATCCTTATACGCTTTTAGCCTTGCGAGCTCCCCAGCAGCATTAACCATTAAGTATTCAGCGTCAGCACCGACTAACCAAGCTTTTTTTGTGAACTCACTTAATAGTTGCACAAGCTGAGTATCTGATTTCACAAGCGCTTTAAAGTTATCGTTCCACTGCCCCCGATATAAAACCGTAAAAATACCATTGATTGCGCGATGCATATTCCGCACATTGGCATAACTTTGATCAAAACGTGTTAACCACTGCTTGATTACAGGTAAATACACATCTTGTTGTTCAGAGCTATCCATAGTAGTGATAACTTCTTTTAATACTTGACCATGCGCGTCATTACTATCATAGAAGTGGCTATTATTAACAAATGCATTTATCGCACCTTTTACGGCCGGCTTTAACCAAGCTGCAAACTGCACGTTATCGTTATAAAACTCTACATAAAATCCTGCGCGAATAAATAGGAATAATGATTCTAACTCACTGCTACCTTGCCCGTTATAACTGGTTGCCATCAATTTTGCTTGATTGGCAGCGGCGAACATTTTATCTGACGTAAACACTTGTTGCTGTATAGAGGCATTCGCATTAAAAAGCTCATTAATACATGTGCTGCCTTGATTTCTTATTTCGATGAGTAGCTGTGTTGAGTTCGCGGATGCCAATGCGTTAAGATCACACGCTATCGCGACTTGAACTGTCGTGCTTAACCTTTTGACCTGGTTAAAGTCAGAAAGCTGCACTGATACTGCACTCGGTGCTCTCTCGTTTTCTAGGGGCACATGGTGGCCATGATGCGTTGTATTAACAAACTCAGAAGTGTGAGGTTTGAATGAACGGTGTGACTCTTCATTATGTGCTAATGCACTGATACTTATACCAAGTGTTGGTAGAGCCAACATAAGCGCTGATAATTTCATACTATACCTTTTTAAATGTTGTATGTTTAAACCTCAATATTGAGGTTTATATTTTTTACATTTAAATTACAAAGTATACAATATATTTTATATAACTTTAACGCATAAAAACCTTCCTATTTCCTACTATAGGTTCATTAATATAAAAATAAGGCTAAGCATCAATGAATTAACTTATTTTCGCTTATTAACAAAAAGTAACAATAAGCGTCACATTTAAATAACCAGAAAATATCAGGGGTTCGCTTGATTTAACACGCAGAATAAATACATTTTATTTGTCGTTTTGAAAAAGAATAACCTCACAGGTAACGGCTAATTTATCGCACTATTTACAACCTTTATCTCTCGCAAATCTTTGTTTTTACAGTGTAATGGATCTGCAGATAACACGACATAGTTAGCATGCTGACCTTCCGCGAGACACCCCGCTTGATTACTAATCTTCAAATGGACTGCTGCTGAAATAGAAATGCTTTTTAACGATTGTAACCGTGTAAAACATTGTTCGGCTCCCAAGACTCGCTCTTTTGTCATATAGCAATGAGGTGCGTACTCCATCTCCCGTGATATTGCTTGCTGAGCACTGCGTAAAGGCGACAACGGTAACAAGGGGAATCCTGATTGTAAGCAAACATTCATCCCTTGCTTAATTAAAGTCTGACAAGGCTGTAAAGTACTTTGTCCGTGATAGCTCTGTACCCACTCAAAACCTAAATAACCCACTTCGCCTATATTCAACGCAATTGAGTTCCCTATAACGGCCTTATAACTATCAATATCTGGTAAATCCGAACAAGTATTCGATTGCTCATTCATCCATTTAGATGTTGCATTGACCACATGAATTTCGGTCTGTTTTTGTAAATAAGTATCCAGTAAATCTAATGCCACAGGATGACTATCTACTACACCTAAATGTGTAACACCTTGGCCTTTAGCATGACTAAGCAATTGATCTGTAAAATTAAACAAATGTGTACAGTATTGTTTTAACTGATGTTCTGGAAGAACCTCCAACAGCCATAAAAGCTGTTCATCTACCAGCCCCCCCTGCCCTTCAACCATACGATAGAAATCTAGTTTCGTTATTGTATAGTGTTGGCGCACTAGGTACTTGTGTACCTTTTCTAACACGGCGTAATTAACAAAAGCAAACGGCTTAGCCGCGTCAAAAATGACGAGCGGCTTATGAGTGTTCACTTTTGTTAGCATTCTAAAAATATCTCGATAGGTTTTTACTTCGTTGTTAAGTAATAATTGACTATAAAGCCCATACCCCAATAACCAGTCATCCTTTGGGATACCTTTTTCCAAATACATAACTGACCGCACGATATATGACAGGTCGTACTGTGACATAAACTGTGATTTTTGGCAGCCGAAGCCAAATGGTCCAAAGTGGAACCATTGCTGTAAAATTGATGACGTAATTAAATGACAATGTGGCTCTATAAACCCGGGCATCACAACTTCTTCTTCGCGTAAGCAATAAAAAGTCGCAATAAATCCCGATTGATATACCCTATGCTTCACTTCTTCCAGTGAGCCTAGTGCCCATATTTTTCCATTATAAATCGCCATAGCTTCATAAAAATGTGCTTGGTTATCAAAGCTGCTATAGATTCTGCCACTATGAATAATATGAACGCACGCGCTGCTATCACATGACTTATCATCTTCAATTACCCTTTGATTACCCACTAATTGACGTATTTGTTGTGCATATTCAGCGAGTTTATCTAATAACCCATCAAAGAATACATGGTCTAATGAAAAGGTCTGCTGCTTAAAATTTATATCATTCATAGCATGGTCTCCAACCTAACTATACTCAGTTTAGTTAAGCCATGGAGCAAAGCTATTACACAGTATTACAGCACAGTGAAACAAATAAGTAGGTGGGCAGGTGAGGTAAGCTGGTTCCATTTCGTTGGGCTTTCATGAAGTAATTATAATGGATATTGAGTTGTTACAATAATTGACTCAATACCCACACTTGTATTAGTAAAGCAACTATTTAATTGGTAATTTTACATCTGCAAACAATGCATCAACATCATCTTGATTGCGTAATAAACTGGCTCTTTCAACAACATCTTTTGTCAAATGTGGTGCAAAACGCTCTATAAAATCATACATATAACCACGCAGAAAACTGCCTTTCCTAAAGCCTATTTTTGTAGTGCTCGCTTCAAATAAATGACTTGCATCAATACAGACTAAATCTTGATCGGCTTCCACATCAATCGCCATCGATGCAACAACCCCAACGCCCAGCCCTAAACGAACATAGGTTTTTATTACATCAGCATCTGTCGCGGTAAATACAATATGTGGTTCTAAACCATGCGCATTAAACGCCTTATCTAACTCAGAACGGCCAGTAAAACCAAATACGTAGGTAATTAAAGGATATTGTGCAACATCCTGTACCGTTAAATTAGTCGCTTTTTGCGCCAACGGATGGTCTTTCGCAACAACAATACTGCGATTCCAGTGATAGCATGGAAGCATAACCAAATCTGAGTATAAGTGTAGCGCCTCTGTTGCAATTGCAAAATCAGCATCTCCTCGCGCTGCAGCATCTGATATTTGCTGGGGCGTGCCTTGGTGCATATGTAACGAAACTGCCGGATACTTTTTCATAAACCCTTGAATCACATTGGGTAATGCATACCTGGCTTGGGTGTGTGTTGTTGCAATATTAAGTTTACCTTGATCAGGCAAAGTGTGTTCATTTGCTACCGCTTTTATCCCTTCTACTTTTGATAAAATCTCACGTGCAATATTTATGACCTCAGTACCAGCACTGGTTACGTGCGTCAAATGTTTACCACTACGGCCAAAAATCTGCACGCCAAGTTCATCTTCTAGCATTCTTACCTGCTTAGAAATACCCGGTTGAGATGTATAAAGGCTCTCGGCTGTTGCAGAGACATTTAAATTGTGATTTAGCACTTCTACAATGTATTTAAGTTGTTGTAATTTCATAGCTTGATTTGTTCTTATTAATTATAAATCGGCACTGACATTCCGTGACATTGATCAGAGTAATATCATCAGTATCGTTTAGGCTAGCATATTTAAGTTGAACGAGATAGCAATTGCCCATTTTGTTTGTTTATCAGCCAAAACTGAATCATGGTCTATAATGAAAAATAATGAATTAGAAAAGTTTTTTCACACTTATGAATGTAATACTGTTCAGAATGCAATTAATTGATGTAATATAAAAAATCATCTTCTTGAGTCGTGGTCAAAGAGAATTCGTTATGTTTGTTTCTATAATTATTATGTTGATTGTTGCACTGATAGTCATTGCCGTGTGGGTGAGTGCGATTCAACAGCACAAGGAGAAACAAGAAGCTGAACGTCGTAAAGAATTAACTAAGCAAAAAAAAGTTATTGAAGAATCAGAAGACGTTTTAGTGAACAGCTCCAATATCCCTATGTCTGAAATGCTAACGCGAGTTTTGCAACGCAGAATTCATGATGCATTAGCAACCATGGTAGAGCTTTCACCTACCTCCAGAGAATTAAAAAACCGTTTGCACGAAGCCAAAGAGCGAGTCAATACGCCTGTTGAGTCTGAAGGCAAGAGTGATGCTTTATCTTTACCTGATAATGACAAGCAGCTTATCGCTTTAGTTCAAGGCATTAAAAAACTCAGAAACGTGCTTCGTTCTGAACACTCTAAGGGCAAAGTTGATACGCAACAATTTGTTGCAGAAGATCGCCGTCTTGAAAAACTGCAATTAAAAATAAACGTTGAGAGCCAAATAAAGCGTGGTGTTTCAGCGCGTACCGCAAATATGGTCGGGTCCGCGAGGCAATATTTTGAAAAAGCCTATGCGACTATCTGTGCGGTAACATACAGCGATGACTATGTAACAGAAAAGAAAAATTTACTTGAATCGTACTTAAATGAAATAAGTACTGAGTTAAAAGCTTCAAATGCCTCTGCAGTTAAGAAAAAGAATGAGCAAGAGCAAGATGATTTAGATATTTTGTTCGCGCCCAAGAAAAAGTGGTAAGCCACTTTTTCTTGGCTTGTACTTTCTAACTAAATGCAAATTTCATTACAAATAATGCACTGAGTATCCATACACTTACCGACACTTCATGGCTTTTTTTGCACAACACTTTAACCACTGTATAAGCAATAAAGCCAAGTGCAATGCCATGGGCAATAGAAAAAGTAAGTGGTGTCATTAATAACACCACACTGACAGGGATCGCGTCACTCATGTCATCCCAATTCACAAACTTTAAATTTTGTAACATTAATACCGCAACATATAAAATAGCCCCAGCTGTCGCATATGCAGGCACCATTTGCGCCAAGGGCGCAAAAAATATCATCAACAAAAAACATACCCCAACTACCACCGCAGTCAGGCCTGTTTTTCCACCCACAGAAACTCCTGATACGGATTCTATATATGATGTCGTTGTTGAAGTGCCTAACATCGACCCCGCGATGGTTGCCGTACTATCTGCTGACAAAGCACGACCTAAACGAGGCATCTTACCATGCTCATCGGCCAATCCTGCTTTCTGTGTGACTGCGACTAAAGTACCTGAAGTATCAAACAAATCGACGAACAAAAATGCAAATACAACACTCAACATCGACAATTCTAATGCTGACGTAATATCTAATTGCAGCATTGTGGGCATTACACTCGGAGGCGCAGACACAATACCGTGATATTCAACTAAACCAAGTCCCCACGCACAGGCGGTTACGAGAAAGATACTTAATAACACACCACTTTTAATGTCTCGAAACATTAATGCTGCAATAATAAAGAAACTTAAAATTGCCAATAAAGGTCCAGCCGACGTAATATCACCAAGTTGTACTAGGGTTGCAGGGCTTGCCACAATAATACCGGCATTTTTTAATGCAATAAGTGCCAAAAATGCCCCAATACCAGTCGCAATAGCTTGCTTTAGAACCAACGGAATTGCTTGGATCACCCACTCTCTCACTTTAAACAGACTAAGTAATAGAAATAAGCAGCCAGACAAAAATACGGCACCGAGGGCGGATTGCCATGCGTGCCCCATACCCAACACCACGCCATAAGTAAAAAATGCGTTCAACCCCATCCCAGGGGCTAGCGCTAACGGATAGTTTGCCCAAAACCCCATTATGAAACACCCAATCGCCGCAGCGATGCAAGTTGCCACAAACGCGGCCCCCATATCGATCCCCGCTTCAGAGAGCATTGCTGGGTTTACAAATACAATATAAACCATAGTAACAAATGTAGTTAATCCGGCGATCACTTCGGTTTTGACCGTCGTCCCTTGATGGGAAAGTGCAAATAAACGTTCCAGCATAATGTAAGGTATATAAATTAGAAACAAGTGCTTGGATTTTAACATAAAGCACTGACTTAATCGGACAAAAACGTTAGAATTCAGCTACACTAAATAGTGCATAAATAAACACGGTTGTAATATGGAAAAATCTCAGTTAGACAATGCAGCAAGTCATGATCTTGAACAGCAATTATTGAACGTACTTGAATTTGTCACAGCACCAATAAATAGTGAAGCTCGTCTACCTGAAGCAACTGACACAGCACAAGCTTATAAAAAAGGCTTATACTACCTCAAAGAACAGTCATACCCGTTAGCTGCTAAATGGATACGTCTTGCCGCGATGTCTGGTGACACCAAAGCACAATTTTATCTTGGTCTACTGTTTATTAAAGGACAAGGTGTTCCACAAAGTGCATTCCACGGTATGGCATGGTTGGTATTAGCCCAAAGTCAAGGGGTTGCCGCCGCGCAAGAAATGATTAAACAAGTAAAACCCCATCTAACAACCAAACGAATTAAAGATGCACAATGCTATGCCGCAACATTATATGAGCAAATCCACCAGCTGCAGTTTTTAAGCCCTGAACCGCAAAAGTAAATCGTCTCCTGTTTGGTAGTATAAAACGCTGATAGTTACCACATTAAAGAGTGCGTATTGAGCGTACTCTGACTATTCTGTTAGTGCTTTTACAAATAGCATTACCTTTGCGCTTCTGTGGCCACATTCTCATGCTCATGCTCAACTTATACCCAAAAAGACACAACTCACGTATATGTCCACTATAAAAAAGTACTTATTTAAAAGATGAGTACCTTATGAGCTCCCGCACATTTTTTAAACAAAATAATTAAAATTCTTCTTGCCTTAAAATACTGTATAAACTACTGTATATAAATACTGTATATAACACCAGTGAGTAAATATGTTAAACACCAATACCTATCCACTCGTTTTGCGTAGTAAAGTGCACCAGCAGACACGCTTAAAGATGGTTCACACTCGTGATGATATCAGTGCGAATTTAGAGTTATTGAATATTATTCATTTGTGTAACCAAAAGCATGGTTGGACATTGTTAATAGCGCCTGAGCATATTCCTAATAAATCTATGCTTGAGCGATGCTCAATAGACTCAAGTAAATTGCTGGTTATTAAACAAAAACATATTTCAAACTTACAGTATGTACTAAATGAAGCACTCAATAATGGTAACTTTGCAGCTGTGATCACATGGACCAATGTAACCACCGCAGATCAGTTAAAAAACATGAACTTAAATTTGTCTGGTACAGAATTATTTTGTTTTTCAAAAATACCAAGCCAAGATACGTGTACAATAGACGCTATGATTTCTTAAATAACCGCTAATATGTGCTATTGCTCCGATCTACTACCTTACGATAAATGTTGTAAACCCTTCATTGAGGGCAGTAATAGCCCTTCATCAGCAGAGCAACTAATGCGCTCTAGGTACTCAGCATATTGCATAAAGAATGCAAATTATATTCTTGATACGTATGCATCTTCTCAACAGAAGATGCATAACACGACTGACATACTGCAATTCGCCAATGAAGTCAGCTTTATTAAGCTTGACGTTATTAAGACTTCAGACAATGATTTATATAACTACGTAGAATTTAAAGCACATTATTTAGTTGAGGATAAACATTGTCAGCTCCATGAAAACTCGAGATTTGTTCAAGAGTGTGGGCTTTGGAAGTACTTAGACGGTGAGTTATTTGACCCGCCAGAAATTAAAATAGGCCGAAATGATCTATGCCCCTGCGGAAGTAGTAAAAAATTTAAAAAGTGCCACGGGTAGTCTAGTCGCACTAAAAATAATGGCATTATGCGCTTTGCATTAGCGCATTTTGCATTTCTTGACTATTAAGTTGATCGTACATTGCCGCTGCATCCATTTTTGGTTTATCGATCGCCACACCACCATGTATTTCTGACTCAAGTCTACGCCTAACAGCTAACTCACAATTATCAACAACCATTAACGGAATATGTTTGTAATCATCACGAATAGCCAGAGGTTCAGGGTCAAGGCAATTAGCTAAGCGCAGACTTGCCATACTGCTTCGAGACAAAGATTCGGCGTTATTTTTTCCTATGAGCATATCAAACTGTGCTGGCGCTAAGCTTTGTTTTGGGCCAACTTGAAACTCTTTTTTGAGCGCATCTTCGCTTAAGTCTGATTCTACTGTTTCATCTTCTGGTAGGTGAAACTGACTAAAATCAAGTGCATCTTGAGACAGCATAGCTAATAACATCGAAAAGTCAGCACGGCGTTGTTCATTAACGCTAACAGAGAGTGCTCCGCCAAGTTGATCTTCTCTGGTTAAAATACTGCCTATTTGCATAGAGTTTCACCGATTGTGTCTAAATATAATTATTTATCGGCATTTTTTACATTTTCTTTAGTGGTTTTCTTTACTTAATTAAAAACTTTGATATTATCAGCGCCGTTGTTTAGGAGGGGTTCCCGAGCGGCCAAAGGGATCAGACTGTAAATCTGACGGCACTGCCTTCGCTGGTTCGAATCCAGCCCCCTCCACCATAACAACGAAACAAATACAATTTGGAGGGGTTCCCGAGCGGCCAAAGGGATCAGACTGTAAATCTGACGGCACTGCCTTCGCTGGTTCGAATCCAGCCCCCTCCACCAAATTGTTTTTGATAGCTCCATAAGATGGAGGGGTTCCCGAGCGGCCAAAGGGATCAGACTGTAAATCTGACGGCACTGCCTTCGCTGGTTCGAATCCAGCCCCCTCCACCATCTTATTTATTTTCTCAAAACTCCGTTATTCTTCTTTTATTGTGCTTTGGAAATAAACAAACTTCTGCCACTTACCCGAAACCATCTTACATGCTCTTGATAATCACTACAGTAACGTGAAACAATTTGCCAAAATGCATGATTATGTGCCAATACATGACAATGCGCTAATTCATGAATAATGACATACTCTATAGCGGCTTTATGAGCGCCTACTAACAATGTATTAAATGTCAGTGCTTTATTACTGGAACAACTTCCCCAACGGCTCTTGTACTCTCTAAACTTCACCGACGCTATACAAACTCCCATATTTTTAGTCAACGCTGGTAACACGGACATGACATACCGCTCTAGCTCACTTTGTAAGAGTAACAACAACGCCTTTCTGCACTCTGCCGTATTGCTTGGCTGCGTGACACACACATTCACAGTCTGTTTATTATGAATAACTTCACTTTCACCCGTAGAGTGAAAGTGGCACTCGAAAACCTCTCCAAAAATACGAACTTTAGAAGACACCCAAGGCACTTGTAATTGAGGCAGAGTCTGTAGTTTTTTCTGCTGTGCCAATACCCAGCTCTGTTTGCTTAGCAGCCAGCTATGCAATTGATGCGTAGAAACACCCATTGGCGTATGTACGACGACACCTGCCTCTGTAACTTTTATAGCAATACTGCGCCGACGGTTGCTTTGTTTTAATTGGTATTCAAACATAACGATAAAATTATTTACTTTTCTCCATTCTACCTTGCAAATTAACTGCTAACCTATAAGTAAATGATGAAAAAGATCAGATAGCTATGAATTCAAAACCGTGTTGCCAGTATCAATCACCTGATGGACAAATATGTCAGGAAATTGATATGGGTTCAGGGTTCTGTTTTTGGCATGATGCAAAATTCGACAAAAGTGGACTAGAGCTCACTCAAAAGCTTGAACGGTACGCAAAACGCGGTGGTCTACTACAAGGATTGGAACTAAAGCGTGCAAATCTCGAAGGGCTTAATTTAGTAAAGTTTGGTGATCACAATGGATATGATCTTTCTTATGGTAATTTCTACCGAGCTAATTTACGCGGTGCGCATTTATTTAACAATACGATTGAGCATGCTTCTTTAATGAAAGCAGATTTACGTGAAGCCAATCTACATTGCTGTAAACTGGAAAATACAAATTTGTTAGGTGTTAAATTAGATAATACCCGTATTGATAACCTACATCTAGGTGACAAACTTATGCAGGAAGTACGGGCACATCAAGCAATCAAAGAAAAAGCGCCAGATGATGCCATTGACTTGTTCCAACAATCCGAGGAAATTTATCGGTTGTTAAGAAAAGCTGCAGAGCAACAAGGATTATTTGAAATGGCGGGTAAGTATACGTATAACGAACTGCGTATGCGACATCAACAATACCCTAAAAACTCCAAGAAACGCTGGATATCTAGCGCCATAAATTTACTCTGTGGATATGGTGAAAAGCCTGAAAATGTAATTCGTTTTAGCTTAATTATGATCGCCGTTTGCGCCGTTTTATACTTTATTACAGGCATTAGCTACCAAGATCAGGTCATACAATTGAGCAGTAGCAATACATTCGTAGAAAACCTCAGTGCATTACTCAATAGCTTCTACTTCAGTGTTGTCACATTTACAACGCTCGGTTACGGAGATATTACCCCGGTTGGTATATCTCGACTTATTGCCAGTATTGAAGCTTTTACTGGCAGTTTCTCTCTGGCTCTGTTCGTGGTAGTTTTCGTTAAACGTATGACCCGATAGCATATATGTTTAACTGATTTCCTCTTTTAATTTCATCAAAAAGTCCTCCATGAAAGCGGTGCGTTTGGCTGCTTCACTCTTTGCTGCATCCGTGTGCATTTGCGCCGCGATATGCAATAGCTTAATAAAGAAATGATCTAATGTGTACTTCTTATCATCAGCCTCTCGATATTCACACATTGGATCTTCTGGATGATATAAATGTCGTGCAATCGCTCCCCCAACCTTCATACAGCGACTCACACCAATTGCGCCTAATGCATCCATCCGGTCTGCATCTTGAACAATTTTTGCTTCTAATGTCATTGGAGTTACATTCGCACTAAAGCTATGCGCCACAATCGCATGATGTATCGCAGCTAATTTAGTATCATCATATCCCTGTGATTGCAGAAAAATGACCGCTTTATCGGCTGCCATGTGTGATGCTTTTGCTCTATCGGGGTGATTTTTTGCCACGGCCACGCAGTCGTGTAACCACGCTGCAGGAAGCACAATACTCAGATCTGCATTTTCTACTTCGGTAAGTTGCTTTGCGACTTTAACCACGCGTTCAATATGCGTTATATCGTGCGCAGTATCAGCAAACGTACCCCCTAGCATAAATTCGCGACATGCCGCTTCTATATTTTGCATAAAAATCTCTTAAAAAATGAATGAAACTGACCTAAAACCCATTAATCACGGTGTTTTCATTGTATGTTGACACGGGCTTAACTAAAATGGCAAGTACTCAATTTAGTTAGGAATTTGTATGTCTAGTGTGGTCTATTTGCAACCCGGTAGAGAAAAGTCACTTAAACGTAAACACCCTTGGATATTTTCCAAGGCAATAAAAAAAATAAAAGGCAAGCCTGCGCTGGGTGACACTGTAACGGTATATAGTCATGACGGAAAGTTCCTTGCTACAGCAGCATATAGCCCTGAGTCACAGATCAGAGCCCGCGTGTGGACTTTTGATGAACATGAACAAATTGACACCCAGTTTTTCATTAAGAAGCTTGAGCGTGCACTTAATGCTCGTCAACATGTGATTAATGAAGGAGGCTTAACGGGATTTAGACTTAGTGCTGCAGAATCTGATGGTCTTCCCGGCATTACTATTGATAAGTTTGACGACTATTTAGTCTGTCAGCTACTCAGTGCCGGTGCTGAACGCCACAAAGGCGACTTACTCATGGCGCTTCGTCATGTCTTTCCTGAGTGCAAGATATATGAACGCTCTGATGTGGAGGTTCGTACCAAAGAAGGCTTAGATAAAACTACAGGCGCACTGTGGGGTGATGCGCCAACTCAACCAATACTCATTGAAGAAAATGGCTTAAAATTAGAAGTCGATATCATTAACGGCCACAAAACTGGCTTTTATCTTGATCAGCGAGACAGTCGAGCTGCATTAGAACGTTTTTCAAAAGGTAAAAGCGTCTTAAATTGCTTTTGTTACACAGGAACTTTTGGTTTATACGCACTAAGAGGCGGTTGTGAAAATGTGATAAATGTTGACGTATCACAAGCCGCTCTCGATATCGCCAAACGTAATGTTGAGCACAATGAACTCGACATATCGCGAGCCGAATTTGTCAAACAAGATGTCTTTAAACTGTTACGCCAATACCGTGATGAGGGCCGACAGTTTGATACCATTGTGATGGATCCACCGAAGTTTGCAGAAAGTAAAGCACAACTCAACGGAGCATGTCGCGGCTATAAAGATATCAACATGATAGCAATGCAAATATTAAAGCCAGGTGGCACATTACTGACTTTCTCTTGCTCAGGCTTAATGGAACAAAACTTGTTTCAAAAGGTGGTTGCAGATGCTGCACTTGACGCAGGGAAAGACTTGCTGATTGTTGAACGATTAAACCAAGCAGCAGATCACCCTATTTCAGGAAATTACCCAGAAGGGTTTTACCTCAAAGGTTTAGTTTGTAAAGTGTATTAACGTATCCGTGCAATATCTAAAAAGGGGCTATTGCCCCCTTTAATTTTAACCTAATACATTTAATTAAACTGGGTGATCTCAAGCCCAAGTAAATAACCAGTTTCTTGTTCTTGTGTACATCGTACCACTTTAGCATGCGCGTTCAAAGGAGGCGTAGAGCTGCTATTTGAATCTATGTATACTTCCACCAACGTATCCATTTCTATCGGTTCTTCGATTTCAATAGATAACCCCGTTGCACTCAAGTCGTTACATATTCCCTCTAAAGTCAGCCCAGATTCTAACAATTTAATTTGTGCTTTCGCGTTGACCATCATTCGCATAAAACGACGCTTGTCTTCGTGCAACATACCCAACTCCTAGACCATTAATTTTAGTTTTTCTAATAAGGATTGCATTGAAAAGGGTTTAACCACATATGCGTCACACCCTGCTTCAAAGCCAGCCTGTTGTTCTTGCTCAGTTTCAAGCCCTGATAGCATAACAACTGGTATATCTTTGGTTTCTGGTGTATTTTTTAACAGTCGGCATGTATCATAACCATCCAGTCCAGGCATACACACATCAAGTAAAATCGCATCTGGCCGCTGCGCTATCGCATTAGACAAACAACTTTTACCTGAATCTGCATAACTCAGTGTAAACACCTCAGACAATGCCATACTCAGCATTTCATAGTTAAAATATTCATCATCCACAACCAATACATGAGGCGTGGTATTCCTTGTTTGCTCTGCGGACATGGTTAGTGTCACTTCCTTTTCAAGATCCAAAAATTGATTCCTCTTATTAAAATAATGGGCTTGACCCAAAAAGCAAGCTTCAAGTTAAATTATTCACACTCTTTGAGCGCATTCATAATCCTTTTGGCTGAAATTGGATAAGGTGTTCCTAATGTTTGAGCAAACAATGACACCCTTAGTTCCTCTTGCATCCAAAAAATATGTACTAATTCCTCGGGAATCGGTAGCCCTTTAGGTATCCTTGACTGCGCCTTTTTATATACTTGCGCTACTTTTTCTAACTCCAATACACACAACCTATCGCGATTTGGATCTACAGGTAGTTTTTCCAATCGTTTTTCTATTGCTTTCATATAACGTAACAAATCATCAAGTTTTTCACTGCCATGACTGGTTACAAAGCCTCTAAATACTAATCTTTGCAATTGCGACTTAACGTCTCCATGAGCCGTTATCATAGTTAAATCAATAGACCCTTTCATACGCTTATTAATTGCATGCGCAACACTTAATACTTGCTCAACTTGAGTCGCAATATGAACAACACAATCACCTAGTTCACCACGAATTGCCTCTTTTGCATGCTCAAACGCCTGCTCATTACGAATATCTCCATACTTAAGCAACAGTTTATCTACCCCAGCCGCGATGCAATCATCAATCAGGTCTTGTACTTTACCGAATGGATTAAAATACAAACCAAGTTTGGCTTTGTTTGGGAGCTTCTGTTGCAAATATTTTATTGGTGATGGTACATTTAACAAGACTAAACGACGTAAACCTTGTTGATGTGCTGACAGTGCTTTTATTTGACTATCAAACAACTCAATTGCTGCACTGCTTTTTTTATCCACAAGCGCTGGAAACGCTTTTATCTCATAACTACCCTGCTTTTTTGTATATTCACTGGGTAAATCTCCAAATTGCCACTCTATGATCTGTTGCTGCTCTATGCCTTTTTCAGCGACTTGAGACAGTGTATCTGCAACTTTTCCCTGCAACTGTGTTTTGATTGCATGCAAGTCAAACCCATGAGCAAGCACAACATCTTTATCACCAAGTACCTGAAATTGCATTTTAAGATGTGCATCTAGAAGGGTTAAATCCCACGCATCAGCGTCCACCTTGACACCTGTCATACGTAACAGCCTAGTACTCAATGCATCGATCAAATTACCTTGTAAAGGTTCAACCGTAGCCAAAACCGCGTCTGCATAATTAGGTGCAGGTACAAAGTTACGCCTAATCGCCTTTGGTAAACTTTTAATTAAACCACAGATCAGCTCATGCCTAAGAGCGGGAATATGCCAATCAAAACCACTCTCTGAGACTTGATTAAGCAGTGCCAATGGAATATTAACGGTGACACCATCCACGGCTTTCCCTGGCTCGAAGTGGTAACTCAACGGCAAAATAATATTACCTTGCTGCCAAGTGTCAGGATAGTCAAACTCCGTAACCTGCTCTGCACCGTGGCGCATCAACTGTGCTTTATTCATATGTAAATAGCGTTTATCTTGGTGCTTTTTATCTTTCCACCAATGTGAAAACGCTGCACGAGTATTTACTTCTTGAGGGATTTTTTGGTCATAAAACTCAAATAACTGTTGCTCATCAACTAAAATATCGCGACGTCGTGCCTTTTGCTCTAAGACCTGAATATCATCAATCAAATCTTGGTTGTATTGCAAGAACCCTTCATTCTGACCCAGCTGTTGACCTATTAAAGCTTCTTTTAAGAATAATTCACGGCATAACTTAGGGTCAATTTGACTATACACACTGCGCTTCCTGCCAACAATGATCAGCCCATAAAGTGTTTGTTGTTCATACGCAATCACACACCCAGGTTTCTTTTCCCAATGTGGCTCACTATAACTGCGCTTAACCAAGTGCTGAGCCATCGAAGGCACCCAAGCAATATCTATTTTTGCATTAACGCGTGCGTAAAGCTTACTGGTTTCAACCAATTCAGCCGACATCAACCATTTCGGGCTTTTCTTAAATAAAGTTGAACCTGGAAACACGTGAAACTGGCTATTCCTAGCCCCTTTATAATGCTGCTTTTCATCTTTACAACCAATATGGCTGAGCATCCCACTCAAAAGTGCCTGATGGACATTATCCAATTCAGCTTCGTTGTCTGTTAACTTCAAACCCATTTCTTCAACAACTGAGGTTAACTGATAAACAATATCTTGCCATTCACGAATACGCATATATGCCAAAAAGTCTTTCTGGCATAATTTTCGAAATTGGCCTCGGGAAAGCTCTGCTTGCTGTTGCTCTAAATAATACCAAAGGTTTAAAAATGCAATGAAATCCGAATCTGGGTGCTCAAAGCGTGCATGTTTCTCATCTGCCGCTCCTCGACGTTCTGAAGGACGTTCCCGAGGGTCTTGAATCGATAAAGCAGCAACAATAACAATGACTTCTCGTAATGCCCCTAACTTATCCGCACTCAATACCATTTTAGCTAAACGCGGGTCAATAGGTAATCGGCTCAATAACCGTCCAGATTGTGTCAACTTGGTCGCTTGATGACGTTTGCTTGGGTAAACTGCTTCAAGTTCTTCCAGTAACGATACACCATCATTGATATTACGATTATCTGGTACCTGAACAAAAGGAAACTCACTGATATCACCAAGTCCGAGTCCGAGCATTTGTAAAATAACCGAGGCCAAATTAGTTCTTAATATTTCTGGATCCGTAAATTCAGGACGAGATAAAAAATCATCCTCAGAATACAGACGAATACATACTCCTGAAGCAACTCGTCCACAGCGACCTTTACGCTGATTCGCACTGGCTTGTGATACAGCCTCAATTGGTAAACGCTGTACCTTGGTTCTATAGCTATAACGACTGATCCGTGCTGTCCCTGGGTCAATAACATAGCGAATACCCGGCACTGTTAAAGACGTTTCAGCCACGTTCGTCGATAGTACTATACGTCGTTGGCTATGAGCGGCAAAAATTCGGTTCTGCTCTGCGTTAGATAATCGTGCATATAAAGGGAGTACTTCTACCCCTCGTAAATTACGCTTTGCCAATGCATCAGCGGTATCACGAATTTCACGTTCACCATTCATAAAGATTAGAATATCACCAGGACCTTCATCACACAGCTCATCTACCGCATCAAAAATACCCTGTAATTGATCATTTTGTGCTTCGATATCATTATTTGCAGTTTCAGCCGCAGGTCTATAGCGTACTTCTACTGGATAAGTTCTTCCTGATACTTCAATGATTGGGGCATCATTAAAGTGCTTAGAAAAGCGCTGAGGGTCTATAGTTGCAGAGGTAATTATAACTTTTAAATCTGGCCGTTTAAGCAACAAGTTCTTCAAGTAACCTAATATAAAGTCAATATTTAGACTACGTTCATGGGCCTCATCAATAATAATTGTATCATATTGATTTAAAAAACGATCTTGTTGTATTTCTGCCAATAAAATACCGTCAGTCATCAATTTAACATAGGTGTTATCTGATACTTGATCGCTAAAACGAATTTTAAAGCCAACTTCATTGCCCAATTCACAGCCGACTTCTTCGGCAATACGATTTGCAACAGTACGTGCTGCAAGGCGTCTAGGCTGTGTATGTCCAATGTAGCCATCAATACCGCGTCCAAGCTCCAAACATATCTTTGGTAGCTGAGTGGTTTTTCCTGAACCTGTTTCACCCGCAACAATAACAACTTGATGTGCAGCTATCGCGGCCTTAATTTCATCTTTTTTCTGACTTACCGGAAGCTGCTCTGGATAAGTCACCTCTGGTAATTGCTCTATACGAGCTAGTTTCAATGCTTGGCTACGTGCAATCGCTTGGGCAATAGATTGAACTGCTTTAGTTTGCTTCATTTCATCTGTAATTTTTTTTGTGCCGTGAAGGCGTTTTTTTAAAATGAATTGATCTTTCTTTAGGCAAGATTTTAGTTCAGAAAACAGCGGTCCAACACTCACTTCGCGATACCTTTATATAATACAAATCGCGAAGTAGTGTATCAAAAACATCTAACTGAGCCCATAATTATGCCCAGTTATTATATAAAATGATGGTTACACGTATCGATTCCCCGACTCATATGTATCATGTAAGTGCTTATCAAGCGCCAAAAGTACATTCGCTCGACTAATTACTCCCTTTAACCGCCCATCCTCATCACAAACTGGATAAAGCTTAGGGGCATTTACTGTCATACGATCTGCCATCTGTACGATACTGTCAGTTGGGGCTACGCAGATAGGATCACTATTCATAACATCACTAACAACGCTATGGGACTCATTTTGGTAAGTCGCCTCTAGCATTTTCTTAAGACAGTCTTGTTCAGACAAGAACCCTAGGACGTGTTTGTTACTATCGATAACAGGGCCACCTGACTGGCCACTTTGTAATAATTTCTCAACTGCCGCTTCTATGCGCATATCGGCAGAAAAAGTGACAGGGCGATGATTTAAATAGTCTGCTACTTGAATTGATTGCATGGTATCGGCTCCATTAAAAAACGCCAGCATTCATAACTATAGCTGGCGTCAAGCAATTTGCCTGTAATTTTTAGTCGTGTTTAAAAATACCGACCTTTGTTGGCTGGGTATTCGTTTTACTAGCTCGATACATTCCTCTGGTATTAAATGGCATACTTATGTTGCCTTGGGTATCAACAATTATCACCCCACCGGTCCCCCCCACTGGCAGCAATACGTCATGAATGACAGTTTTACCGGCTTCAGCTATAGTTTTTCCTTGATATTGTACTCGCGCGCAAATATCAGCAGCCACATTATAACGAATAAAGTACTCTCCATGACCTGTTGCAGATACTGCACAAGACGCATTATCTGCAAATGTCCCAGCACCAATAACTGGCGAGTCGCCAATTCGGCCATAGCGCTTGTTGGTCATACCACCGGTGGATGTAGCTGCTGCAATATTACCACTTTTATCCAATGCCACAGCTCCTACTGTCCCTACTTTATATTCAACGTCTAACGATTGGTGTGCAGCTTGATACTCTTTATTCTGTTGTTTTGCTTTTTCCATTTTATCTTTAGCACGCTCTAGCGCTTTATATCTATGCGGTGTATCAAAAACCTTATTATCCACTAACTGAACGCCCTGCTGTTGAGCAAACACTTCAGCCCCTTGGCCACTAAGCATGACATGCACAGATTCTTCCATTACTAACCGAGCAAGATGAATTGGGTTTTCGATATGCTTAACACCAGCAACCGCACCAGCTTCTCGTGTTTTACCAAACATAATTGAAGCATCAAGCTCATGCTCTTCATCATGAGTATATACAGCACCTTTACCTGCATTAAAATACGGTGAATTTTCAAGAATAGTCACTGCCTGGGTAATGGCATCCAAACTGCTTCCCCCCTTATCCAGTACAGCGTATCCAGCTTCCACTGCCTCTTGCAGCTTCGCTCTATATGCTTGTTCTTTTTCGGGTGTAAATTTGCTCTTTTCTATGGTACCAGCGCCGCCATGTATCGCGATTGCAATAGGCATCTCAGCTGCACTAGCGAATTTCCCAATAAACATAAGCGATGCAAATAAAGCACAAAAACTGAGTGGCTTCTTATTCATATTATAAAACTCATTGCTAAAATATCGACCATGCGTCTTATCGGATCTTAATGCAAGCTATACACGACCAATTTTCTTAAGGCATAAAAAAAGCACCTTACGGTGCTTTTTAAATTCAATCGAATTTTTAATCAGCTTGTTGCTGTGCTTTTAAACGCGCTAAACGTGCAACCTGGTGTGTTGACGTTAAAAAAGCGAAAATTGGGGCTAAATAACCACGCTTGCGTAGCTCAAGGTGCTCTTCATCACTTAGTTCATTGAGCTTACGCTCATCAACTAAATAGATACCATTAATATCTTTCTTCTCACCTTTAATGTCTACTGTCAGCGTTTGCTGTACAAGAAGCTCTTTATCAGCAAGGTACTGTGTAAACGCTTCTGTAACACGTGAAAACTCAATGAAGTTAACCAATGCTTCTTTACGTGCTTTTAAATAATCCGTTTCCTCGCCGTCTTTAAACAACGCGTTACCTTGCTCTTCACCAACCAGTGAACTCGCTTCATCAATCACAATACCGTATTGATCTTCTTCTGGGTGCTTAACAAGCCCAAATGGGTAACGAGTTGCAGCTAACGGAGCGAAACCAGATGTCCACTTGCCATTTTCAACAAACAAATTTTCGCCCGGCTCCAAGCCAAACATAGCCACTGGCTGAAATTGACCTGATTCTGTATTTTTAACAAAGGCCATTGGAAATTCAGTGGCTACACGCGCAAACTCATGCGCAACAACTGGCATTAAGTGCTGAGATTTTAAGAAATCAACATTGATGCCATTTTGTACTTTCGTGTTGGCATGTTTTTCGTTGTGTAAAGGCTGCACTTGTTGCTCTGCCATAATATTACTCCATTCAATTTTCATATTTATTACTTTTTGTTGGCATAAGGCTAAAGGTTTTAAAAAGAAAAGGAAAGCCCTAACTTAGGGAATATCGTTAATTATTTATGATTAGCGATAACAACGAAAAGAGCATGAATCAACTTACCTTTCTATACTCGTCACAAACCCGATTAAAAACATAAAACTAGGTTTCACTTAAAGCAATTTAGTTATAAGTTTCTTACTGCTCCACTCGAAAAAATATCGTATACTGGGCGACATAAATTCAACCATTCATTCCGCTTATTTAAAGTGATAACAGAGTTGTTTTGCATGGTATTTATACAAACTTGAACGATACCAACCTGCTAATAAACCGAACGATTAAAAGGAGCATATTTTGCAATATCAAAACAACTCAACGAATCATGCTTTGGTCAAAACAATAGATGCCTCAACTGACAGCAAAAAGTGGTTAAAAACAGCCTCAAATTATCGCCCAGATTGGGTGTTACCAACCAACAGTTACCCAGGGTTATGGGCTAAAGTGCACAATGACTATTTCGCCTTTATCAAAAACGTTATTGACGCGCTTTCAACACCGTTTAACTATTCAGCAAATAATGTAAAACGCGTCAGTTGCAATTATGCATTGGTTACACAAGAGCCGAGTAGTTTACAACCATTTCAAACAATTCCACATTTCGATTTACCAAAGGATAATCAAATCGCTCTCGTTCATTATCTGTGTGACGCACAATTTGGTGGTACAGGGTTTTATAGTCATAAATCAACGGGGATCAATAGAGTCTCAAGACACAATCATGATGACTATATTCACTCCATTAAAAAAGAAATAGACACGCACACTGCACAATCCCCACAATATATCACACACACTCATCCTTTATTCGTGCGCGAGCATTATGAAGCGGCACAATTTGGAAAGATAGTTGCTTACCCTGGTAACTTACTCCATTCTGCATGTATCCCACAGCAGCTTCCTAAAGCGAACGATTTACGCTCTGGGCGATTAACCATTACAACATTTGCCACCTTAGGAGAAGATATCTAACCCTTCGCCATACCATGGCGACAAATATGCTCTAATAAAGTGCGGTGTGGCTGCAAATGCTTTTTGCAAAACAGTACGCCCTGATCTATTTCATATTTTAATTTGTTTAGCTTATCTACATCCTTATATTTACTTGCTTCATGAGATAAGTTCGTTGGAAAGTTCATTCCATAAAGTACATATAAAAAGTTGTCTAACCTAAATGAATCAATTGTATATCTGAAGTCGAATTGTGATGGTATTTTATACTTCCACACCTCTAGCTTTTCTTTTAATTCATCTGATAATGACGCACTATTTCTATTATCTTTCCAAAACCCTGAGTCGTCTCGCTTCGATAGGTAATAATGCAATTTAATAAAGTCGCAGGTTGATTCCCACATTTGGCAAATGTCTTGATTGAATCGCTTTGCACTCAGTGCCATATTCTCAGTATGAGCTGGTAACATATTCGCGAACACCCTTGCAGTCACATCAAACATCAGTAACCCAGTGGCTTCTAATGGCTCGACAAACCCTTGAGACAACCCCATCGCGACACAGTTATTGATCCATGCACGCTTTTGATAGCCAACTTTCATCTTTATTTTACGTACATCAGAATACGTCAGCGGCCGCTTTAGATAATCTGACAACGTCTGTAATGCATCATCATCAGATTGATGCTTACTTGAAAAAACATACCCTACCCCTCTGCGGCTTTGTAAACCAATATCCCAAATCCAGCCATTTTCTTGTGCTGTAGATATTGTGAATGGAGGAATTGTTTGTTCTGGGTGATCATAAGGTACTTGAATCGCAAAGGCGGTGTCTGTCAATAAAACCTCTTTTTTACTTAAAAACTCACCTCCCAATGCCTGTTCAATCAATAACGCCTTAAACCCGGTACAATCAACAAATATATCAGCAGTCAATGTTGAAGGAAGATCCGTAGTGAGATGAGAAATAAAGTTCTGCTTATTTGTGTGAACATCCACCACATTTGCTTTAACATTCTTCACTCCCAGGTTTTCTATCGCATGCTGTGACAACAGTTGTGTGAACTTCCCCGCGTCTAAATGGTAGGCATAATTAAAAATCCCTGTGTACTCTTTATCATTAGGTCTCTTAGGACCAACTCCAAGCGCACATGCATGAGACTGCACCGATACAAGATCTGCAAAATGCGTTTGGCCCAATGTCTTATCTAACAACCAATAAGGTGTAACATCAACAGGTGTAAGCTTAGGAAAGTCAAAAATATGATGATAAAATGATGACTGACCTTTATTAGGCGCAACCTCCCAATCAACAAACTTAATACTTTGCTTAAAAGAAACATCGCATTTTTGCACAAACTCTGTTTCACTAATTCCAAAATAGCGCAGTGTATCTTTCATTACTGGCACTGTGCCTTCACCTACACCAATGGTCGGTATATCTGGCGAGTCTACCAGGGTAATTGAAATTGTACTGTCTTTAAAAGGCTCTAACTTTTTTGCTAAGTGACAAGCCGCTAACCAACCGGCCGTCCCGCCCCCAACAATTACAATGCGCTTAATGTTTTGTTTATCTGTCATCGTTATCACTACCTACTTCAAATAATACACTACCGTTTATAATATTGGCGCTCTAATACGCTAGCTGCATCAAGTAACCCTGACCAAGAACTCACCATATCATATTAAAATCAATCCCTGATACTGAAAGAAAATACCATTATTTTTCATCAGCTATAAAAAAACCCTGACCAAAGATCAGGGTTTTTATTATTAAGTTACGACCTAGAAACGGAAGTCAACAGCTACAGAGTAACGGGTATCTGCAGAGTATGACCATGCTGCATAGCCATCACGTAAAGATGCTTTTGAACCAGCTGGAGATTGTGCATCGCCAAACTGTACGCTATCTTCACCCGTTAAGTTTGTACCAGCAAAGCGAACAGTGATCATTTCTGATACAGTATAACTCGCTGTCAGGTCAAGTGAACCATAGTCATCATGACGACGGTTTCCGTAGAAGCCTGTTTCACGGATCATGTACTCTGAACGCCAGTTATAAGCTAGACGAAGTGATACGTCATCATTTTCATAATAACCAACAGCGTTGATCGTCGTCTTAGAGCTATCTGAAAACTCACCAATCGCATCAACAAAGTTTGATTCTTCTACAGAGCCATCAGCATATGTCAGGTTAAACATAGTACCAAACCCACCACCTAACTCATGTTGTGATTGGAATTCAACACCAAAGATATCGCCACCAGTACCATCAACACGCGTATTAACCTGCCAGTTGTCTTCACCTGTTACAGGGTCAACAATACCCACATTTTGATTCAATAATGTATCAGTTGTGGTGAAGTTACTAACGTCTTTATAGAATAAAGTCACGGCAATCATGTCTGCATCACCGTAATAATATTCAATACCTAAATCAGACTGTGTCGCTTTATATGGCTTAAGGTTAGGGTTACCCTTAGTTAACTCTTCATTACCACGTTGCGTATCACCGTAACCAGAGATAGCAGTAGCCGCAAACATATCATCATAGTTTGGACGAGAAATTACTTGTGCAATTGAGAAACGTGCAATCGTATCTTCATTCACGTCATAGGCTAAGTTGAAGCTTGGTAAAAACTCGCTGTAATCACCTTCGTCTTTAATGATGTTGGTGCCAAGACCATTATTCTGAGCAATTCCGTTTGGATCTTCACTGCCTGGGGTTGGTGCATAATAGCTTGAAGATGCATCGGTAGAAACATAACGTACGCCAAAGTTACCACGGTAGTTTTCACCACTGTAGTTTGCCATTACATAAATCGCTAAGTTTTCTTCATCGACTGTCGAGAAACCTGAGCGGTCTTCATACCACTGGTCAAATGACGCAGTTGCATTTTGACGCATCGCATTGATATCTGGCGTAGGAATGCCAATATCTTGCGTACCTGCAGAATCTGACCCTGTCCAATATTGAGTCGGGTCTATAATGTTGTGATCTTTATGTGTTGGACGGTAAGATTTTTTCTCTACTGAGTGGTCAGTCCAGCGAATACCTGCTTTCACACTTGATACATATTCGTGATCTAACTCAAACGTAGCATCAACTTGGAAATAGGTTTCTTCATCTTTGTTAGGAGCACGTTGTGATGCCCAAGACTGTAAGCCTCGACCATCCCAGTCATCTGCATACTCAGAAATATTCCAACCACCTTTTGGTAGGTTAACCGTTGAAGCTTTGCCCGAGTTATCTAACACTAACCCATTAACATCAGCACCAGTACCAATAAAAGTTGCATGGTTAATAGTAAGGTCTGTACCACCTTCAGCTGTTGTATTACCAATGCGAGTTTCTACTTTAAAGCCATCGCCTTCAAAGTTGTATGCTAAATCAATAACTTCTGATTCCATTGAAGCGAAACGAGCAAACGTTTGAAGGAATGTTCTACCTGCAGAGTCATCACGTGTATTTGAACGAACTGTACATACACCACTTGCTAGTGTTTGTTGACAGTTTTCAGTATCAGAGAATAAGAACAAGCTGTTATTGTGGTTGTTCGCATCGAGCTCTAATGTCATATAATGTAATACAAGCTCAGATGTGTCATCAATTGCATATTGTGCAGTTAAATCAACAGCCGTTCTTTCGCGTGCTTGTTCGAAGTAGTTTACAGACTCAGCACCTGACCAACCGTATGACGCTTCATTACCGCGACGTGCATAGGTTGTATCTTCAAATGCAACAGCGGCTAAAATACCAAAATTCTCGTCCGCATTTTTCCAGCTATAAAGCCCTGACACACCAGGATCTGTTTCGTCTGACTCCGATGAGTACTCAGCTTCTACTGATAAAAATGCAGTGCCTGAGTCTAAATCTAACGGTTTACGCGTCTCTACATTGACCGTACCACCCACACCGCCTTCAACAATGTCAGCTTGTGAAGATTTGTATACTTCGATACCCGAAATCATTTGAGGTGGTAAAAGAGAGTAGTTAAAACTTCTGTCAATCGCTTGCTGATCGTACCAACCAGTTGATGCAACTGCTTGGCCATTCAAAGTTGTTAATGTTAACTGGTTCGAAGCACCACGAATAGACACTTGTTGACCTTGACCAAACTGTCTGTTTACTGCCACACCTGGGATGCGCCCTAGCGCTTCGCCAACATCACTGTCAGGGAATTTACCGATATCTTCAGCAGATACAGCGTCAACGACACCGTTCGCAAAACGTTTAGTATTAACAGACTCTTTTAAAGAACGTCGAATACCACGAACTTCAATTACTTCAACGTCTTCTTGAACTTTATTTTCATCAGCAGCATAAGCTATGCCTGATACGCCTGCACTAAGTACAAGACCGACATTAACTGCTAGTAAGCTTTTTTTAAAATTATTAGCTAACACAGGATTCCCCTTGAATCATATTGTTGGTTTTTTAAATCACTTCTGCCCAGTGATGATGACAACGCTGTCATCTAATAACAAACATACACCGTAAATTACAAATTCGCTACATCTTTTTTGTCATATTAGACAAAAAACAGTCACAAATATCGGTAAGTCTTTGATTTTTATGAAAACTGTAATTTTCGTATGATTTTTTGTTACAAAATATCGATGGGAATATAGCATAAAAAACCAATATGCAGTAATAAATTACTCAAATTGGGGACCTTTATAACTAAGGGTTATATGAAGGGGCTAATTTATTGTGATTTTTACTGTCAATTGAGATGAGAATACTTTGGCAGAAGTGTTCAAGGGTGATAACCATTCTCAATGACAACGCTGTCATTATAGATTCTCATACTCTTTCTGTCTAGTCCTTTACTGTAAAATACTCATAACTTTTTCAGCCTATCTCCTTTAATTACGGTACATACCAGCCAATTCATATTCAGTGATCATTCATCAATAGCGTCAAAATATAATAATAGACGATTCAAAGTAACAACCATAATGATATCTTCACTAACAAGGCAACAATAAGTAATATTCGGATAATTTGCTTTTTTGGATTAACGGGAGACCAAACGAAAAGTAAGGTGTTGATTTAATGATTAAAGGTATGTAAGTACAACTATGTGGGATTGTATCGCTTCTCGCCCTTTCAGCGTTTAAATTGGCGCTAAGTACATAACAAACGAAATGTGAGCACACAACGTGTGTACTCACATAAAATCGTTACTACGGACACCAAAAAACACTGAGGTTTATATCAGGATGGTTTAATACCGCGCGCAAAGGGATCTCAAGTTCGGAACCCTGCACTTTTGCCTGTTCATACATCGCTCGCTTTTCGTCACCACTAATTAACAGTACAACCTCTCGCGATCGCGCAATACCGAATAAGGTCAAACTCATCCGCTCGGTAATACTGCCTGTCACTTCACTTTCAATCGCGTCGATTGCACAAACAATCTCTGTCGTTTGCAGAGCATGCGGCAAACCTTGTGAATTCGGGAACAATGATGCCGTGTGACCATCTGGGCCCATACCTAAAATAGTAACATCTGGAACCTTTAATGCCTGATAAGCTTGCTCGCACTCTACTTGCCCGATACTCGCAGACTGAGCAGAGTTTTTCATAGTAATAAACGCCGCACCTGAAGCTTTATTTTGTAGTAAAGTCTCATGAATGAAAGCTTCATTTGACTTGTCATGATTGGCATCAACCCAACGCTCGTCTACCATTGCAATTGAGATTTTTTGCCACTCTAATGGTAAGTTAGATAAATGCTTATAAGCAGGTGCTGGGGAAGACCCTCCTGAAACCATCACCAACGCATTGCCATCACGTTGAATACCACCATCAATACCATGTTCTAACAAAGCGGCTAATGCTTCTGTCATTTGTGCCTTAGAGTCAAATAAACGTTCGTTAATTATTGCCATTATATTTTCTCTCCAGCGTTAAACCACACATGACCATTCTCCTGTAATAACTCATCAGCACCTTCAGGGCCCCATGAACCTGCGCGATAAAGTGCCGGGGCACCTTTTTCTTGCCAACGAGCTACAATTGGGTCAATCCATTGCCACGCTTGCCTTACTTCATGACGGTGAATAAATAAAGCTGGGTTATTTGCTGCCGCATCCAACATTAGACGTTTATATGCATCTGAGTGGAAACCATTTTTGTATTGTTCGCTCAGCTCAATGTTTAATGTAACTGGCTCTAATTGCATATCCAAATTATCTAACCGCTTAGACATCAGAGTCAGTTGAATGCTTTCTTCGGGTTGTAGGCGGATCACAAGGCGATTTGGTTGAATTGGACCGACAGAGTCATCGTACACATTGTGAGAAACGGGCTTATATTCAACAACAATTTCCGCACAACGTTTATGCATTCGCTTGCCCGTTCTTAAATAAAACGGCACACCTGACCAACGCCAGTTATCAATATGAGCACGAATAGCCACAAAAGTTTCGGTAATACTAGATCCCTCACCGAGTTCCTCTAAATACCCAGGAACTAACTTCCCTTGTAAATCACCAGGAACATATTGGCCACGGATGATGTTATCATCAACGCCTGTGCCAACAAGAGGACGCAACGCTTCTAATACCTTAAGCTTTTCGGTACGAATACTATTTGCATTTAACTTATGCGGCGACTCCATCGCAACAAGGCACAACAACTGCAATAGATGATTTTGCACCATATCTCGTAAAGCGCCGGCTTTATCATAAAACCCAGCTCGAGCTTCTAACCCAACGGTTTCAGAAATGCTAATTTGAATATTATCTATAGACTTAGCATCCCAGAGGTTTTCAAATAATGCATTTGAAAAACGCAACGCCATTAAGTTCTGTACCGTCTCTTTTCCCAGATAATGGTCAATACGGAAAATTTGTTCTTCCGTAAAAAACTCCGCAATTTTACCATTGATCTCTTCCGCAGACTTGCCACAGTAACCAATTGGTTTTTCCACAACAACGCGAGACGTTTCAGTTATAAGAGACTTCAGTGATAAGATCTCACAGCATTTACCATAAACAGCGGGTGGTAACGATAAGTAAAAAACGCGAGATTTATCGGCTGCATCTTGATCTAAAGTAGTTTTTAGCTTATCCCAGTTGTCATCAATGTCAGTAACATTAACCACAACGGGTACTAAAAATTCAGAGAACGCAAGCCAATCTTTCTCATTAAATTCATCAGCCCCCAAAAACGATTGAAGTGCTTGATGTGCCGTTTCGATGTATTCTTGTTGTTTACTTTCTTCTCGAACAGTCGGCAGAATACGAGAGCCTTCGGGCAGGTTCCCTTCTTGATATGCACGATACATCGCTGGTAATAATTTACGTAAGGCTAAATCACCCCCACCACCAAAAATTACGATATCAAAAGGATTAAGCATAATTTACTCTCTACAGGTTAGGCGCGTCGAAACAAACCATGTTAAAAGGCGCGCAATATTTCATTATAATATTTGACAGTTAAGCTACCGCCCAGTCTACCAAAACCGCCGTTTTATACAGCATTGAATTCGATTGCAAAGTACTCTAACAGGAATAAGCTGGAGGTGGATATTTTGCGATAAATGAGTCTTAGGGGCCCTGTAATTCCTCTCACAAAAATACAGGCCCTAAGAACTCCAGCGCTACCCGTTCAAAGGTAATCTTTTCACATTGCGTGATTCAGTTGCCTCATATATTGAGACCAATTTGTTACAATAGTTAGCGACGTTGCTTATAGTAAGCGATTAGACCACTTGTTGAGCTATCGTGTTCATGATGCACATTATCTTGGGTCAATTCAGCTTCAATGGCTGACGCTAACCCTTTTCCTAGCTCGACACCCCATTGATCAAATGAACAAATTTCTAACAGGATACCTTGGCAGAATATTTTATGTTCATATAACGCAATCAATCGCCCAACTGCCTTTGCATCAACCGTATCAAGTATCATAGAGGTTGTCGGCCTATTTCCTTGATGAATTTTATGTGCAATTAGTTGCTCTACTTTTTCTTGAGCGATGCCCTTCTCAGCCAAATCTTTGCGAACTTGTTGCTCATCTACACCTGCCATCATTGCTTCAGTTTGAGCAAAAAAGTTTGATAACAAAATATCATGATGCTTATCAACCACTTTTTGTGGTTTTACTGAAGCGATAAAATCTGCCGGTACAATATTATTGCCTTGGTGCAGATATTGATAAAATGCGTGTTGGCCATTGATCCCTGTCATTCCCCAAATTAATGGTACTGTTGTATATTCAACCGTTCGTCCGTCAAATGCAACTGACTTGCCATTGCTCTCCATCTCACCCTGTTGTAAATAAGCCGGTAACATATGAAGTGCCTGATCATAAGGTAATATTGCTTGTGCCTTATACCCCAAAAAGCTGGTATTCCAAACACTCAAAAGTGCCATGATTATGGGTATATTTTGTGATGTCGGTGCATTTTTAAAATGCTCGTCTATCTCATAGGCACCAGCTAATATATCAGAAAACACCTCAAAACCGAGATATAACGATATTGGTAAGCCAATGGCACTCCACAGAGAAAACCGGCCACCGACCCAGTCCCACATAGTAAATACATTTTCATCAGCAATACCGAATGCACGGGTTTTTTGTAAGTTCGTACTGACAGCAACAAAATGCTTTTCAATTGCAGCTTCGCTTTTTGCGCTATTTAAAAACCATTTAACCGCAGAATTTGCATTAGTCATTGTTTCTGATGTTGTGAACGTTTTTGAAGAAATCACAAACAAGCTTGTTTCTGGGTCAACTTTATTTAGTACATCCGCTAGCTGTACACCATCTACATTCGAAACGTAGTGCACTTTTAGCTTATTGTCTGTATGCGCTTTAAGCGCCTCAGTTGCCATTTGCGGACCTAGGTTCGAACCTCCCACACCAATAGCGACAATGTCTTTTACTGCTTTACTGGTATATCCAGTCCATTCACCCGAGCGCACTTTCTCAGTAAAATGCTTAATTTTATCCAATTCTGTTTGAACCGCAGGCATAACATCTTCACCGTCAACCATGACCGATGAACCTGAACGATTACGCAATGCCGTGTGAAGAACCGCTCTATCTTCAGTAAAGTTTATTTTCTCACCACAGAACATTTTTTTACGCCACGCATCTAGATTTACTTCTTCAACTAAAGAAATTAAATGAGAAAAAGCATCTTCATCTATCAGTTGCTTGGAATAGTCAAAAAGTAAACCTGGGATTTGGCACGAAAATTTATTAAACCGCTGATCGTCCTGAGCAAACAGGCTTTTTAGTTTTTGTTGTTTTAAATTTGCTGCAGACTGCTCTAGCGCTTGCCAACTACTAAGGTTGCTTCGGCAACTCATACTATTCCCCTAAACACGAATAACTTATTGAAAAATGAAGTAATACAATATTTCAACGAGTAAAATAACACTTGTTCAGTTAACCTTAAGTTAAAATGACAACGCTGTCAATCATCTACTTTTTGATTTTACTACGGAGATAATAACTCAATTTTGATGTTTTGACACCGGTATCATTAATTTATTTATGATCTTTATGCTGCTATTTTATGTTTGGATTAGATAGACTAAGCTACAAATATTATCATTTAATGAATTTTGAGCTCGTTGCGCTCTCTCAAATAAAAGAACAACAAAATGAAAGTCACCATAAATGATGTCGCTAAGTTAGCCGGTGTTTCAATGAAAACCGTCTCTCGTGTGATCAATAAAGAACCGTCAGTTCGAAAGAAAACGTATGATATTGTAATGAATGCGGTTAAAGAGTTGAACTATCAGCCCAATATTGCAGCTAGAAACCTCGCAGGTACTTCATCATTTGCGGTTGGTTTAGTTTATGACAACCCCAATGCTTACTATGTAATTGATATGCAAAATGGGGTTTTGTCACGCTGTAAAGAAGAGGGGTATGAACTGGTTATTCATCCTTGCAGCTACTCTGACGATAATATGCAAGAAGAATTTGTGACCATGATTAAACGTTCACGATTAGCTGGTTTAGTACTCACACCACCACTATCGGAGCAACAAGCGATCATTGATATGTTAGACGAAATTGGTATTCAATATGTCCGGCTTTTATCGGGTCGAGCACAAGAAACTGAGAATAGTAGCAATTGTATTTTTGTGGATGATTTCGCCGCGTCTCATGAAATAACAGAGCACCTTATTTCATTAGGCCATAAAAAAATAGGTTTTGTATTAGGAGACAAAGAACATAAATCGACCTCAGAGCGCCTGGCTGGTTATCGTCAAGCACTACAAGATCATAATGTTGCGTATAATGAGCAACTAATTTATGAAGGAAGTTACTCGTTCGAATCTGGTGTACTTGGCGCACAAAGTTTACTCAAAGATAACAACCAAAATAATATTACGGCGATTCTTGGTGGGAATGACGAGGTTGCTGCAGGTGCATTGTTTGCCGCTCGATTAATGAATATAGACATACCTGCTCAACTTTCAATCACAGGGTTCGAAGATTCTCCCTTCTCTCGCCAAACATGGCCTAAATTAACCACTGCACATCAAGCTAATAATGTTATTTCAGAGCATGCAGCAAGGTTACTTTTCACAAAGACACGAGGTTCAAGGTCACAAGATAGAGATATCATAACGACTTTTACACCATCACTTGTTATTCGTCAAAGTACTGGTGCCGCAGCAGATAATAGTTAACTTTTGCTACAATGCTTACTAATAAGGCAACTTATATTAGCTGCCTTTATTAAATACTTTTCACAAAAACACGTCAGCTTAAGAAGCTTAATAGGAATATCAGAGCGGCTTTCATCCCAGTACTTGTTATTCTTCAAAGCATTGGGGGAAAAGCGCATAATAGCTAATTTTTGCTACGATATTCACAAAAAAATAACTTATATTAGCTTTCTTTCAGTAAAGGCTTTTCCGGTTCTTGCCATTGAGTTGACCAAGCATTGAACAGTGCTTTAACTAAAGAAGCGAGAGGAATTGCAAAAAACACCCCCCAGAAACCCCATATCCCACCAAAAAATAGCACAGCAACAATAATGTATACTGGGTTGAGGTCAACCGCTTCTGAAAACAAAAGTGGTACTAATACATTGCCGTCTAACGCTTGAATTACCCCATAGACAATGAGCACAGTCCAAAACTGCGTATCAACACCAAATTGAAATAAAGCAACCGCCGCAACTGGAATTGTGACAAGTGCCGCACCAATAAATGGAATTAATACTGATAAACCAACAAGCGCACCAAGCAATGCTGCATAACGTAAATCTAAAATATAAAAAGCAATAAATGTAGTACTACCAATAATGATGATCTCGAATACTTTCCCACGGATATAGTTCATGATTTGGTGATCCATTTCATGCCAAACCTGAATGATCAAACGTCTATCTTTCGGGACCAAGCGAGCAATACCATCTGTTAACGTGACTTTATCTTTCAGCATGAAAAATACTAATAATGGTACAAGGACTAAATAAATTAGCCAGGCTACGACGTCCTTTAAAGATGTCAATGATGCAGATACAACGACTTGCCCTAGTTCAATAACTTTAGACTCAAATGTCGTTACAAACGACTGCACTTGTTGAGTTGTTATCAAGTTGGGGTAGTCATCTGGCAAATGAAGTAAAAAATACTTGCCCTTTTCAATCATGTGCGGGCTTTCTTGTAATAGGTTGCTCAGTTGCTGCCACAGCACAGGAACAATACCCAGCAACAAGGCAAGTACCACTCCAACAAACAATAACATGATTAGAGTTGTCGCCAGTACCCTATTATGAACTACCGCTTGAACATGCGCAGTTGGCCAATCTAGCAAATACGCGATCACTAAGGCTACAAGTACAGGTACAACAAACGGACCAAAGAAGTAAAGTAGCATTGCTAATGTAATAAGCATCAGTAACAGTGTTACTGAATGTGGATCTGAAAATTTGTTTTGATACCACTGTTTTACTATTTCAAACATGTTTAATACTCACCTCAATGAAAGGTTGGGAGGTAACCTGACTATAATAATGATAGTTATGTAGTGTTAAATATCGCACAATATCACTAATATCTTGTTCGCCTAAATGATGAAACCGGATTGTACCTTCAGCTTTGTCAGCCTGTAACAAGTGCCATTTAAATTGCACAAAAAACTGTGGACACTTAAACTCTGATAGGTCAATGTCTAGCATATACGTGGACTCTCAGCAATTTTCTATGAAGCCTGTATCAAATAACAGACAATTAGTGTAACACTGTGATGTACAAACTAAAAAGGTTAGTTCTATAGCTTGGTACACCGCAATGGTTTATCCTTATAGATATAAGTAGAATTTGTAAGGTTTTTTTATGCCTAAACCCAGCGGTAAAGCCCAACTACCCGATAACCCAACGTTAAAAGAAATTAATTGGTATAAAAAACAAATTAATTGGGGCGAACTTCCTCCGTTTTACCACCTTGTCGCATCTTCAGTCAGCGAGAGTGAAGGGATTCTACAGCATGGCTTTGATAATGCTGTAAAGCAACTATTAGACAAACGCAATTGGAACCTCGCGCTATTAGATGGCTATGAAGATGATAATGGGATCATACACACTCATGAAAAACCTCGGATTGCATTGCATCAAGCGTTTACTGACAGAGGATTTGAACTTTGGGCATACCCTTATGCGAAAGATATGAAAGTCGATAATTATATCAAAGATAACCGATTTATGGAGTTTCAGATTTGGGACCCCCATACAATGAAAAACCTTATTCGTATAAATCAACTCCATAAATTTATTGGGTTTTACTTCGAGCGAGGTGATATAGCAGATAAAGCAATTATCTTACACGCTCATAAAGTAGTTCATAAGATAATTACTTTTTTAAAAAAAGAATTGAACGTCAAAACTGTTGATGGTGTCTCAATAAAAGATTTTTACCAGCTCTGCGAAAAAGACAGCCGAGCATGCAGTGATGAAATAGATCTCGCAAAACTGATGCTTGGTGACGATATAAAGAAGGACTAGTATGACATTTAACACACTTCTAAGGTATATAATAGGTGCTGGGTTGTTGATATCGAGTTGCCAAGCAGCTGCACAAAGTCCATTTAAGCTGCCTGATTTAGGCACTTCAGCACTGCAAGCGTTGCCTATCGAAAAAGAACAAGCGCTTGGTAATGTAATGATGATGCAAATTCGTTCAGGTTCTCCATTATTGCAAGACCCTGTTTTAGACGAATACTTAACATCACTTGGAAATCGGTTAGTTGCGAATGCCAATGACGTGCGATTCCCTTTTACTTTCTTCTGGATCAATAACCCCGCAATTAACGCCTTTGCATTTTACGGGGGGCACGTCGGTGTTCATTCTGGTCTGATTGCGCAATCAGACAATGAAAGTCAATTTGCATCCGTTTTAGGCCATGAAATTGCCCATGTAACACAACGCCATCTTGCACGAAGAATACAAAAAGCACAGGACAATAGTGCTTTAACAATTGCAGGTATGATTGCGGGAGTTTTAGCCACTGTCGTTGCGCCAGATGCAGGTATGGCTATTATCGCGGCAAATTCAACTCAAGCAGCACTTAGTCAACTGACGCATAGCCGAAAAGCCGAGCAAGAAGCAGATAGATTTGGTATGCAAACTCTTCATGCGGCTGGCTTTGATGCAACTCAATCGGCTGAGTTTTTAAGTAAACTTGCCGCGCAAACTCGTTTTAAAAACAAGCCTCCAGTGTTTTTGTTAACCCACCCATTACCAGATTCACGTATATCCGATGTGAGGCTAAGAGCACAGCAATACAGTCCCGTTAGACTTATGGAAAGCACTAAGTTTCAGTTAGCAAAAAGCCGTGTACTTGCCAGGAATCAGTATAAAAGCGAAGACGCCCAAGCCTTTTTTGAACGTGAACTCAAGCACTCCTCAAAGCTAGATAACCGAGCACTCCAGTATGGGCTAGCACTATCACTACTCGATCAGGACAAGTATCTTTTAGCTGAAAATATTATCTTAAAACTACTCAGTAATGAACCAGATAACTTGTTCTACTTAGATGCTTATACAGATATATTAATAGGGCAAGAAAAAGCAGCTGAAGCCGTCAAATTACTCCAAGAAAAACATGAGTTCAGACCAAATAATCAAGTGATAACGCTTAACTTCGCGAATGCCGCTATTGAGGCAAAACAATACAATAAAGCCGCTCAATTGTTAAAGATATTCTTATTAGATAAACCGGAACATTCTCTGGCAATCGACTTATTGAGTAAAGTTTACAAAGAACAAGACAATAAATCAGCATATCACGAAACTAAAGCAAGTTTGCTGGCCCAGTACGGCGCGTATATTCAAGCAGCCGATGAAATACAACGTGCATTGAACAATGTTAAAAAGCAAGAAACCGTTAAAGCAAGTCGCCTCAAAGCTCTTTTAAGTCAATATAGGCAAATGCAAAAAGAGCTAGCAAAGCTTTAAGAATCCACATAGATACAGTAAAATATACAAAACTTATTCGGAGTTATTATGTCTGTCACCATCTACCATAACCCTCGTTGTTCAAAGTCTCGTGAGACATTGGCCCTTTTAGAAACGCAAGGCGTAACACCTACAATTGTCGAATATTTAAAAACACCAATCAACTTAGAACAATTAGAGACGCTACTTACACAACTCAGTTATCGTTCTGCACATCAGCTTGTGCGTAACAAAGAAGCGCTTTACAAAGAACTTGCATTAACACCTGAAACACCTGAAAGTACACTTAAAAATGCGATGATTGACAACCCAAAGCTGATAGAGCGCCCTATCGTTGTAAGTAATAATCAAGCCGCAATCGGTAGACCTCCTGAGTCTGTATTGGCAATACTATAAATGGTAAATATTGTTGTCTTGTATCATTCAAGTCACGGGTCAGTTGCAAACATGGCCCATGAAATTAGTGACACGCTTGAATATTTAGGCGCATCTGTGAAACTGAGAACTTTTGAGAAGAAGTTATCACACGATACTGTCGTAACGAAACAAGACCTTATAGAATGTGATGCGCTCGCCTTTGGTACCCCCACCCGGTTTGGGATGATGGCCGCTCAAGCGAAACTCTTTTGGGAAACCACCAGTGACATTTGGTTAAAGGGGCAACTGATAGATAAACCTGCCTGTGTATTCTCATCATCAAGTAGCATGCATGGTGGCAATGAAGCTACGCTTTTGAACTTATCATTACCTTTGCTTCATCATGGGATGATGTTATTAGGCGTACCCTATGACGTTCCTGAACTCATTGATACCACAACAGGAGGCACGCCATATGGTGCAACACATGTTGCTGGGGCAGATAACACAACAAAGTTATCAAATACGGAAATTAAAATATGCCAATCAGTCGGCAAACGATTATTTACTATAGCAAGTAAACTTAAATGAAGAAAATTGCAAAAAACCAAGTAACCCTCAATTATCAACGCTTAGCCTTAACTGGGTATATCGGCTTACTTTTATTAATGCCTATTTGGATGTTTGTACTTGTGCCTAAAGAGAATTACAGTACAGGGTTTATTTTTACCATCTATATACTCCCACTATTACTGCCTTTAAAAGGCATAATTCAAGATAAGCCTTACACATATGCTTGGGCAAATTTTATTGTTATGATCTACTTTATGCATAGTTTGACGATGATATGGATTGCACCAGAACAACGAATTATTGCATTACTTGAGCTATTACTGGCAACCGCAATGTTTGTTGGCTGCACATATTATGCAAGGCATAGAGGACAAGAGTTAGGCTTAAAGATCAGGAAGCTAAAAGAAGACTTAGCGGACGAGAAACAAGCCCACCAAGCACCTAAAGAGTAGTTAGAAACACTTATATTGTGTAGTACAAGCACCCTCGGTGTCTAATGTAGTTAGACACCGAGCAATGTAATAAGCACCAACAATGAAAACATACCCTGTAAACTAATGCTCAACCAACTTAATGCACTGAGCCCTTTAAGTGACCAAGGATGTATCCGAGAAGGATAAAGAGGCCCTCCCCTAATTCCCCTAGCTAAAACGAACACACTTACCCCTAACAGAGCCGAGCCCCATACAAATTCTTGTTTTGTACTTAAGTTGTCATGGAAAAAAAAGAATAACTGTAATGGTAATAGTAAAATAGCCAAAGCATATAAGGCATGAACTTGCTTAATTTTATTATACTGTGCTTGCTCTGACAGCTCGATAACACCAAACTCCTCAAGCACTTTTCTCGCCGCTAATGCACCATTTTTCATTGCTAATCGATACGCTGTAAGCTCTGACACATCTCTTTGATGTGGGTCACAGCCTGCATTTAATATCACTTTAACCATGCTTGGTAAATTTGAGCGAACAGCATAATGCAAACACGTTTGCCCCATATCATCTATACATTTAATATCCTGATATGGTAACAATTGCTCCACCACATTCACAAAACCTTTTTCAATCGCCCACATAAATGCAGAGCAACCTAATTCATCTTTTGCGTGCCCTTGAGCACCTTGGCTAATAAATGCGATCAATACCGATTGTTTTGCTTGATCTTGCATCACGTGTGCTAACAACGCCTGCTCTAATAAACTTGTTAACTCCTCATCGTCACATAGCTCTTTAAGTAAAGAGTAATACTCATCTCCCTTTAATAAGTTCTGTGTAGCGCGCTTTGTGGTTTCAGAGATATCGATAATACAATTAGGTAAAGCGTGAATAATGGCTTCTCGTAAATCTTCGTGCACCCATGCGTTACACACATCTACAGCTTCCATTTTTAAACCTTGCTTCACTCCCCATTTGATGACTTGAAAATAGCGCCGATGTAATAACAGTTCAAAAAAACTCGGGTTGGCTACACTATCAATCTGCAGCTGCAAGTCGCTATACTCTAACAACCTTTCTAATAAAGTCGCCGTAAGCGACTGTCTAGTCATACCAGTAGAATCAAGGTGCTCGAATAATTGTTGAGAATATGCTTGCTGTTGCTCATCGTATTCGTCTATATGTTGAAAATAACATGATTCAAACGGTTCTAATGGCTTTAACCACAGCAGATAAAATATAGGTGGTAATATGGTTGCTTCAACGCCCTGTTCATCGATTGACGTTTCGCAAGTTGGCCACGATTCCAAAGCGTCTAAAATAAAGGCCCCATTTTGCTCTGCTAGCCCTCTTAACAACAATGGATATTGTGCTGGCCAGATTAATACATGTTCCATTGATTGACTACTCACTCCATCCAAAAAAATAATACACCTTAGCCTAAAATAATAAGCCTGACCGAGATGTGAATAGTATCAAGTTAATATATAAATTGCTTCGTAAAAGCTACAATTTTCAGTACATTTTAAAAATATACTCAAGGTTACTGTGCTTAATTCCATTTTACTATTTTGAGCAGTACAATAAAGGCTGTTGACTATCTGGAGAGCACTATGGAACAGTTAGAAACTTGGCAAGTCACCTTAATTATTATCGGGGTGCTGGGGATAATTTGGAGTAATATTGCTTTACTCAAATATGCAACTAAATTTGAAGTAAAACAGAAATTAGAAAAACAGACACATAAAGAGACAACAAAAAAAAGCGCTGATTAAGCGCTTTTTTCATATTTCAAAACGCTAACCCACCAGCCAATGTGCCATCACTGCAATAACGGGTAACGTCACAAGTGTCCTCAAAATAAAAATAGCAAATAGCTCAAAAATGTTCACTGGAATTTTACTACCCAACAACAATGCTCCCACCTCTGACATGTAGATAAGCTGTGTAACACTCATCGCTGCAACAATGAAGCGAGTCACATCACTTTCAATATTACTGGCGGCAAGAATTGATGGAATAAACATATCTGCAAAGCCTACGACTATTGTTTGCGCAGCCTGCGCTGCTTCAGGAACTTGTAGCAACTCTAAATAAGGTACAAACGGAGTACCTAATATCTGGAATATCGTCGTATGTTCAGCAATAATTAATGCCATTGTTCCCACCGCCATTACGACTGGTAAAACTGCAAACACCATATCCAAAGCATTAACCAGCCCTTCTTGAATCGTCCCTTTGACGCCAGGTGCTTTCTTTGCTTTGGTTAAAGCGACATCTAATGCATGTGACAATAAAGTCTTCCCTTCCGGTACAGCTTCTGCATCCGTATCAACAGCACTGCCATCAATATATACATCTTGCTTGAAGCGAAGTGGAGGTAACCTAGGAACGATGATTGCCGCAACGAAACCTGCTAAGCACACCGTTAGATAAAATGGTGCAAATAGATGTTCTAATTTAACTTGTCCAATTACCACTAAACAAAACGTAATAGACACCGCTGAGAAGGTCGTGCCAATAATTGCGGCTTCTCTTTGCGTATAGTATTTGTCTTCATATTGTCGTGCTGTCATCAAAATACCGACACTGCCATCACCAAGCCAAGATGCAACACAATTCACCGCGCTTCTTCCTGGAACCCCAAATAACGGACGCATCACACGTGTTAATAAAGTACCTACTAACTCCAATAAGCCAAAATTGAGCAATAAAGGCAAGAGTAAACCAGCGAGTACAAACACGGAGAATAAAACAGGGAGTAAGTCATTTAGCACCAGAGAACCGGTATGTTCGGAGTGAATGATGCTTGGCCCTACTTGAAAGAATGTCATGATGATAAAGGTCATACCAAGTAAACGCGTAATTAGCCAAATCCAACTGACATCAAATAGATGTTTTAAGATTGGTAACTTTTCCACCCACACAGGCTTAACCTGCTTCACCAATAAACTCATCACTCCGGTAACTGTGATAATGGCTAAAATAACCTCACTAATAAATGGTGCTACAAATGTTTGCAAAGCCTTGGCCATTACTGCTATGGGTATGGTCATTGCCTCCCCAATTGCAACGGGTGTCATAAATAAGAAAACACCTATTAATGAAGGAACAATAAAAGCGAATAAAGTGCGTAAATCTACCGACTTTGCGCGGCTAGAGTGTGTTGTCATTATAATTTGCCTACAAAAACAAAGAAAAGAGCCTAAGCTCTTTTCTTTTTCAAAAATAAGGTGATTAAATTGTTAACCCTTTATCACGCAATACAGAAAGTAGTGTTTCCTGTAGCAACGTCATTGTACTAGCATCTAGTACTTCGTCGTTACTATCTCGCCATGTCAGCGATGTACTATTTTCTTTAGTTGCTGCCACAGTTATCACATAATCCCCGCTCTCAATTGGCAGCTCAAGTACATCATCTCCCCAAATTGAATCCCATACGCTGTCTTCTGGTTTCTCATAGCGTACTGAGACTGCACCGGTATCTCTATCAATACGGATCACAGTAAAATTCACGCGCTCTAGAAAGTTAGCAAACCGATCTATTATTTTTTCATGATTTTGCTCGGTGATAAATGCCGCATTACCGTCATCATCAAATCCGATTCTCAGTGACAAAATACCTTGCTGCTTCCTCAATTCAACTTCTAACAAACGATATAAGTAATCAAACTCAGCAACCACCTCGTTTAGGGCTCTCACTTCTAATTGTTGCTGTAACAGGTCTGTCAAAGGTCGAGTGTCACTGCGGTAATCTATCAATTCGGCTTTTAACGAAGCTGTTCGCTGATGCTCTTTACGTTCAATCACAAATTTAATACGTTGCTCTGAAACAGCCTCTGAATCTTCCCAAAACCAACCTTCTGTTGGCTTTATCAACGAATACCAATCTAATTCAACAACACCATCATTGCGTTGGTCTGAGATAATACGACTTTGGTGACTTGCTACGACGTTATCGACTGAACGCCAAATAAACTGATTTAAATCTTCAATTCCATCATTTTTATCAAAATAAACACGTGCAACAGTTTCATTTTCCTCTACCCAGCTTCCCGCAGCGAGCGTCAATACTTGCTGAGGAGGACGGAAACTCTTAGCCTCGGGATCATTTTTGAACTGAGCTACGTCCATTTTATACGTATCATCTTGAAACGGCTGCTCTAATTGCGCCGGAACTTTAACGGCCTCGCTAACACGATAATTTCGCTTATTGTGCGCATCGTTTATAAATACACTACACCCAGATAAACCAAGAACCACGCCAACTGTCAACGCTTTTGGGATCCAATACTGCACTGATTATTCTCCTTAGCAAACCCTTTATTTTTTAATTCAATACTATGAGTGGGGAATGCTGATTTGGTTCACTGTAAAATATAAAATTATGTCTTAATTAAACAGATAAAACATAAATAAAAGCGCTTCACTAGTTGCAAACGCAAAAACGACACTATGGTACTTTCCAAAACTACTAAACACAAGAAAGCCGTTCATTTATTGCATATTTAACCTACTTATTACAAAATCAACCATGCCTTGATGGCGTATCTATGTTACTATTTTTGGTTAAATATCAATTATTCGTCGTATTACTGCAGCGTTTGAAGCTTCGTGAGTAATCCTGACCCAATTTTAGGCACCTTGAATGACTGCTTTTGAAAACCAACAATTGGTACTAACAGCCATCGGTGAAGATCGCTCCGGTATTGTCAGTGAACTGACGCAATTAGTCAGTGATTGTCATTGTAATATTACTGACAGCCGTATCGCCATTTTAGGCAATGAATTTACCTTCATAATGTTACTAAGTGGTGACATGTCGGCCATAAGTCGTGTTGAGCACACTTTGCCTGTCAAAGGTATGGAGCTAGGCTTACTTACCATGATGAAACGCACAAGTACGCATTACCACTCAGATTTCAGCGCCGGATATACACTGGAATATAACGGTATCGATACTCCGGGTACCCTAAGTAAAGTTACACGTTTCTTTGCTGAACAAAGCATTAATATATGCTCTTTAAAATCAGATACCTACCAAAAAAGCACCGATACACATATGCGCTGCGAACTAGAAATAAATATACCTACTAATGTTGACGTCGATACTTTTAAGATCAAATTTGAAGATCTTTCCAGTACTTTAGACGTAGATTATATACTAAGACGCATTCGCTAAGGATTACTTGAATGAATATACTCAAAGCGGGTGATAACGCCCCACTTTTTACCTTACATAATCAAAATGGTGAAGCCATAGAGCTTGCATCGCTATTAAACAGCACGCAAGTTCTGGTGTACTTTTACCCAAAAGCGCTCACGCCGGGTTGTACCGTACAAGCTGAGCAACTGAGGGATCACAAACAACAGTTAGCACAGTTAAATACGGTTGCTGTGGGCATAAGTCCAGATCCGGTCAAAAAGTTGAAAAATTTCGAAACTAAAAAAGAACTGAATTTTGATTTGCTCTCTGACGAAGATCATGCAATTGCTGATGCATTTGGTGTATGGGGACTCAAAAAATTTATGGGGAAAGAATATGATGGTATTCATAGACTAAGCTTTTTAGTCGGTCAAGACGGTACAATTAAGCATGTATTTAATAAGTTCAAAACAAAAGAACATCATCAAGTAGTTATTGATTACATTAGCGAAAATAGCTAATCTTTAAGGCACAACCAAATACGTTGTGCCTGTCCCTTTCCATGATTTCGTAGCATTCACACACCAAATATCAACAGGCTTTAGTTTATGCCAATGTATTTATGGACCTGTATCGATAAACGCCAATTCTTCTTCATACATGTGTCTATCGCTAACTTTGTCGCTTTAGCCTTTTGGCTAATTGGCTGTAAATAGACCAATTTCGGTGTAACACCCGTTTCTATAAATAAAGCTTCTAGTTCTTCAACATGCTTTTGCATTGCAACTGGGTGTTTAATCTCATCGGCACGTTGCATCGCGTCAGCCAGAATTTTATAACCCCCTCGCATATTAATTTTGGGAGACACAGTGACCCAGGTACTCTTAGGTACTTTAATGTCAAACGTACCACTGGTTTCAATTTGCGTTGAAAACCCAGCGTCATGTAGTTGCTCACATAATGGTACTAAGTCATACATGCAAGGTTCGCCACCAGTGATCACAACATGCTTAGCTAAGTAACCTCTTTCTTTAAACAAACTGACAACTTGCTCTGCTGAAGCTTCGGCCCAAAGCTCTGAATCTGCTTTTTTCTCAACCGTTTTATCAAGTGATACCAAATATGTCGTGTTTATATCCCATGTTTGCTTAGTATCACACCATGAACAGCCTACTGGACAGCCCTGTAACCTCAAAAAGATAGATGGGACGCCCGTATAACTCGCTTCACCCTGAATAGTTTCAAAAACTTCGTTGATTTTGTACAAAACAGCTCCGATACAACTTTCTAAACTCAAAAAAATGCCGATGAAAATTGTTATTTTTTCGCCGGCCGTGTAGTATATCGCGCCCTGAAGTAAACCTCTATCAAAATCGAGGCAAAAGAGTTATGAGCGAAAAAGTTGTTGTGATTTATTCTGGCGGTATGGATTCATACACAGTTTTAAATAAAGCTGTCCGTTCAGGACATGAAGTGTATGCATTATCGTTTAATTATGGCCAACGCCACGTTAAAGAACTAGAAGTTGCGGCTGAGGTATGTGAGCAACTTAACATCGCTCATAAAATTGTTGATATTTCAGCTATCAACCAACTTATTGGTGGTTCATCGCTGACTGATGATATTGAGGTACCTGAGGGCCACTATGAAGAAGAGAGTATGAAAAGTACCATTGTACCGAATCGAAATATGATCTTACTTTCTCTGGCAGTTGGTTACGCCGTATCAATCAAAGCCTGTAAGGTTTTCTACGGAGCACACTCGGGAGACCATGCAATTTACCCTGATTGTCGACCTGAGTTTGTAAAAAAAATGGACGATGTGTGTCGCATTGCCAATTATGATGCAGTCGAGATTGTTAGTCCGTATTTAAACAATACTAAAATCGATATACTAACTGACGGCTTAAAAATGGGTCTAGATTATAGCCATACATGGACATGCTATAATGGTCGAAAGCATGCCTGCGGAAAGTGTGGTGCGTGTCAAGAGCGCTTAGAAGCCTTTTCACTCAACAATGCTCAAGACCCCATTTCATACGAAGTGTAATGTAAATAAGTTAAGATAAGGGAGGCTTTGCGCCTTCCTACCGATTCTATTGTTATTAGTTATAATCGGTTAATATCTTTCGCGACCTGATAACCATCATCAGTCACTAACTTTTCAAGCACCTCGACTCGCTCTCGTAAAGTCGAAATTTCAGACTTTAGTTCATCAACATCTTTGCCACCTTTACTACTTTGCTTTTTTAACTCCAGTTTAGTCATATATATTTCTCTAAATGCGCCAAAACCTACAGATACAAGCACAATTAAAAATATCATTGTTGTTCCACTCATACTTCTCTCCTTCTGTGTTTTTATCAACAATAACAAAACAATCCTAAATACCAAAGTGACAAACGTCAGAAACCTCAAGTGCAGCTCGTTATGGTGCAAATACTAAGTGCACTTCCTCTGACCACTAATGAACTTAATCAGCTCTGACAGGGGTAATGGTCGACAAATATAATACCCTTGTGCTTGGTCGCAGCCCATTGCATCTAATCTTGCTAAATGTTCTGCTTGCTCTACTCCCTCCGCAATTAATCCCAGTCCTAAGTTTTTCCCTACATCAATAATACTCTGTACAATGGCTTCCGCTTTAGGCTCTGTAAGTAACGCCGCCACAAATTGTCTATCTATTTTTAAGTAATGAATATCTAATGCTTGTAAATATGCCAATGAAGAATAACCGGTACCAAAGTCATCAATTGCCACCTTAATACCTAAATTTTTTAAATGCATCAGCGTATCTTTTACATTGGCTAGATTACTAATCAATGCACTTTCTGTCAGCTCTAATTCTAGTAAACTAGGCTCAAATTTATACCTCTTGAGCAGTCCAGCCAGCTTTTCAAAGAAATTATCAACGCTAATATCTTTGCCTGAAATATTGATTGCGATAGATAGGTTTTTTAAATGCGCTAATCCGTGCCACTGGCTCAGCGTTTCGCAAGCCATCTCTAAAACACAGTCTGTTATTTTCCCAATCAACCCTTTGTCTTCCGCAATTGGAATGAACTCATCTGGAAATATCATGTGACCATTTACATTCCATCGTATAAGCGCCTCAAGTGATACAACGTCTCTCGAGGAGATATCTATTTTCGGCTGAAAATAAAGCTCAAATTGCTTTAATAAAATCGCTTGACGTAACCGTTCTTCGATGTAAATTGCTTTCTGAACGCGTTCCTCTAACGCAGCGTCAAATAATTTATACTGATTCTTACCCTGCTTTTTTGCTTGATACATTGCAATATCTGCTTTTCCAAGTATCTCAGATACTTGGTCGCCATGAGCAGGGTAAGTTGCAACACCAACACTCAGTGATAACTGGTAACAATTACCTTCGATTTTAATAGGGTCATGAAAAGCGCTGAGAATATGCGCCAGACGCAAGTGGATCTCTTGTAAGTCTTGCGTGGTTAATACCACTAAAAACTCATCCCCTCCGAGTCGCGCGAGTAAATCTGGTTTAACGACTCTTCTTTCTAACCGCTTAGCGCTAATTTTAAGTGCATCATCACCGGCCAAATGGCCCAAACTATCATTAATTTTCTTAAAATCATCTAAGTCTATCAATACAAGTGCAAATGGTTGAGGGTTTTCTTTTTTTATCATCCGGTTGACGGTTTCTATAATATTAAACCTATTAGCAAGGCCTGTAAGCGAATCACGATTTGCTTGCTGTGATAACAAGACTTTTTGTGCCCTAAGGTCGCTAATATCTCGGCAGCACCATACTCGTCCGATATACTCCCCCTGAATCAATTCAGGGACACTATAATATTCATAGAATTGACCATGAATTGTTTCGAAATTACCAGTAAGTTGTGCTTTTTTAGATACAAACATCGCTTGAATTTGCTCAATAAAAATATCGGGAGAAGTCAGCAAGGATAGAATTGTGTGAAGTACTTGCGTTGCATCGAGCGCCAATGCTGTATGTTCGTCACAGCCGATAAATTTACACCCATTTTGATTTATATGTGTGATCTCACCACTAATGTTAAACTCTACAACAACCTCTGGACTTGCATCCAGTATGGCTTTTTGCCTAGTCAGTGCCAATTCTAAACTACGTTGATACTTATCAATATCAACCAGTCTTGTCCGTAACTCTAAATTGTTTTCAGTTAACTCTTTACTGGTTAAATTCAAGCTATGTTCGAGCATCCAGCGATCTTCATCTGCATGTTCAAATGCTTCTGACAATAAGCCAATAAGTCGCGCGTATTGCGGTGAATCTATGCCAGAAAAGCCACTTTTTTTAAGTAATCTAGCCAATAAATGATGCATATTATTCAGAAATTAATGTGACAGTCATTGTTTGATTATGCAATAGGCACCGCCCACCCGCCTGAATTGGCGCAATTTCACCATAAGAGTAAAATCCCATTGTTTGAAACCCATCAGTTAATTGACTAAACACCACCTCTAACTCCTCTTCCACCCGCGGTCCCAACACTAACTTTCTCCCAACACAACTGATCAACAATGCGACACCGGTTGTATTGTGAGGTGTTTCTAAAGCCGAGGTCACGGCCCTATTAGCACCGTCAATAAGCCTATCAAAATTTGCTTTCATCAGCTGGGCTTGGCCACCTTGCGGCATATCTCCAGCAAACACCATGCTATTGTCTTCATAATCAATACCCAATATAGTTCTTATCACTGGTTGATTACTGGACGAGCTTCTAACTTGTAAAGGAAACCTTAAAGCTGATGCCGGTAAATCATTCGCATAAGGGCCCAAATAGTTACGATATAATGTAATTGCAGGCTCATTATCGAGCTGATACAAACGATTTCCTTCTGCCCGTGTTATTTCTCGACTTGGGCCAAAAGAATCCCACCCGCCAACACTGGCATAGCTTACATTCAGTGAGTCAGAATAAAAGCCACATAAAATGATAGACCCTTCAGCTAACGGTTTCATATGCCACAAGGCTGTGTTTGAAAAGCGCTCTCCATCGCCAGCTAACCCTCCTGTAATTACCACATTATTACCAAACGCGGCTCCTAAGCACTCAGCCACTTCACTGCCATTAAGAACATGTCCGTCGCTCAATACCATCAACCACTTAAGGTTCGGCTCCTTTAACATCTCAACGGCTTTTTGGCACAAGTTAGGCAATGAACTATCGCTTATTGAACGATTAAATACTCGAATACAGGTTTTTGAAAATGTAAAGGTGGTTATAACAATCGCATCATCATATAACTGCGCTGCAGCGATATCCCCCGCACTGCTACAGCCCACAATCTCCGCGTTAGGATAGTATTTGGCTAAAGAACTCAATATCGTTGTCTTTCTGTCATAAATACTAAAAAAGACTGTAACAAGCTGCACATTTTCATCAACAATTGGCACAGATTCCCATTGCTGATTTTGGTAAATAAACTGTCTTGTTTCCATCTCTAGATTTCATAATATATAGGGAATGTTATAAATTTAGCAGTGGTTCACTAAATACGACAATATTTGCCCACCTAAATTACTAATTAATAACTAACTATCTAGCTCTTGCACAAACTCACTGCGGCTTCCTGGCGGTATGATCAGGTATATCTGTTGCTTAGCACGAGTTAATGCCACATAGAATAAACGTCGTTCTTCTGCGTAAGGAAACGGCTCTTTATCCGGAAGTAATGCATCTAAAAATGCCACCGCTGTATCCTGTGCGGGGAACCCATTGGCACCACCGGCTAATCCAAGTATCACGGCATAATCAGCTTCCATACCTTTCGCAGCATGAAATGTCATCACCCGCAGGTGTAGGTGTTGATAACGATGATTCATCTCATCTATTTGCTGTTTACTTGGTAGCACCTTATGGTAGCGTGCCAACAATAGTACACTCACTGAACATTCTGCCTGCGTATTTAGACTTTCTAAAGTGAGCGACAATGACTGCTCCTCTGTAGGTTCTTCAACATATACAAGTGGCGTACAGTGTTGAACATTATGTGCTGTGATACGTTTCATAATTTGTGCTGGATTAGCACACACAAATCGACTCGTTACGTCTAAAAGCCCTTGAGGATATCTGAAGGTTTTATCTAGCTGAGTAACAGTGCCATCACCAAAGTGATGCGTAAAGTCCGTGGTAAGCCCAATATCAGCGCCACTGAATCTATATATTGATTGCCAATCATCACCGACTGCAAATAAGTAATGCCGCTCTGATTGTTCAATTAAGGACTTGAGCAGTTTCGCCCGAATCGGAGAAATATCCTGAAACTCATCGACAAGTAAATGTGTCCAAGGAGACATAAACTTTTTACTTTGTACATAATCAATAGATTGAATGATCATATCTTCAAAATCAATGGCTCCTTCATTACTTAAATATAAAGTATACTCTGCTAAAATAGGTCTAACACAAGCCAATGATTCGTTGAACTGACTCTCTAGTTTTGCAAGACTAGTCGTAGCATGTCTACATTTAAGTAAACCAAGTGATGTACTAAAGTCACTAATGAGTCGCTTACCCTTCGAGCTATCTAAATAATCATGAATATCAACAACATCAGCACGTTGAACTTGTTTAACATACCTTATTAAATGGAGCCTATATTGCTCCTCTTGACACAAGAGTAAAATGGTTTCCCTAACAAACGCCCGTTTACTTATCTCATTTTGAGCAAGCTCTGACACTTTAGGCATCATCCCTTCTACACTTTCAATAATATGTAAACCTAGTTTATGGAAAGTCATACAGTCAGGGAAGGTAGGATAATGACTTGCTCTGTTTAACATTTCTTGTGCAGCTTGCTTACCATAAGCCAATAATAATACTTGTTTTGCATATGCTTGTCGGGTGTAAAACAAATACTGAGCTTTAGCCACCATCACACTGGTTTTTCCGGTGCCAGCTCCGGCCAGTAATAATTGCCGCTCATCTTGAATTACGCAGGCACGTCGCTGAGCAGCGGTCAAAGGCTGGCTTTCAACTGTGTCAAAAAACGCCTCATGCTCAGATAGTTTATAATTGACATATGCTTCTTTAAATTCACTCAGATCTTGCTTAGACCAAGAGTCCAATTCAGTTAAAGTCATAATCGCATCGGTTAAATTGTGGTCAAACGTTAGCTGAGCCGCCCAAGGTAACCATTGCTCACTAAACGGCGCAACGGCTGATTTAACCATATCGTATAGACCATGTGACAAGTATCTGACTTTTAGTAGTGTTTCTAGTTTTCTGATCCGGTCACATAATTCACCTCGGTGCGCAACAGCCCAAGCTTTTTGTAGAAAACACTTAAGTTCATCTGGTTTTTCTATTTTTAAAGGAATTTTTGTTGTTGTCTGACCATGTCGGATCACCAAATAGTGAACAAACCGCTTATATTCAATCATGGGAGGGGCGTTCAAACGAGCCCATTGGTATGATTCAGACTGACCTGTTTGGCTATCTAACACTATCCCTGTATCGCTAATGGTGGTACAGATGTAAGGCGTGAAATACTTAAATATTAATGGCGTTATAAATATCACGATCGGTAACAACTAGAGGAATATTGTTATAGCATAATTGAAGTATATGAAATCATAAAGAAAAAACTGTGTTTCACCGGTAAAGTAAACTGTTATTTCAAACTACTGAAAACAAAAAACCCGATAAGTATATCGGGTTTTTTGAATGAGTTGTTAAAAAACTCTAATTTGGTGCGGATGGGGGGACTTGAACCCCCACGCCCGAAAGCACTACCCCCTCAAGGTAGCGTGTCTACCAATTCCACCACATCCGCATATTTTCCGGCTCTAATGTTTAACTGAGGAGTTAAACAACCGAGTAACTATAGGCTACCACTCTTTATTAATTTGGTACGTCCGAAGTATTATTACCTTCGGTAGATGTCGGTACGTCTGACGCAGCTGGAGCTACAATAGCTTCTACAGGTGCTTCAAGATTTTCCCACTCATCCGTCTTTTTAATTTGACCCGCAGTCAAATTACCTAAAACAATACTCAGTACAAAAAACACAGTTGCAAGAACCGTTGTTGTTTTTGTCATAAAGTTACCCGCACCAGATGATCCAAAAACAGTTGCTGACGCGCCTGCTCCAAATGATGATCCCATGTCGGCACCTTTACCTTGCTGCACTAACACCATACCAATAAGTGCTAATGCCACAATTAAATAAATTACCAATAATATTTCGTACATGCTATACGTTCCCTAATGCACTATTGCAAATGCTCACAAATGCATCTGCTTTAAGACTTGCGCCGCCAATAAGGCCACCGTCTATATCTGGTTGTATAAATAAGCTTTTACTGTTTTTATCGTTAACACTGCCACCGTAAAGAATTTGCAGCGTATCTCCAACATGCTCACTTTGCTTGCTTAGCATATCGCGAATAAACTTGTGTACAGCCTGTGCTTGTTCTGGTGTCGCCGTTTTACCGGTTCCAATTGCCCAAACGGGTTCGTATGCTAGCACAGAATTTAAGAGCGCTGCTATACCTAATTTGGAAATTACTGCATTAATTTGCTCTGCAACAACCATCTCAGTTTCTTCAGCATCTCTTTGCTGCTCTGTTTCACCAACACACAGAATAGGAATTAGCCCATTCTCTTGTGCTTTAGCAAACTTATCAGCAACTGATTCATTGCTTTCGCCGAAAATAATGCGTCTTTCAGAATGACCGACCAACGTATGCGTAGCCCCAAGTTGTTTAGCTAGTTCTGCACTCAATTCGCCAGTAAAAGCGCCTGAGTTGAACTCAGAAACCGTTTGAGTTCCAACACTTATTCCTGACTCAACCACTTTCAATAATAAAGGTGCTGGTGGAAATATAATTATGTCAACTTGTTCGTTTTTGCACTCGTTTATTGCCGTACTGATTTCAGATACAAGCTCGACTGAGCCGTTCATTTTCCAGTTACCAGCAACTATTGGCTTACGCTGCGCCATTCGATACTCCGCATTCTAAAGCGGGTGAGATACTAACTCGACTCACCCTAAGTTACAAGATATAAAATAAAATAATTGGTTAATTGCTCACAGTTTCAACAACTTCAGCAATTTTTTGAGCAAAATCGATTACTTGCTTCTCTTGCTCGGCTTCAACCATGACTCTTATGACAGGTTCTGTTCCTGACTTTCGTAATAAAACACGACCTTTACCTGCTAGTTCATTTTCGACACTTTCAACCACAGCCAATACTTTTGGGTCTAAGGTAGGGTCCGTCGCCACAGAATACCTAACATTAATCATTTTCATAGGGTATTTAACAAACCCTTGCCCTAAATCTTGTAATGTTTTATTTTGTGAAACCATCGCGGCCAAGACTTGCAGACTTGAGGCAATACCGTCACCAGTACTGATTAAGTCGAGGTTCAATACATGCCCAGAGCTTTCTCCGCCAATTTTCCAACCGTTTTTAGCCAATAATTCCATCACATAGCGGTCACCAACCTTACTACGAGCAAAATCAATGCCTTTAGCCTTAAGCGCGTTCTCTAATCCCATATTAGACATAACAGTACCAACAACGCCCCCACCTAAGGTGCCCTGTTCAAAAGCTTGGCATGCGATAATATACACAATATCATCGCCGTCAAACACTCGACCATTATGATCAACCATCATCACTCTATCGCCATCACCATCATAGGCAATACCGACATCAGCACCATGTTCAAGTACCTGGCGCTTTAAACTATCAACATGTGTTGCACCACAATTGAGGTTTATATTAACACCATCAGGTTCGCATGCGTGGCAGATTACCGATGCACCTAATTCTCGCATAACAGCTGGTGCAATATGATAAGTCGCCCCGTTTGCGCAGTCGAGTACTATTTTAATCCCTTCCAAAGACAAGTCATTTGGGAATTGACCTTTACAAAATTCAATATAACGTCCATCAGCATTATCTAGTCGGTGTGCTTTTCCTAGCTGCTCCGATGGCACACAAGTCATTTTATCATCCAACATTGCTTCAATTTCAAGCTCAACTGAATCCGCAAGTTTGAGTCCATTGCCACTAAAAAATTTAATCCCATTGTCATGATATGGATTATGCGACGCACTGATCACAATACCCGCTTCTGCACGAAAAGTTTGTGTTAAGTAAGCCACTGCAGGTGTAGGCATCGGCCCTAATAAAACCACATCTATTCCAGCTGCGATAAGCCCTGCTTCCAACGAAGTTTCTAATAAATAGCCCGAGATCCGCGTATCTTTACCTATAATGACTTTTTTCGTTCCAGATTTAGATAATACTTTTCCTGCAGCCCAACCCAATTTCAATGCAAATTCAGGCGTAATTGGATATTCACCGACTAAACCTCTTACACCATCAGTACCAAAATATTTTCTTGTTGTCATAAAGTTACTCCATTTCTAGCTGCATGCCATACATTTAAAACATCAGCGGTTTCCTGAACATCGTGAACCCTGATAATGTTCGCGCCTTGCTGTGCACAGAGTAAAGCACCAGCCAAACTCGCAGCAACACGCGCGTCAGTTTCTCGATTTAATAATTGACCAAACATAGATTTGCGTGATAAACCCGCCAGTAAGGGTAGTTTAAGCTGAGTAAATTGTTCAAATTCACCGAGCAAACTAAAATTATGTGCCAAGCTTTTACCAAAACCAAACCCTGGATCAAGGATCAGCCGCTCCTTAGCTATTCCGACTTGCTCACAAGCCGCAATACGTTGCTCAAAAAACGCTTTCACTTCTCCGAATAAGTCAACGTAAGATGGGCTTGCTTGCATGGTTCTTGGTTTACCCTGCATATGCATTAAACAAATAGGGACATCTGAATATTTTGCGGCGACCTGTAATGCATTTGGTTCCTGTAATGCACGTACATCATTAATAATATCTGCACCAGATTCAATAGCGGCTTCCATTACCTGCGCTTTACTCGTATCAATTGAAATCACGCAATCAGAAACATTTCTAATCGCAGCAATCACAGGGATAACCCTTTTTAATTCCTCTTCACAGGTAACATCTGGTGCACCGGGCCGCGTAGATTCACCACCAATATCTAAAATAGTTGCACCTTGCTTTAGTAATACTTTGGCTTGTTCTACGGCATGTCCAGTAGTGAGGTAAGCACCGCCATCAGAAAATGAATCGGGTGTTACGTTAATTATCCCCATTACTTGAGGCACAGTCAGATGTAAGGCTCGATCCCGAGGTAAAGTTAACGTAGTCATGATGTACCCTAGCTTAATAACAACCCCACCAGTAAAGTAGTTAAGTATAATAATCACTTTACTCGAAATTCAGGCTTCTATATTTATTTAATATTAAAAAGCCCCGAATATACGGGGCTTTTTCATTGCTGGGTATTTTAACCGTTATTCCGGACTATCATCAAGCTCTGTACTTGATTCAGAATCAGAAGTTGGCTTTTTTTCTGTATCATTCGCATCACCATCAGATTTAGACGGTTTTGCTTTCGGTTTAATGTCATGTGCATCACGTGGAGGTCTCACCTCGATGCGAGCCATTAAGTCATCAATCTGAAGCGCATCAATTGTTTCATACTTCATAAGTGCGTCTTTCATGCTATGAAGCACATCCATATTATCTTTAAGAATCTGTTCCGCTCTATCATAGTTACGCGTCACAAAACCTTTAATCTCAGAGTCAATCAATTTGGCCGTCTCATCCGACATGCCAGACATACGTTGTGAGCCACCACCCATGTACATTTCATTCTGATCTTCCATGTACATTTGTGGACCAAGTTTGTTACTTAACCCCCACTGAGTGACCATTTTCTTCGCAATATCTGTTGCACGTTCAATATCATTACTTGCTCCAGTTGTTACTTTATCATCACCGTAGATAAGAGCTTCTGCGATACGACCACCATAGAGGCTAGATAGCATCGACTCTAAATGCTCTTTAGAATGACTCACTCTATCTTGTTCTGGTAAGTACATAGTGACACCTAATGCACGACCTCGGGGAATTATGGATACTTTATATACTGGGTCATGCTCAGGCACTAATCGACCAACAATTGCATGTCCAGCTTCATGGTAAGCAGTCATCTCTTTCTCATGCTCGCTCATTACCATGGACTTACGTTCAGCACCCATCATTATTTTATCTTTTGCAGCATCAAACTCCGCCATACTTACCTTGCGCTTGTTTCCACGCGCTGCAAATAAAGCGGCTTCATTAACTAAATTAGCTAAGTCTGCACCAGAAAAACCTGGGGTACCACGTGCGATTACCGAAGACTCAACATTGTCATCTAACGGCACTTTACGCATATGAACATTCAAAATTTGCTCACGACCACGGATATCAGGTAACCCAACAACAACTTGTCTATCAAATCGGCCGGGTCTTAGCAACGCAGGATCAAGTACATCTGGTCGGTTAGTCGCAGCAATAACAATTATGCCTTCATTGCCTTCAAAACCATCCATTTCCACCAGCATTTGGTTAAGTGTTTGTTCACGCTCATCGTGACCTCCACCCATACCAGCGCCACGTTTTCGGCCAACAGCATCAATCTCATCAATAAAGATAATACAAGGCGCTGCTTTTTTAGCTTGCTCGAACATATCTCTTACGCGAGACGCACCCACACCAACAAACATCTCAACAAAATCAGAGCCCGATATTGTAAAGAAAGGCACTTTAGCTTCTCCAGCAACAGCCTTTGCTAACAATGTTTTACCCGTTCCAGGAGGGCCTACCATCAGTACGCCTTTAGGAATACTGCCGCCTAATTTTTGGAACTTTGATGGATCTCGTAAAAAATCGACCAATTCAGTAACATCTTCTTTAGCTTCATCACATCCGGCAACATCTGCGAACGTCGTTTTCACTTGGTCTTCGCTCATTAAGCGCGCTTTACTTTTACCAAAAGACATTGCGCCCTTACCGCCACCACCTTGCATTTGACGCATAAAGAAAATCCATACGCCGATCAGTAATAACATCGGGAACCAAGAAATAAAGATGTTAGCCAAAAAAGATTGCTCTTCTGGCTTTACGCCTTTAACGTTCACATCATTTTTAAGTAAGTCATTAATGAGATCTGAATCTTGCATAGGTATAATCGTTTGAAAACGTTCGCCATTTCCCTTTATACCAGTAATAGTACCTGTATAACGGTCAACGTTAACATCTCGAATTGCACCGCTGCGCACTTCTTTCACAAATTGTGTATAACTCGTTTGACGATCAATTTGATCGCCGCCATTGAAGCCCTGAAACACGGTCATTAGCACCACTGCTATAACCAACCAGAGTATTAAATTCTTTGCCATATCGCTCAAGGGGTTAACCTCTTGTATTCAAAATTGTTTAAATTCAACTTAATGCTGTCCAACTGTACTACAGTTTGTAGCCTGTCGCCACTATATATACTTCTCTAGAACGGGGTCTAGACGCTTTTGGTTTACGTATCTTTACCACATTGAAGCATTTTCGTACTTCTTGAACAAACTGATCAAAACTCTCACCTTGAAACACTTTCACTGCAAATGCCCCATTTTTCCTTAAAACTTGATGACACATATCAAGTGCAAGTTCTACCAAATACATGCTACCTGCCTGATCCGTCGACATGTTACCACTCATATTAGGTGCCATGTCAGAGAATACCACATCAACATTTTTCCCGCCTATACGATTTAGTAAAGCGTCCAAAACAGCCTCTTCACGAAAATCACCTTGTAAAAAATCAACACCGGGTAATGAATCCATAGGCAAAATATCACATGCGATGACTTGCCCTTTGGACCCAACTTGCTCGGCTAGATATTGTGACCAACTCCCGGGAGCAGCTCCAAGGTCGACAACACTCATGCCAGGCTTTATTAATTTATCCCTTTGTTGCACTTCTTCTAACTTAAAGACGGCACGAGAACGAAAGCCTCGTTTTTGTGCCTCTTGAACATAAGGGTCATCAACATGCTCTTTTAACCAGCGCTGAGAACTCGCTGAGTGTTTTTTATTTGTCATTATTCGCTGCAACTCATTAGTAATATTGTCTAGATGGCGGTAGAATACCAATAATTCAAGCCTACATTTAGTAAATTGTACCAATATGACTTTATCAAATAAACAAAAGCAGTACTTAAAAGGACTAGCACACCCGTTAAAACCCGTTGTTTTACTTGGCGCAAACGGTTTAACTGAAGGTGTTGTCATGGAAATTGACCACTCACTAAGCATTCATGAACTAATCAAAGTAAAAGTACCAACTAACGATCGTGAAACGAAACAACTGATTTTCGACGCTATCGTAAGAGAAACTAAAGCTTATAAAGTGCAAACTATTGGTCATGTCATTATTTTGTATCGCCAAAGTGAAGAAAAAAAGATTCAGTTACCTCGCACATAATTCAGTAAACGCCACGGCTCATTCCTGTGGCGTAGTCTGCGCCACTTCAATGGCCTGCCTAATAAAACCGGTTGTAAGTTCGTTAATAACACCACTTTCAGCGTTTAACAGTAAACTAAATCCGATGTCATACTCAGGAATGACCACAACATCCGTTCTATAGCCTTGTACCCAACCACTGTGGTAGTAAAGAGTAACGCCTTCAAATTCATAAATACGCCACCCTAACCCATAATATGCTTGCGTAATATAATCTCGCCAAATTCTTCGCCTTAACTCCCTCTTTGTACGTGTATACGGGCGACTTTGGATCACCAATGCATCTAAAGATAGAACATCAGGGTAATAACCAAGCTGTAACTTAAGCCACTGAATCATATCAGCAGCACTGGCATTGATACCCGCAGCAGGTGTCACTTTGTAATAGTTTGTTTTTAACTTTGCGGTATGCCAACGCTTGCGCCCTAAAACATGAGGCAATGCGTAATTCTGGTCTTTAGTCATATTATCTAAACCAACCCCACCATCATTCATATTTAACGGTGCAAATATAAACTCTTCAAGCCATTGCTCGTAAGTGATCCCCGTCGCTCTATAAATGACGTCAGATATCACACTAAACATAACGTTCTGATATCCATAACATTGCCCCGGATTGCAAATTTTATCCACAGAGACTAAACGCTCGACAATTTTCTCATATCGCATTCTAGATTCAATTAAATTATCGTACGCATTGGGCACCAATCCACTTGAGTGGCTGAGCAAATGATACAGCTTGAGATGTTTATACTCAGACAACGCAAACAAAGGTAAATACTCACTTACTTTGTCATCTAGAGAAATTCGATTTTCACTGACCAATTTAGCACTTAAAGAACCAGCAAAGGTTTTTGACACTGAAGCCAATCTAAAGCGTGTGTGAATATTCACTTTCTGCCCGTTTTTTACTCTAGTACGGCCATACCCTTGTGCTTTACCACCAAATTTGCCGTGAACAATACTTAATGCAGCCCCAGGAATTGATTTTTCTTTGAGTTTACGCTCGACTTGCTTAGAATAGCTGTTCAAAAATTGGTTCCACTGTTTTTTTGCCACATCCGTTGCAAAGGAAGGCGCAGTGAATAGCCAAAGTATGGCAAGAACTAGAAACTTCATATTGACCCATTCTTTTTTTAGTGATGGGAGTGTACACGAAGTTCTACCTTGTTTGTAAGGCTGTATAACTATATTAACGCGATTGAGGTATTTGGATGCGGTTATTTTTCTGTTTTATTATTTTGTCTTTTACATTTGGCTGCGCGTCAACAAAAAAGCTGGCACCAAAGCTCAATATCCCAGCAAAACCATTGCTGACAAAAGAGGTTTACCAACTAAGTTACACAACGGAGTTAGACTCCGCGCGTATTAAGTCAGTACAACTACCTGCTCATCCAATAGAAAAAAACAACACAGTTCGTATCGTCTCAGATAAGGTTGGCATGACTGATACTTTAAAAGCTCACCTCATAGCTGCACTCAATAAGAAAAATTTAAAAATAGTAACCACGAGTAAAGCTGATTACATACTAACAATTCACCAATTAGATTTAGAGTTTGGGTCAGAAAAAACTTACACACTTAACCAACCTCGCAAACCACACGCTTTTTTTACACAACTAGCCCAGCAAGTGCCCAGTTACCAATGTACAAACATCATCGCGTCAGTCAGCATGCGATTAACCCATCAGGCGTCGTCTGACGTTGTATGGTTCGCCAAATCATCCATTGATAGCGCAAGCTTCCAAGCGATACCACTGCAGCTTAATTATACTAAAACAGAAAAAATCACCAATGAACACGCCGTTATTGCATTCATCGTAAAACACAATACCGAAACCGCTCGTAAAGCCCGTTTTAACCAAAATATCACGCCTCCTGCTTATGATGTTAAAACGGTAATTAGCCAACCTACTAAAATTGCTGGCGCTTGCACTGAAACAGAAGTCAGTGCCCTTAGTAGTGCCATGCAAACATCATTGACCAACTTACTTATCGATAAAATAAACATTCAGTAATACATACAATTTCTTACAGTTAATACTCCTGAAAACATCCTATAATGGTGACCAACATTAGTTTGGTGACCATTATGCAGCTGTTTTTCAAAACTTTAATTAGTTTACTTATGTTTAGCGCCTGTACCGTGTCTGCGTCAAGTCGATTATATTCGGATAATACTCTGCTTCCCTCTGATGGATTTGCGTGGGATTGGACTTTTGGTGCAAGCGCCTACATTGAGGACCCGTACTTAATTGGTATGCCCAGTAACAATAAGGGCTTTGAACTCGAACTTACACTTTCCCTATCCTATGACAATCTGTTTGTTGATATAGATAACAGCCAGCTAAGTGGTGGGTTTATCATTGGCTATACGCTACCGAGCATTAACACATGGCAATTAGATATTATCGGTACGCAAATTCAAAAAGGATTTAATGAAACAGGGTTAGAGCTTTATAAACTCGATGTGCTGCCCGAATTAGCTGGTATTAATGCACGAGCATATGACTATAATGCAGGGTTACGTTTAAGCAAACGATTTTCCGACTCATTATTTTCAATCGAACTACTCAATGACATTTCCAATGCCCATAATGGCTGGATACTGTCTTCATTTTTCAGTCATATTACACCTTGGAGAAACTGGGAGTTTCGAGCAGCTGTTGGTCTAAATGCATATTCTCCAGAATTCACCGACTATTATTTTGGCATTACGCCTAATGAAGTGACCCCCTTTAGGCCGAGTTATAGTGCGAATACTTCTTTTAGTCTTGTCACCGAACTTCATGCTGAATATCCACTCAATGAACATTGGATTTTCCTTGCAGGGTGGATGTCAACTCTGTATTCCGAAGATATCTATAACAGCCCTATAATCAGACAATATTACCACCACAAAGCCAAGGTTGGCGTAAGATATGTATTTTAATAGCTTGTCTGTCTTGTTCTTGGTGCAACTCACACCAGAGGCTGCAATCCCAATACCGCCGACTCTTTTGGTACAACCTGAGCGCTGTATAGCGCTTAGAAAAGGCCGAAACTGCTATGCCCAACTAACTTTTAGTTGGGACTTGCCCATTGCAGCGAACTACTGTTTAAAAAGTAGCAATAGCGAAAGTGTGCTTTATTGTTGGCAGGCTGCAAAAAGTGGGCATGTCGAGCACGAATTTAATCAACAGAAAACACACGAATATCAATTAATAAATAGTGACACCGGCGCCATACTTGGGCAAACTCAAGTACATGTGCAATGGGTTTATAAGAACCGTCAGAAAAAAAGACGTTGGAGATTATTTTAATGGACAATTACGGCACAATTTTATTAGTAGAAGATGATGCATCCCTTGCACAATGGGTTGCCGACTACTTAAATAACCAAGGTTATACGACACATGTTTGTGAGCGAGGAGACAAAGTTGTTGCAATGGTTAAGTCTCTAACACCTGATATTGTGCTACTCGATGTCATGCTTCCTGGTCAAGATGGTATTAGCGTTTGTAGAGAATTACGACAATTCTACCACCAACCTATCATTATGCTAACAGCACGAGATGAAGAAATGGATGAAGTTATTGGCCTGGAAGTTGGCGCCAGTGACTACGTTATAAAACCAGTAAGACCGCGTGCCCTGCTTGCTCGTATCAAAGCCATGTTACGCGCAGCACAAGAAACTAAGGTAATAGAAAATAATGATTCCAACGTTATCAACGTCGGTAATTTAAGTATAGATACTCAAGCCCGTAAGGTTTCATTGCAAGGTACTGAAGTCAACATTTCAAGTGCCGAGTATTTGTTATTACACTTCCTTGCTTCAAATGCGGGTGAGGTGGTATCTAGAGACTCAGTCTTTAAAGCGACCAAAGGTCGAGAATACGACGGTCTCGACCGCAGTGTCGATGTTTTAATTTCAGCACTTCGCAAGAAGTTCAATGACGATCCACAGCAACCTGAAAAAATAAAAACCATTTGGGGAAAAGGCTATTTGATGGTGCCCAGTGCATGGTAATTTAATTCGGTGAAGAAACTCTACTTATATTTATTAACAAGCGCACTTGTATCCATTGTTGTATTGGGTTGGCTTATTGATACGCTCAATCAACAAACAGCGCCAACTGAAGATAGTTTTGGTTGGCAAAGCACTTTAACGGGTGGCTTTGCATTGCAAATAGCCAGGCAACCGGAGCATCAACGCGCCTCGTTTGCCAAACGCCTAAGTGCTGATTTTGACGTAACTCTAACGTATAAACAAGGTGACACGCTCGCCTTACCTCATGAACTAAAACAACAAATGGCCCTGAAAAAAGAGCTTGTTCTTGAGGATGAATTGGGCTTTTATTTATTGAAAACCCATGATAATTTACTCCCTGATTACCTTGAATTAAGACTACAAAAACCAGAACCCGAGCAAAGTAACGATGTGCTACTTACCTTACTTTTTTATGCTGGGGTATGTGGATTTATGTGGTTTATTTTGTCGCCCCTAGCTAAAAGGCTATCCGTACTCACAGAAGCCGCTAAGCAATTTGCCAGTGGTGACTTAAGTGCTCGCATCAAAGTAAACCACTTCACATATATTAAAGATGTAGAACTTACCTTTAACCGAATGGCGAACCAAATTGACAAGCTGCTTGCTGAAAATAAGCTCATGGCATCAAGTTTATCCCACGATATACGTACGCCTGTGGCATGTTTGCGTTTTGGATTAGACGCCGCCATAGAGGAACCGGATTTAAATCAAGTTCGTTCTATTTTAGTACGTATGGAAAACGATCTAGATCAAATGGAGGACATGCTGGCAAGCTATTTGTCGTTTGCAACACTTGAGCAAAAAGCACATTTGCTGACTTTTGAATCGACACAGGCACAAACCTACATAGCTGCACTCATAGACCAAATACAACCAAAGCTTACTAAAGCTGACCTCATCGGAAGCTACGATGTTGACCCGCAAGTATACTTATATGCCGACTTACATTGGCTCGCGCGTGCCATTACCAACCTACTCAGTAATGCGTGTGAGTTTGCATCGCGTAATATTTTGGTCAGAGTACAACAACATGAGCATTTAATATTAATCGACGTAGAAGATGACGGGCCTGGTATAGCCCCAAATAATTGGCACAAAGTATTTAGTCCATTTTTCCAAGAACAAAACCACCGTAACCGTGATGAGAAAGGATACGGATTAGGCCTTGCAATCGTTGCGAAAGTGGTTGACTGGCATCACGGTAAAGCATCAGTATCACAATCTGAGACACTTGGTGGCGCAAAGTTCACATTAAGTATCAACTGTAAACCAAATAAAGCAGTGTAAATATACTTCAACACCCACTTCTCAGCAACAGCTCAAATCAATGATAGATAAACATTTTTATGTATTTTGAAACACAGATTTTCGCAGCTTAAACATTACAGTATGCGCTACTATCTACTTTTGTTCTAGATCATGGTAGTTTCAATGTAATTAGCACTTTTTATTTACTATTAATTACAGTAAATTGTGGGCGCCGTTATAAAAATAGAGAAGTATAAACAATATGAGCAGTGTACGCGGAGAGTTTAGCTCTCGCTTTGGTTTCATTATGGCCGCAGCAGGTTCAGCTGTCGGTCTTGGCAATATTTGGGGCTTTCCAACACAAACAGCGAGCAACGGTGGTGCCGCATTCGTGCTCGTCTACTTAATTCTGGCTTTTTGTCTCGCATATCCAGCCTTAATGGCTGAACTCGTTATTGGCCGACACGGCCAAGCTAATGCGGTATCTTCATTGCAAAAATTATCGGATAGGCCCATTCATAAACGCTTCGCGTTTTTCGTCGGGTTCGGCGGTATTATTTGTGCGGGTCTAATTCTCAGCTTCTACGCAATCGTTGCTGGATGGATGTTCAGCGCAACACTTGAACCCTTGACTAAGCTTACCGGTACAACCAATGTGACCAGCTGGTTAAACACACAGTCGTTAAACCGAGATCTCATTTTTACGTCACTCTTTATCATTTTGACAATTTCTATTATCAGTAAAGGAGTCGAAAACGGTATTGAAAAGTGGTCAAAAAGGCTAATGCCTGCGCTGCTTAGTATTCTATTTCTGCTTATCGTTTACGTACTAATGCAAGATGGCGCGAGTGATGGTCTTAAAGCCTATTTGATCCCTGATTTCTCATCCATTTTAAACCCTGATTTATTAGTGAGCGCATTAGGCCAGGCCTTCTTTTCTCTATCTCTTGGCACTAGTGTCATGATCATTTACGGCTCTTACATTAGTAAAAAAGAAAATTTAGTATCTTTAGGCGCCTATGTAACACTCATCGATGTTCTCATTGCTTTTGTCGCGGGATTACTTATTATTCCAGCGATGTATGTAGCTCAGGCGCAAGGGGTTGAAATATTCGCTGCCGATGGTTCTCTACTCTCTGAAGATACCTTGGTATTTCAAGTTTTACCTGCGTTATTTAGCAGTATGGGACAAATGGGGCTATTTGTTGGGTTTGCATTCTTTGCATTGATGAGTATTGCAGCGTTGACTTCCTCTATTTCAATGCTTGAAGCTCCAGTGTCTTACGCCGTAGAAAAGTTTGCACTAAAACGCATTCAAGCAACATGGATTATTGGTGTACTGATCACCATTGTCAGCTTTACCATCATTTTTAACTTCAATACCTTATTTGGCTTAGTGGTCAGTGCTACGACACAGTTTGGTCAACCACTACTAGGCATGTTTTGTTGTGTATTCGTAGGCTGGCTCTGGAACCGCAGTGCGTTACTTAAAGAAATTGAATCTGGTAGCCCTGACATTGCAGCTAGTTGGTTTTGGAAAGTTTGGCCTTGGTACATTAAGTTCATTTGCCCATTGGCCATTGCCTTAGTGTTCATTCATTCCTTATAGATTTGACAAACATCATAATTAAGGTGCTGAGCACAGCACCTTAATTATGAAAGACATAAAGCATATTTCATTTATGTTTGAGCACCATATCTTGGTGCGCAATACCATCTTCTAAATATGACTCACCTATCGCATGAAAGCCTAAGCCTTGATAAAAACTCAGCAATTGAGTTTGCGCAGATAAAAAAATGTCTCTTGCTTCTTTATATGTACTTGCTAACTCGATAGTTCGACTCATTAATTGGCTTGCAAGTCCCAC